>WFNO01000001.1 GCA_015488555.1 Gammaproteobacteria bacterium
TCGCCTGCGCAACAACGTCCGCCTGTTCGCCAATCTTTCCTGGACGCGCAACGATTCCAATCTGCCCGTGGGTTTCATTCTCAATCCCCAAGACATCGTCGAAGGACAGCAGAGTTCCTCTCTGAGCGATTACGAGCGCCTCATCTTCTCCACCGGGATCAACGTCTTTTTCTGAGGAATACCCGTTCTGAGCAATGTCCAGCCGAGCATTGCGGGTTTGCCGGTAATCTCGAGATGGCGATCTCGTGGTCGCTCAGGCAAGTGCGAGACCAGGCGAAAATGGCCGAGAAAGCACGGTTTGCGAGTGGTAAATACGCATTTCGAGGCCATTTTCAACACCGCGTGAGTAGAATTTCGACAGCCTGTTAGACGCGGCAGCGGTGAAATACCGCTATAATACGCCTTCACTTCCGCAATCCTTGCCAAGAGAGACTGGAAGACCGATGAGCGACCGTGACTATACCCTCGTCTATTATACCGGCGACCGCCAGCAGGGTTCCCTGACCCTGGTCCGGGAATGCAATGGCCGGCGCAGCATCGAGACCGTGCCGCAGGCACCGGCCAGCGGCCAGCCACCCGAACTGCGTCCTGTCCTGGTGGGGATGACACGGGAGGGCAAGGTCATCCTGCTGGAGCCGCAGAGCAAGGAGATCCGTGTGCAGGACACTTTTCCCGCAGACGCCTTTCCCGCCCACATCTACAGCGATCCCCGTTCCACACGCGACTGGTTCATGAACGACGGTGACAAGGAGACGGGCAACGACCGGCTCAATTGCGGCGACCAGGGGTCCTCGGTGACCGTGGTGCGGGATACCGCTAGCCGCGATGCACGCTGGGAAGGCACGATCTGTGTGGGGCGCGGCCACCACCAAGCCGCTTTTACCTATCCCAGCGACGCCGCTCCGCAGGTGCCGATCACCGCCTATGTCAGCAATCTCAAGGACGGTACGCTGTCGGTGGTCGGCAACGACCCGCGGGATCCGGCCACTGACCTGCAGGTCCTGGCCACCATCAATCTCTGCGAGGTGGAACGGGAAGAGGAATTGCAGGAAGCAGCCGAGCCCAATCACGCCTTCCCTCACGGTCTGGTCTATTCACCCCTGTGCGGCAAGGTCTACAACCTCAACAACGGTTACGGAACGGTGGCCGTGATCGATCCTGTGGCGCACCGCATCGAGAGCCGCTTCTCCTTTGCCGGCCACAGCAATCTGTTCATCACGCCGGACGGCCGCTATCTCTTCGGCCGTGGGGCCGACCGCAAGTCCGATCCACAGCACGTCATCGCTCGTCTCACGGTCCATGACATCGCCGCCGGCGAGACCGTGGAGCAGATCACCCTGCCCGACATCTATATCAGCAAGTATTACTTCAATGCCGACGGCAGCAAACTCTATCTCACCACGGGCAGTTCCGGTTCTCCGGAGCAACGCGCCCATCTCAAGGACGATGTCCTGTTGATCTTCGACCTCACGGACCTGCCCCGCCTGCAGCTGCGTAAGGAGCACCGTCTGGGGGCCGCCGCCGGTGCCCTGGCCATGCTCGATCAAGAGGGGCGCACGCGCTGGGTGTTCAGCGCCAATGCCGCCGAAGGCACCCTCAGCATCCTCGATGGCGACAGTGACGAGATCGTGGAGACCTTTGCGGTGACCCGCGGCATGCCCCATGCCCGCATCTGGCTGCTGCCCGGCTGAGCGGGGCGCTATGCCGCTACACGCGCGGGGCTCAATCGCGCAGTGACTTGAAGGCCGTCACGGCCCAGGCCAGGGTGACGGCCGCGAACAGCGCCATGATTCCCAGTCCCCGCGCGAACACGGTCAGGTCCACGGGAGTGGCCAGCACCGCGCGCACCCCTTCCACGGCATAGGTGATGGGATTGATGAGGGAGATCAGTTCGATCCAGTCCGGCATGAAGCGCTCGGGGACCAGCGCGGAGGAAAAGAACATTAGCGGCAGGGTCATGAGATTGCCGATCATCACCAGCGGTTCCTCCCGCTGCAGGGTGATGGCGAAGCCGTTGGACAGCGCCGCGAAGCCGATACCCAGGAGAAAGATCAACAGCATGCCCAGCAAGACGTGGATGGGGTTCATGCTGATGGTGGCGCCCATGAGCCAGGCCACCACCAGGATGATGAAGGCCTGGGCGATGACCTGGACGGCGGAGTGCAACACCCGGCTGAGGACGATGGCCACGCGCGAGACGGGCGAGGCCAGCATCTTGTCCACCGTTCCGGCGGAGATCTCCCGTAACAGACTCACACCCGACCAGGAGGAACCGAACAGCACGGTCATGATCAGGATGCCGGGTACCATGAAGTCCATGTAGCGGTCGGCCTGCACGAAGTGCCCGAACAGCTGGGCGAAGATGATCAGCCAGATGAGGGGCTGGATCAGGGTGAACAGCGACCACAGGGGCATGCGCAGGGTGATGATCATGTATTTGTGGAATAGGTGCCAGGTATCCGCCAGCATGATTGTCGCTCCTCGAAGAACTGCCTCTGGATGGATCAGGAAGAACGGCCGCGGCGCTTCTTGTTTTCCGCCGCGCTCCAGTCGGAGCGGGGCCGCCCCTCGGCGTCCACCCACTCGTTGCCTTGCCACTGGGGGTCGTCGCCCCAATTGCCCTTGGGCCTGCCTTGCGCATCCACCCACTCGTTGCCCTGCCACGTCTCCTCGGTGGATTCGCTCTCCTGCCATTTGGCCGCCCATTTCTTCCAGTTGCCGCCGCCCTTGCCGGCCCACTGATGCCACCATTTCTCCTGCGGTTCCTCGCCGCCGTCCAACATGCTCGAGCCGGTGTATTTGAGGAAGACGTCGTCCAGGCTGGGGCGGGCCAGGGAGAGGGATTGGACCTGTACGCCTGCTGCGGCCGCCGCCGCCATGATCTGCGGCACGCTGGCGGTACCGTCCTCCACGTACAGGTGCAGATGGTTGCCGTCGAAGACCGTCTCGCGGGCGATGCCCTGCTTCTTGAGCAACACCGCGAAGTCCCGTTCCTGGGCTCCGGCTTCTTCGAAGAGCACCACAACGGAATCACCGTGGATGCTGTTTTTCAGTTCCTCCGGGCTGCCCACGATGCGGATGCGGCCGTTGTTGATGATGGCCACGCGATGGGCCAGTTTGTCGGCCTCTTCCAGGTAGTGGGTGGTGAGGAGGATGGTGAGGCCGTGATTGCGGTTGAGGTCCTCGATCAGGCTCCACAAGCCCTTGCGGCTGCGGATGTCCAGTCCCAGGGTGGGCTCGTCCAGGAAGAGGATGCGCGGGCGGTGGATGAGGGCGGTGGCGATGTCCAGCTTGCGCGTCATGCCCCCGGAATAGGTGCTGACCGGTTGATCCAGGCTGGCCTCCAGTTCGAAATGGCGGGCCAGTTCTTCGATGCGGGTGCGGATGTCCGCTTTCTTCATGCGGTAGAGATGTCCCTGCAGGGTCATGTTCTCGCGGCCGGTGAGGAAGTAGTCCACCCCGGTCTTCTGGGCCACCACACCGATGGTGTGCCGCACCCCTTCCGGATCACGGTCCACGTCGATCCCTCCCACCAGGGCCCGCCCCGAATCGAATCCGCTCAGGGTGGAGAGGATGCGGATGGTGGAGGACTTGCCGGCTCCGTTGGGCCCCAGCAGGGCCATGATTTCCCCTTCGCGCACGGTCAGGTCCAGGCCGTCCACCGCTTTCAGCCGGGGTGGATAGATCTTGGTCAGGCCTTCGATTTCGATCGCGTACTCAGACATGTCCCCTCACAACGGTATGGCAGGTGTTACACTGGTATCGGAAATTCTTGGAAATTCATTGGCCCGGCAGCCCCGGCGCTCGCGCGAGCCAGCGAAAGGCAGTCCCTGGCGAGTAAGAAATCTGGGCGAGAATTTCTTATTATACACGATATTGGCTATATCGCTGCCCGCGCTGAGAACTTTACGCAGGTCGGGGGAAGGCCAGGAGTCACCGAACATGCTCGTATTGGGAATCGAGACCTCCTGTGACGAGACCAGTGTCGCCATATACGAGTCCGAAGAGGACGGGCAGGGCGTGCTCGCGCACGAGATCTACAGCCAGCAGGCCGTTCACGCCCCCTATGGCGGCGTGGTACCGGAACTCGCCTCGCGCGACCACATTCGCAAACTCACCCCCATGATCCGGACCGTGTTGCAGCAGGTGGATAGGGCCCGTTGCGACGCTGTGGCCTATACCGCCGGACCGGGATTGGTGGGGGCTTTGCTGGTGGGAGCCGCCGTGGGGCGCAGTCTGGCCTGGGCCTGGCAGGTGCCGGCGGTGGCGGTGCACCATCTGGAGGGGCACCTGCTGGCACCGCTGCTGGAGTCGCCCGCCCCCGCCTATCCCTTTCTCGCCTTGCTGGTCTCCGGTGGCCACACCCTGCTGGTGCGGGTGGGCGGATTCGGAGACTACCACATCCTCGGCCAGAGCCTGGACGATGCCGCCGGCGAGGCCTTCGACAAGACCGCCAAGCTCTTGGGCCTGTCCTATCCAGGAGGGCCCGCCCTGGAGGCGCTGGCCCGCCGGGGCGATGCCCGGCGTTTCGATTTCCCGCGTCCCATGACGGATCGTCCCGGCCTCGATTTCAGCTTCAGCGGACTCAAGACCCATGTCCTGCACACCTTGCAGCGCAGTGCCGGCGATGACAGGGACCGCGCGGACATCGCCGCGGGCTTCCAGCAGGCGGTGGTGGATACACTGTGTATCAAGTGCCGCCGGGCCTTGCGCCAGACGGGATTGCGGCGCCTGGTGGTCGCCGGCGGTGTGGGGGCCAATCGGGCCTTACGTACCGCCCTGCAGCGGCTGGCTGCGGCCGAGGGTGCGGAATTGTTCTTCCCGCGCCCGGAATATTGCACCGACAATGCGGCCATGATCGCCCATGCGGGGGCCTTGCGCCTGGCGCGCGGCGAAACGGAACCACCGGCCTTCGGCGTCCGGGCGCGCTGGCCGCTGGAGGCTATTTCGGCGCGCTGATGCGGGGTTCCTTGCCCTGGAGCAGGTTGCGGATGTTGCCCTGGTGGCGCCACAGCAGGAGCAGACTCATGAAGGTCACGGCCACGGTGTAGGCATCGCCGGCGACCAGCCACCAGGTGAGCCAGGGGGCGGCCAGGGCTGCGGTGATGGCGGCCAGGGAAGAAAAGCGAAAGAGCAGGGCCATGGCCAGCCACAGGGCCAGGACCGCCAGTCCCAGGATCCAGGAGAAGGCCAGCAACACCCCCAGGGAGGTGGCCACTCCCTTGCCGCCCCGAAAACCGAAGAACAGCGGATAGAGATGGCCGAGGAAGGCGGCCACGCCCGTGGCCGCCACCGCAGCGGGGGTGAGGTCCAGGGCCTGGGCCAGGGCCACCGGTACGAACCCCTTGAGGGCGTCGCCCAGTAGTACCCAGGCGGCCAGTTTCTTTCCTCCCAGGCGCAAGACGTTGGTGGCGCCGGGATTGCCGGAGCCCTGTTCCCGCGGATCGGGCAGGCCGGCGAGGCGACACAGCAAAATGGCGCTGGAGACGGAACCCAGCAGATAGCCCGAGACGATGAAAGCGAGATCCAGTACCATGAACAGCAGGCCCAGCGGTGCAGACAAATTCAGCCGGAGAGGAAGACCAAGCATAACAAGGGTGGTGAGGAAAGCAAATCATGGCGCGGGACATCATCTATGTGCACGATCTCCGGGTGGAGACCATCATCGGCATCTTCGAATGGGAGCGGCGCGCGAAACAGCTCGTGAGCCTGGATTTGGAAATGGCCGTGGACATCCGCCGCGCGGCCGCCAGCGATGCCATCGAGGACACCCTGGACTACAAGGCCGTGGCCAAGACCGTGATCCGCTTCGTGGAAGAGAGCCGCTTCCAGTTGGTGGAGACCCTGGCCGAACGGGTGGCGGCGCTGGTCATGGAGCGCTTCCAGGTGCCCTGGTTACGGGTGCGGGTCAACAAACCGGGGGCCATCCGCGGGGCGCGCGACGTGGGTGTGGTGATCGAACGCGGCGCGGCTTCCTGAGGGCCTCCAGGCTGGATGTTGGAGGATGCCCCGGGTCTATGTGAGCATCGGCAGCAACGTGCAGCGGGAGGCCCACATCCGCGCGGCGGTGGCCGGTCTCGGCGCCCGTTACGGGGAATTGCAGTTGTCTTCCGTCTACGAAACCCCGGCGGAAGGGTTCGCGGGCGCCCATTTCTACAACCTGGTGGCCGGATTTTCCTGTGTCGAGCCGCCAGCGGTGTTGTGCCAGAACCTGCGCGCGCTGGAGGAGGCCTGCGGCCGCCGGCGCGGAGGGCCGCGTTTCTCCGACCGCACCCTGGATCTGGATCTGTTGCTCTATGGCGAGGCCGTGATCGACCGTGACGGGCTGCGCATTCCTCGCGAGGAGATCACCCGCTATGCCTTCGTTCTGGGGCCCCTGGCCGAGATCGCCGGTGATCTACGCCATCCCGTATCGGGCCTGTCCATCGCCGAGCTGTGGCGGCGCTTTCCCACCCAAGAAAAGCGCCTGAAGCGCGTTCCCTTTGTATTCCACGATGCGGCGCCGTCCACTGAATGATGGGGATCTGGCCCAGACCGGCCCTGATTCGCCGGTACGAACGGGTACGGACGGGTACGGACGGGTACGGACTGTGGGGGCCTGCTCACAGGCCCAGCAGGCGGCCGCCGTCCACCGTGATCACTTCGCCGCTGATGTAGTCGGCGTCGCGTACCAGGAACAGGACCGCCCGCGCCACGTCCAGCGGCATACCCTGGCGCTTGAGACTGGTGCGGGCGATGATGCGCTGCTTGGTGATCTCGTCAACCTCCCGTTCCGGCCACAGGATGGCACCGGGCGCCACGGCATTGACCCGCACCTCGGGACCCAGTTCCCGGGCCAGACTGCGGGTCAGCATCACCAGGCCGGCCTTGGCGATGCTGTATACTGGATAGGCCTTCAAGGGCCGCTGGGCGTGGATGTCGGTGATGTTGACGATACAGCCCTGCTGGGACTTCAGGGCCGGGGCCACGGCCTGGGACAGGAAGAAGGGCGCCTTCAGATTGCTGCCCAGCAGGTCTTCCCAGTGTTCCTCCGTCACGCCGCCCACGGGCGTGGGATAGAAACTGGAGGCGTTGTTGACCAGCACGTCTAGGCGCCCCCAATGGTCGCAGGCCGCGCCGGCCAATGCCTCCAGGCCCGGCAGATCGTGCAGGTCGCAGCCCAGGCTGATGGCGGAGTGCGGGCGCCGCGCATTGAGACGGGCGGCCAGGGACTCGGCCTCTGCCCGGGAATGCCGGTAATGCAGAACCACGTTCATGCCATGGGCATGGAGCAGCTGGGCGATGACGGCGCCCACCCGGCGGGCCGCGCCGGTGATCAACACCACGTGTCCGGAGAGCGTGGGATCGGTGGCCGGGATTTCTTCCATTGGGCGGTGGTTTCGGATTGCTGTTCGGTTGTTCTGTAGCTGCCAGTGTTCAGATCCAGTGTTCAGATCCAGTGCTCAGATCCAGTGTCCAGATGACGATGGGGCCCAGGCATCGGCTCTCCCGCGCCCGTAGGTTTCGTCGAGTATAGCCGATCAGGAGAGCGCGTTGAGCGCAGAAGACGAACTACAGCAACGAGACGCCGCCGCGGATCCGACCGTGCAGGCCCACGGTGCCCGCGTTCTGGCCCACCTGCGCGAAGTCTTCGCGGCGGCCGGTGGCCGCCTGCCTTTCGCACGCTACATGCAGGAGGTCTTGTATGCCCCGGGCCTGGGGTACTACCAGGCGGGACAGCGGCGCTTCGGAGCCGCCGGCGATTTCGTCACCGCACCCGAGAGTTTCCCGCTGTTCGGCCGCAGTCTCGCTCGCCAGTGCGCCCAGGTGTTCGCCTGCCTGGGCGGCGGTGATCTGCTCGAACTCGGGGCCGGCAGCGGCGCCCTGGCGCAGAGTCTGCTGGCGGAACTGGCCGCCCTGGACGCCCTGTCCGGGCGCTATCTGATCCTCGAACCCAGCGCCGACCTGCGTGCCCGCCAGCAGGCGCGGTTCGAGCGCCACTGTCCGCCGGCGCTGCGCGCGCGCGTCCACTGGCTGGACGGATTGCCGGATGGTTTTCAGGGAGTGGTGGTGGCCAACGAAGTGGTGGATGCCATGCCCGTGCACCGGCTGGTCAAGCGAGAGAGCGGATTCCGGGAGCTGTGGGTGCGGTTGCGTGGGGACGAACTGGCCTGGGAAGAGGGGCCTTTGAGCGCGCCGGACCTGGACCGCCCGCTGGCGCCCTGGCGGGCGGCCCTGCCGGAAGGCTATGTCACCGAGGTACGTCCGGTGGCCGGCGCCTGGCTGCACAGTGTGGCGGAGGGATTCGCCGCGGGCCTGATCCTGATCATCGACTACGGTTATCCGGCCGCCGAGTATTACCATCCGCAGCGCAGTGCGGGGACCCTGATGTGCTATCACCGCCATCGCGCCCACGACGATCCCTTCCACCTGCCGGGCCTGCAGGACATCACTGCCCATGTGGATTTCACCGCCCTGGCGGAAGCCGCCGTGGAGGCTGGCCTGGGGGTGGCCGGTTATACGACCCAGGCCGCCTTCCTGCAGGGCTGCGGCATCCTGGAGCTGGCGGAACGGGAATCGGCCGCAGGGGGATCCGGCGATTGGGGCGCTGGCAAAGGGGGATCGGGAGGCGCTGCCGCAGGCAAAGGACTGCCGCGGCGCCAGGTGGAATTGGCCACGCAGTTGCGGCGATTGCTCTTGCCCGGAGAGATGGGCGAGGCCTTCAAGGTCCTGGCCCTGAGCCGGAATCTCCCGCTGCCTCAGGAAGGCCTGCTGGGGTTTTCGATACGGGACGAACGGGGCCGCCTGTAGAGGTCTTTCCGAGGGGCGTTCAGCGCACCACTTCTCCGGCCGCCTGCAGGTCGGCGTGATAGGAAGAGCGCACCATGGGGCCGCTGGCCACGCGCGTGAACCCCAGGGCCCGGGCCAGTTCCGCCAATTGCTCGAATTCCTGCGGGGGGACGAAACGGGCCACGGGCAGGTGGTGCCGGCTGGGTTGCAGGTACTGGCCCAGGGTGAGCATGTCGCAGCCCTGGCGGCGCAGGTCCACCAGCACCGCTTCGATCTCCGCCCGGGTCTCACCCAGGCCCAGCATCAGGCCCGACTTGGTGGGCACCCGGGGAAACCGTTGCTTGTACTGCCCGAGCAGGCGCAGGGACTCGGCATAGTCGGCGCCCGGGCGCACCTGCCGGTAGAGTCTGGGCACGGTCTCCAGGTTGTGGTTGAAGACGTCGGGAGGCGCCGCCGCCAGGGCTTCCAGGGCCCGTTCCAGGCGGCCCCGGAAGTCCGGCACCAGGATCTCGATGCGGATGGCGGGCACGCGCCGGCGGATGGCCTCGATGCAGGCCGCGAAATGGGACGCCCCCCCATCACGCAGGTCGTCCCGGTCCACGGAGGTGATCACCACGTAACGCAGGCCCATGGCCTGCACCGTCTCCGCCAGGCGGCGGGGCTCGTCGGCGTCCAGGGGTTGGGGCCGGCCGTGGGCCACGTCGCAAAAGGGGCAACGGCGCGTGCACAGGTCGCCCATGATCATGAAGGTGGCGGTACCGTGACCGAAGCATTCGCCCAGATTGGGACAGGAGGCCTCTTCGCAGACCGTATGCAGGCCTTGGCGGCGTAGCACGGCCTTGAGCCGGGACACGTTGGGGTGACCGGCGCTCTTGGCTCGAATCCATGGTGGTTTGCGGGGCGGGCGTTCGGTGGTCGCCACCTTGACAGGGATGCGGGCCACCTTCTCGCGGCCCCGCTGGCGGTTGCCGCTGGCGGGCGTGGTGTCGTTGCTCTGCTGCTTCATGGGGGAGGTGTCTCCGTATGGGGGCCGGATGGTCGGGGATTCGCCGCGTCGTCCGGCAGGGATACCGGCAATTCGGCCGCGGCCTCCATTGTAATGTAGTTCCAGCGTGCGGCCAGCCGGCGGCTCAGCTCTGCGGCCACCCGTTCCAGTTCCAGGGCCGGGCGGGGAACGCCCAGGCGGGCCAGGTCGGTGACCGGCAGCCCGGCGTAACCGCAGGGATGGATGCGCCGGAAGGGATCGAGGTCCATGGCCACGTTGAGGCTCAGGCCGTGATAGCTGCAGCCGCGCCGGATGCGAAACCCCAGGGCCGCCACTTTGGCGCCCGCCACGTAGACACCGGGGGCGCCGGTGCGGCGCCGGCCCTCGAGTCCATAGGAGGCCAGCAGCTCCAGCAGGGCCGCTTCCACCTCGTGGACCAGACCGCGCGGTCCCAGGGAGAGGCGGCGCAGGTCCAGCAGCAGATAGGCCACCAGCTGGCCGGGGCCGTGATAGGTGACCTGCCCGCCCCGGTCGCAACGGATCACGGGGATGGAGCCGGGGTCCAGCAGGTGTTCCGCCTTGCCCGCTTGACCCAGGGTGAAGACCGGGGGATGCTCCAGCAGCCACAGCTCGTCGGGCGTGCGCGGCGTGCGGGTCGCGGTGAAACGGCGCATGGCCTCCCACACCGGCAGGTAGTCCCGGCGGCCCAGATGGCGTACCTGCAGGGGCAGGGCCATGCTCACAGGACCATGAGCACGCGCTCGCAGGCCGTGAGACTGCGATAGATGGCGTCCAGCTGGGCCTTGCTGGTGGCGCGCACCACCACGGTCACCGCCTGGTAGTTGCCCTGGCCGCTGGTCCTGGTGCTGAGAGCGCCTTCTCCGAGATCCGGAGCGTGCTGGCGCACCAGGCGGTAGACCAGGGCGTCGAAGTCCGGCGCCGCCCGGCCCACCACCTTGATGGGGAAGGTGCACGGGAACTCCAGCAAGGTATCCGAATTGCCGCCTCGTCCGTTCTTCATGGGGCGTACTCCGCCTTGTAGGCCTGATACAACTGGCACATGCGGCGCCACAATGGGCCCGGGATACCACCGCCTACGGGACGGCCGTCGAGACGGGTCACCGGCAGGATCTCGCGTGTGGAGCTGCTGAGCCAGATCTCCTCGGCCCCGGCCAGTTGCGCAGGGGTAATGGTGTCTTCGTGCACCTGCAGGCCGTGCCGGCGGCCCAGTTCGACGATGAGATCGCGGGTGATGCCCGGCAGCAGCCAGGGACCCTTGGCCGGTGTGAGGATGCGTCCGTCCTGTACCAGGAATACGTTGCTGGCGGCGCCTTCCGTGACCATGCCGTTCCGAATCAGGATAGCCTCGTCGGCCCCCCGTTCCAGGGCCTCCTGGCGCAGGAGGATGTTGGGCAGGAGGGCGATGGTCTTCAAGTGACAATGGCGCCAGCGGGAGTCCTCCAGGGTGATGGCCGCTACGCCTTTGCGGCACACGCCATCCGGCAACGATTTCGCAGGCAAGGGCATGGCGAACACGGTGGGTTGGGTGCGGGCGGGGAAACCGTGATCGCGTTGCGCCACGCCGCGCGTGACCTGCAGGTAGACTGCCTGATCGGGGGTGGGATTGCGCCGCACCAGCTCCGTCAGCAGCAGGCGCCATTCTTCTGAGTCGTGCGGCGAGGGCAGGCGTATGCCGGCCAGGCTGGTCTCCAGCCGCTGCAGATGCTGCGCGAGGCGGAACAGGTGTCCATTGTAGACCGGGATCACCTCGTAGACCCCGTCCGCGAACAGAAAGCCCCGATCCAGTGGCGAGATGGCGGCCTCTTCCAGGGGCAGGTAATGCCCGTTCAGGTAGACGATGGTCACGGGATTACTGGAACCACAGCAGGACTTCGTCGCCGAGGCGCTGGAACAGTCCCCCTTCGGCCACATCCTGCAAGGCGACGAGCGGCCGGTTGGCCAGGATCTGTTCGCCCAGTCGTACCTCCAGGGTGCCGTAGGCATTGCCCCGGGGTACCGGGGCGATGATCAAGGGCTCGATGTGCAAGCGGGCCTCCAGGTGGTCGTATTGCTTGCGCGGGATGGTGACATAGAGGGGTTCGGCCAGTCCCAGGGACAGTTGTTCCACCGCACCCTTCCAGACGCGGGCGGTGGTCAGGGACGTGCCTGCCTCGTAGAGGCGGTGGGTCTCGTAGAAACGAAAGCCATAGTTGAGGAGTTTTTGGCTTTCCTGGGCACGGGCGGATTCGCTGCGGGCCCCAAGGATCACGGAGATGAGGCGCATGTCGCCGCGCTTGGCCGAGGCGATGAGGCAATACCCCGCCGCTTTGGTATGGCCGGTCTTGACCCCATCCACGGTCTCGTCACGCCAGAGCAACTTGTTACGGTTGTATTGGACGATATCGTTGTATTCAAATTTGCGTTGCGAGTACCAGCGGTAATATTCAGGGAAGTCGCGGATCAGAGCACGGGCGAGCAGCGCCAGGTCATAGGCCGTGCTGTAGTGGTCTGGATGTGGCAGGCCGGTGCTGTTGACGAAATGCGTATTTTTCATCCCCAGGGTGACAGCATATTCGTTCATCAGCGAGGCGAAGGCGTCTTCGCTGCCTGCCACATGCTCCGCCAGGGCCACGCTGGCATCGTTGCCGGACTGCACGATCATGCCCTGGAGCAGATCCTCGATGCTGACCTTGGTGTCCACCTCGATGAACATTTTGGAACCTCCGGTGCGCCAGGCCTTCTCGCTGATGTGTACCTTCTCGTCCAGATGCAGGTTCTGGGAACGCAGCTCGCTGAAGACGATGTAGGCGGTCATGAGTTTGGTCAGGCTGGCCGGCTCCACGCGCTGGTGGCTGCCATGCTCCACCAGGATGCGCCCGCTGTCGAAGTCCTGCAGCAGATAGGCACGGGCGTCGATGCGGGGCGGGGCCGGCACGGGAGGTGCGGCCAGGGCCGGCAGGGACCAGAGCCAGGCGGCCATCAACAGTAGCCACCACGCACACGGCCTGCCAGGAGGGTGAGTCTCAGGCCGACGCGGTGAGCGGTGCCGGTTTCCGGGAAGCCCTGGCAGGGGGGCGCACAACAGGGTATGCAACTGGGCATACAACCGGGCACCCAACCGGGTGTGGCAGCGATCGCGGTCAGGCATTCTTAAGGACTCCGTCGGGGTGAAACACTGCGGCGTATTCTACTGGTTCCTGCGCAGCAAAGGCCAGGGCTCTCCTGGCGCCATTCTCATCCGGCGTCATTGAATAACGAGATGGGGCTCGCCCAGTCCCAGGGGCTCCAGCGTGCGGGTCATGCGGTCCGCGGCCTCCACACCGTCCAGGGGGCCGATGTGGACCCGGTAGAGCGGCGCGGCAGCGCTGCCGTGGTGGACGATGCGGATGCGGGCGCGGTGCGGTTCCTGCAGCCGTTTTAACAGCCACCGGCTCAGGCGCTCGGCGTTGCGGCGTTCGCTGAAGGCGCCTACTTGGAGGAAGATCCGTGGTGGCGAATTGCCGGTGGCAGCGGCGGCTTGGTTCGGAGGACGGGCGGCGCCGGGCGGTGGCAGTTTTTGGAGGTGTGCCGGTTCTGGGGGCGGCTGGGCGTTCACCTGGATTCCTGATTCCGTGGACGGCGCACTGTCCTGCTTCTGCCGCGGTGCCTGAGGATCCAGGGCTCGCACCTCCACCAGTCCGGTTCCCGATTCTACGATGCCCAGCTTGGCCGCGGCTGCATAGGACAGATCGATGAGGCGGTTGGCCTTGAAGGGGCCGCGGTCGTTGACGCGCACGATCACCTTGCGGCCGTTTTCCAGGTTGGTGACCTCCACGTAGGTGGGTAGGGGCAGGGTCTTGTGGGCGGCACTCATACTGAACATGTCGTAGGGTTCGCCGATGGCGGCACGCCGGCCGTGGAACTTGGTACCGTACCAGGAGGCGATGCCCCGCTCCACGTAGCCCTTGCTGTCCGGCAGGACGTAGTAACGGCGGCCATTCACCACGTAGGAAGGCGGGTTGCCGTATTTGCTGCGCGGTTCTGGCCGCGGCACCGCGTCGGGGATGCGGCTCAGGTCCACGCTGCGGGCGGGCGGGCCGTCGGCGGCCTGGCGTTCGGGCAGGCTGCCGCAGCCAGACAGCAAGCCGCCTGCCACCAGCAACAGGCCGGCCGGCCGGCACAGAGCCCGCAGCAAGGCGGCGATGTCTCTCTTACGGTTCGAGCTTGCCACGCCTGTTGTCAGCTTCCTCGGCAATGGCCTGGCCGAGCTGGTATACGGCCATGGCGTAGAGGGGGCTGTGGTTGTAGCGAGTGATGACATAGAAATTGTGCAGGGTGAGCCAGTACTCCTCTTGCTGCTCGCCGGCTAGCGCCAGCAGCGTGACCCGCGCGTCCCCGGGCAGGGGCTCGGCGGGCGTAATGCCCTGGCGGACCAATTCGGCGAGGCGCTGGCGGGGAGGCAGGGCCTGGTGTTGGGTCGCATGGTGGAGGGCAGCCGTACCCTGGAGCTGGGCGGGGACGGCCACGAGGGCGCCGGGGCGCCAGCCGTGGCGGTGCAGGTAGTGGGCGATGCTGCCGATGGCGTCTGCCGGATTGTTCCAGATGTCCCGCCGGCCGTCCTGGTCGAAATCCACGGCATAGTGCCGGAAACTGCTGGCAATGAATTGAGGCAGGCCCATGGCGCCGGCATAGGAGCCGGTGGCGGCGGCGGGATCCAGGCCTTCCTCCCGCACCAGGAGCAGAAACTGTTCCAACTCCCCGCGGAAGAAGCGGCTGCGAGGGGGATAGTCGAAGGCTAGGGTGGCCAGGGAGGCGAGTACGGGATGCCGTCCCTGGTGGCGCCCGTAGAAGGTCTCCACGCCCAGGATGGCCACGATCACCTCCGCAGGCACCCCATAGCGTTCCTGGGCACGCGCCAGTACACCGGCATGGCGGCGCAGAAAGGCCACACCCGCCTTGATGCGCTGCGATGTGAGGAAAATGGCGCGATAGCGATACCAGGGCAGCCGTTCCGCGGGCCGGCGGATGGCCGCCAGCACTTGCGGGCGCGGTTCGAGTCGCTGGAACAGGCCAGCCAGCCAGGTGCGGTCGAAATTGTGGCGTGCCACCAGTTGCTCGATGAAATGCCGGACCTCGGGACGTTCGCCATAGCCGGCCGAGGCCGCAAGTGGCAGGAGACAACAGCACAGGGCCAGCAGGGGGCGGGCGGCGCGCTTCATGAGGGGATCAATTTACGGTGGGTATGGATGGACATGATGATACCGAAGGCCGCCATGATGGTGACCATGGAGGTGCCGCCGTAACTGATGAGCGGCAGGGGCAGACCCACTACCGGCAACAGTCCCGTTACCATGCCGATATTCACGAAGATGTAGACGAAGAAAGTCAAGATGAGACTGCCAGCCAGCAAACGAGTGAAAGTATCCTGCGCCTGGGTGGCGATATACAGGCCGCGCACGAGGATGAACACGTACAGGGCCAGCAGGACCACGATGCCGATGAAACCAAATTCTTCCCCGAAGGCAGCGAATATGAAGTCGGTGGAGCGCTCCGGCAAGAATTCCAGTTGTGACTGGCTGCCATTGAGCCAGCCTTTGCCGTACAGCCCGCCGGAGCCGATGGCGATCTTGGACTGGATGATGTGATAGCCGGCACCCAGCGGATCACTCTCGGGGTCGAGAAAGGTGAGCACCCGTTCTCGCTGGTAGTCGCGCATGCCGTACCAGAGTAGGGGCGCTGCTGCAGTGATCACTATCAGGGATTTGAAAATCAGTCCCCAGCGGATGCCCGACAGCAACAGCACAAACAGGCCGGAACCGGCGATCAGGAGGGAGGTGCCCAGGTCCGGCTGTTTGGCGATGAGTACGGCGGGAATGAGAATGATGAGAATGGCCATAACCAGGGCGCGCGGCGGTGGCGGCATGGGATGTTCCGCCAGAAACCAGGAGACCATGATGGGGACGGCGATCTTCATGATTTCCGAGGGCTGAAAGCGGAACAACCCCAGGTCCAGCCAGCGCTGGGCCCCTTTGCCAATCTCTCCGAACAACAGGACCGCTACCAGCAGCAGCAAGCCGGCGCCGAATACCCATGGCGCCCAGCGCTGGATGTGGTGGGCGGGGACCTGGGCCAGCAGGAACATGACGAAGAAGGCCACCCCCAGACGAATAAACTGGCGGCGTACCATGTCCATGTCCTGGCCACTGGCGCTGTAGAGCGTGGCCAGCCCCAGCAGGGAGAGCAGTACCAGTGCCAGTACCAGGGGCAGATCCAGGTGCATGCCGCGCACGAAGATGCGAGCCCCCCGGCGGTCTCCCCAGCGGTGTTGTGGGCGTGTATCGTGGATCATGAACGCTGTTCCGCGGCGAGGCCTTCGCCGTCGAGATGGGCGTCGATCAGGCGGCGGGCAATGGGCGCAGCAATCGTGCCGCCGCTGCCGCCGTTCTCCACCACCACCGCCACCGCAATGCGTGGCTCGGCCACGGGGGCGAAGGCGATGAACAGGGCGTGGTCTCTTAGATGCAGGCTCACTTCTTCCTGTTTGTATTCTTCGTCCTGTTTGATACTGAACACCTGGGCAGTTCCCGTCTTGCCGGCCATACGGTAGCGTAGCCCGCGGCTGATGCCATGGGCAGTGCCCCGGATACTGTGCACCACCCGCTCCATGGAGGCAATGATGCGATCCCAGTAAGCAGGTACGGACAGCTCTACGGGTGGCAGGGGGGCAGGGGCGTGCAGTTGCAGTGCCGCGGTGCCCGGGGTGCGGCTGGCATAGAGCAGATGGGGGCGCAGGCTTTCCCCTCGCCGTGCCAGGACAGCGGTGGCCACGGCCAGTTGCAGCGGCGTGGTTAGAGTATAGCCCTGGCCGATGCCGGTGATGAGAGTCTCTCCCAGATACCAGGGTTCGTGCCGCTTGGCCCGCTTCCATTGTCGGGAAGGCAGCAGCCCGGTGGCCTCACCCATGAGGTCGATACCCGTGCGGCTGCCAAACCCGAAGTGGGCTAGAAAATCGTGCATGCGGTCGATGCCCAGGGAGCGGGCCAGGTCGTAGAAATAGACGTCACAGGACTGGACGATGGCCTTGTCCAGGTCGGTACGGCCATGGCCCTCTTTCTTCCAGTCCCGGTACCTGTGGTCGTCGCCGGGTAGTGAGTACCAGCCCGGGCAGAAGGACGCAGTTTCCGGATCCAGGATCTGGTAGGCCAGTCCTGCTAGTCCGATGAAGGGTTTGATGGTAGAGCCGGGCGGATATTGGCCGCGCAGGGCACGGTTGAACAGTGGCTTGTCGGGAGAGCCTTGCAGGCGCTGATAGTCCGCAGGCGCGATGCCTGTGACGAAGGGGTTGGGATCGTAACCAGGCATGCTCACCAGCACCAGGATTTCGCCAGTGCGCGGATCCAGTGCCACCACTGCCCCACGCCGATTCCCCAGCGCCTCTTCAGCGATGGTTTGCAGGCGCACGTCCAGGGTCAAATAGAGGTCCTGGCCGGGTACCGGCGGCGTGCGGCTCACCTCCCGCAGGATACGCCCCAGGGCGTTGGTTTCCACCTTCTTGTAGCCCACGCGGCCGTGGAGCAGGTCCTCGTAGTATTTTTCCACGCCGGTCTTGCCGATGAAACGGGTGGCGCTGTAATTGGAGGTGTCCAGGGTGCGCAGTTCGTCTTCGCTGATGCGTCCCACGTAGCCCACCGCATGCACAGCCACGGGACCCAGGGGGTAGTCGCGGATCAGGCGCGCCTCGATCTCCACGCCCGGAAAACGATGGCGATTGACGGCGAAGCGCGCCACTTCCTCTTCACTGAGGTGGAATTTCAGGGGGATGCTATTGAAAGGGCGATTGCGGCGCAGTTGCTTGTAGAAGCGTTGTATGTCTTGGTCACTGATGCCTAAGAGGCGGCGCAGCTCGGCCAAGGTAGCGTCCAGGTCAGGGATTTGTTCGGGAGTGAGTTCCAGGCTGAAGGCCGGCAGATTCTGTGCCAACAGGACGCCGTTGCGGTCGTAGATC
>WFNO01000002.1 GCA_015488555.1 Gammaproteobacteria bacterium
GCCCCACCCGCCCCCGGAGCTGATGTAGCTGCGCCAGACCCAGGCGCTCCGCGTTTTCGATGATCATGAGACCGGCATTGGGCACGTCCACCCCCACCTCGATGACGGTGGTGGCCACCAGCAACTGGATCTCGCCGTCCTTGAAGGCCGCCATCACGCGCTCCTTCTCGGCACCGTCCAGGCGCCCGTGCACCAGTCCCACGCGCAGCTCCGGCAAGGCCTGGGACAGGGCGCTGGCGGTCTCGGTGGCCGCCTGGCACTGGAGCTGCTCCGATTCCTCCACCAGGGGACACACCCAATAGGCCTGGCGGCCACCACGGCATACGTGGCGTACCCGCTCCAGGACCTCTTCCCGGCGCCGGTCGGAGACGATGACCGTCTCCACCGGCCGGCGCCCAGGCGGCAGCTCGTCGATCACCGAACAATCCAGGTCGGCATAGGCGCTCATCATGAGCGTGCGGGGAATGGGGGTGGCGGTCATGATGAGCTGATGCGGATAGCGGTGTCCCCCCATCCCTTCTGGATCCCCCTGGGGATCTCCCTTCCGATATCCCTTCTCGCGCAGGGCCAGGCGCTGGTGCACGCCGAAGCGATGTTGCTCGTCCACCACCACCAGACCGAGGGCGGCGAATCCCACCGCTTCCTGGAACAGCGCATGGGTGCCCACCACCACGGCCGTCTCGCCCCGGGACAAGCGCTCCAGCACCCGCCGCCGCTCGCGCCGGGGGGAGGCGCCGGAGAGCCAGTCCACCGCCACGCCCAGGGGTTCCAGCCAGCGGCGGAAATTGCGGTAATGCTGTTCCGCCAGCAATTCGGTGGGGGCCATCACCGCCGCCTGCCAGCCGGCTTCCACCGCAGTCAGCACGGCGGCCGCCGCCACCACGGTCTTGCCGGATCCCACGTCGCCCTGCACCAGGCGCTGCATGGGCACGGCGGCCGCCAGATCGCGCCGGATCTCCTCCATCACCCGCCGCTGGGCGCCGGTGGGCGTAAACGGCAGCCGCCGCAGGAAATCGCGCACCAGTACGCCCGGGCTCCTCAAGGCAGGGGCCTGCTGGCGGCGCCGGCGATGGCGCAGGCGCCGCAGACTCAGATGATGCGCCAGCAACTCCTCGAAGGCCAGGCGCCGCTGAGCCGGATGGGTTCCCGCCGCCAAGAGCCGCAGATCGGTCTGTGGAGGCGGCCAGTGCAACATCGCCAGGGCCTCACGCAGGGCGGGCCAGCCCCAGCGCCGGCACAAGGCCTCCGGCAGGTATTCCTCGAGGCCGGCGGCTGGCGCCCGCGCCAGCAAGCTCCAGGCCTGCTGCACCAGCCGCCGCAACTGGCCCTGGTGCAGGCCCTCGGTGGTGGGATACACCGGCGTCAACCGCTCCTCAGGGGCGGCCTTGCCGTCGGGCAGGCGCCGGAACTCCGGATGCACCATCTCCAGGACCGCAGGGCCCTGGCGGACCTCGCCGAAGCACTGGATCCAGGCCCCCTTGACCAAGGCCTGCTGCAGGGCAGGACCGAAATGGAAGAAACGCAGGGTGAGCGTACCGGTACCGTCGCCCAGACGCGACAGGAGCATGCGCCGCTGCCCCCGCCTCACCTCCGTCAGCAGCACCTCGCCGCACACCAGCACTTCGTCTCCAGCGCGCAGTGATCCCAGCGGGGCGATGCGCGTGCGGTCTTGATAGCGCAAGGGTAGGTGAAAGAGCAGATCACCCAGGGTGTGGATCTGTAACCGGGCCAGGCGCTGGGCGAGCGCCTCTCCCACCCCTTTGAGGCAGGTCACCGGGGAATGGACGTCCGCCGCACGGGCCTCCGGCGAGTGGGCTGCGGGAGCTGCAACGGCACCCTTCCGGGACGAGCGGATGCCGGAATCCATCCCGCTCACGCCTCCCCCGGCCGGCTCGCCGCGCCGCCGGTGACGGCGTTCGCTGGCGCAGCCTCACTCCAGGTGCATGATGGCATCCATTTCCACCGCCGCCCCCCGGGGCAGGGCCGCCACCTCCACCACCGCCCGCGCCGGATAGGGTTCCTCGAAATAACGGCCCATCACCTCGTTGACCGTGGGAAAGTGCTGCAGATCCGTGAGGTAGACGTTGAGCTTGACCACGTCCTCGAGTCCGCCGCCCGCCGCCCGGGCCACGGCCTGCAGATTCTCGAACACACGCACCACCTGAGCCTCCATGCCCCCGTCCACCAACGCCATGGTGGCCGGGTCCAGGGGAATCTGGCCCGACAGATAGACGGTGTCTCCCACCTTGACGGCCTGGGAATAGGTGCCGATGGCGCTGGGTGCGGCATCGGTACAAATGATCTCTCTGGCCATAATCCTCCTCCTGCCAAATTCTTTGCCAAATTCTTTGCCAAATTCTTTGCTGGATTCGTCTCCGGATTCCTTATTCTCTCTGGGGGGCGGGAGATCACCCCTTCTTGCGGCTGATGCGTACCACCATGTCGATGTTACGGATGTGCCGCATGAGTCGGGCGAGATGCACCCGGTCGCGCACCGCCACCGTGAAGTCGATGGTGCTGTACTTGCTATCGTGCTCCTCGATCACCACGTTGTCGATGTTGATGTCCATCTCGGAAATGGCGGCCGCCACCGTGGCCAGCACCCCCCGCTGGTTGACCACGTACACCCGGATCTCCACCGGGAAGTCCTCCTCGATGTCGGACTCCCACTGCACGCTCACCCATTTCTCCGGGTGCTTGCGGAATTCCTTGATGTTCTTGCAGGACTCGGTGTGGATGACGATCCCGCGGCCGGCGGAGACGAAGCCCTGTATGGGGTCGCCGGGAATGGGATGGCAACACTTGGCGAAGGTCACCACCATGCCTTCTGTGCCCTTGATGGCCAGCGGCCGCGGGGACGGGCGACTGCCGCCCAGCCAAGCAGGCATGTAGCGGCTGAACACCTCGCGAATGGCGCGCGGGCGCCGCGGGTGGCGGCCGCGCTCGCCGGCGATGAGTTCCTCCAGGCGCCGGGCCACCAGGGGCGCGAGGCGGTTACCCAACCCAATGTCCTCGAACAGATCATCCAGGGAGCGGGTGTTGAACTCGGCCAACAGGGAGGCGCTGCGCGCCTCCAGGTCAGCGAGCGTAAGGGCATAACCGCGCAGGGCCTGCTCCAGCAGGCGCTGGCCGAGCGCAATGGACTCCTCGCGCTTGAGATTCTTGAGATAGTTGCGGATGGTGGCCCGTGCCTTGGCAGTGACCACGAAGTTGAGCCAACTGGGATTAGGGCGCGCCCCGGGAGCGGTGATGATCTCCACCGACTGGCCGTTCTGCAGGGGTGAACTCAAGGGTGCCAGTTGGCGGTCGATCTTGGCCGCCACGCAGGTGTTGCCCACGTCGGTGTGCACGGCATAGGCGAAGTCCACCGCCGTGGCCCCGCGCGGCAGCTCCATGATCTGGCCCTTGGGCGTGAAGACGTAGACCTCGTCCGGAAACAGGTCGATCTTGACGTTCTCGAGAAAATCCAGAGAGTTGCCGGCGTTCTTCTGCAACTCGAGCAGGCCACGCATCCACTCGCGGATGCGCTTCTGGGTCTTGCTGTGGGCATAGTCGCTGTCCCCCAGCTTGTACAGCCAGTGGGCGGCCACGCCCACCTCGGCCACCTTTTCCATGTCCTCGGAGCGGATCTGCACCTCGATGGGCAGGCTGTAGGGACCGAACAACACGGTGTGCAGGGACTGGTAACCGTTGGCCTTGGGAATGGCGATGTAGTCCTTGAACTTGCCCGGCACGGGCTTGTACAGGTTGTGGACGACGCCCAGGGCGCGGTAACAGGCATCCACGGAATCGACGATGATGCGAAAGGCATAGACGTCGAACACCTCGGAGAAGGACAGGCGTTTGCTGCGCATCTTTTCGTAGATGCTGTAGAGATGCTTCTCCCGCCCCTGCACCCTGGCCTGCAGCCCCTCCTGCTCCAGCCGCTGGGCGATGGCCTCGCGAATGCGGGCCACCACCTCCTTGCGATTGCCGCGCGCCTTCTTCACCGCCGCGGCCAGGACGCGATAGCGCATGGGATGACTGACGGCGAAACCCAGGTCCTCCAGCTCCACGCGCAGGGTGTTCATGCCCAGGCGGTTGGCGATGGGGGCATAGATCTCCAGGGTCTCGCGAGCGATGCGGCGCCGCTTGTGCGGTGGCATGGAGCCCAAGGTGCGCATGTTGTGCAGGCGGTCCGCCAGCTTGATGATGATGACGCGGATGTCCTGCACCGTGGCCAGGAGCATCTTGCGGAAGTTCTCCGCCTGCTCCTCCATGTGGCTTTCGAAGCGAATCTGGGTGAGCTTGCTCACCCCGTCCACCAGGTCCGCCACTTCGTGGCCGAAACGAGCGGCGATCTCCTCCTTGGGGATAGGGGTGTCCTCGATCACGTCGTGGAGGATGGCCGCCTGGATGCACTCGGCGTTCATGTGCATGCCGGCGAGGATCTTGGCCACCGCCAAAGGGTGAGTGATATAGGGTTCGCCAGACAGGCGCCGCTGGCCCTTGTGGGCCTCGGCCCCGAATTCGTAGGCCTGGCGCACGCGGGCGATCTCGTCCTCCCCCAGATATTCGGCCAGCACCTCCGGCAGGCCGCTGCGCGCGAACAGGTCGCCGGCCCGCAGGGGCACCGGCAGGGATGGTGGATGGGCCGCCGGATCCGGGATACTCAAGGCTGTATGTCTGACCGAAAGTTATGAAAACAGAAGACGTCCCGCCCGCCGCGCGCCTTAAGGAGGAGTCTCGCCGCCTTCTGGTAGCTGCTCCTGTACCGCCTCCACTTTCTGCAGTTCCTCCTGGAGCTGCTCCTCCAGGCGCTCCTCGCTCAGGAATTCTTCCTCTTCACCGGGGAGCGGCGCATCCAGGATGCTGGCATCGATGTTGCCCGCGGCGATCTCGCGCAAGGCCACCACCGTGGGCTTGTCGTTGTTCCAGGGCACGGTGGCTTCCTTGCCTTGCGCCAACTGGCGGGCGCGCTTGGCGGCCACCAGAATCAATTCGAAACGATTGTCGATCTTCTCCAGACAGTCCTCTACGGTGATGCGTGCCATGGCCTTACCAACTCCTCAAGTCGAAAAATCAAAAGGAAAGACGCAAACGCGCGATCTCGGGGGAAGCGCGCGAAAAAGAATTCGATGGAAACGCAACCGGCGACCGCTTCGGCCCCCGTCCGCACCTGCCGGCATTATAGCACCTCCGGCATGGCATTTCCGGGCCATGCCAGCGATCAGGACGGCGATCGAGACTGCGGTCAAGACAACAGGGCACGGAGCAAGGCCCGATGACGCCGGGCCTGGCACGCCGTCCCCAGGCGTCCAGCGCGGAGGATGGCCTGCAGCTCGGCCACCGCTTCCTCGAAACGGTCGTTGATGATCAGGAAGTCGTACTCTTCGTAGTGCGACATCTCGCTCACCGCCTCGGCCAGGCGCCGGGCGATGACCGCCTCCTCGTCCTGACCTCGGGCACGCAGGCGCTGGGCCAACACCTCCCGGGAAGGCGGCAGAATGAAAATACTCCGGCAATGCGGCACGCGGTCACGTACCTGGCGCGCCCCCTGCCAGTCGATCTCCAGCAGCACGTCTTCACCCCGGGCCAGGACCTCGTCCACGGTGTGGCGGGCCGTACCGTAGAAGTTGCCGAAGACCTCGGCATATTCCAGAAATGCACCCGCCTCGATCATGGACCGGAAACGATCCGGGTCCACGAAGTGGTAGTCCACCCCTTCCCGTTCTCCCGGCCGGCGGGGCCGGGTGGTGTAGGAAATGGACACCGTCACTCCCGGCAGGGCTTCCTGCACCGCCTTCACCAGGCTGGTCTTGCCGGTCCCCGACGGGGCGGAGACGATGTAGAGGATGCCGGGGCCCGTGCCCTCAGCCCCGCTCTTGCTCGCATCATTCGACATTCTGCACCTGCTCCCGCATCTGTTCGATGAGCACTTTCATGTCCACCGCCGCCTGGGTGAGCCGGGCGTCCATGGACTTGGAAGCCAGGGTGTTGGCCTCGCGATGGAGTTCCTGCATGAGAAAATCCAGACGCCGGCCCACCGGTTCGTCCCGGGCGAGGGCGCGCCGCACTTCCACCACATGCAGCTCGATACGATCCAGCTCCTCTTCCACGTCCAGCTTCTGGGCCAGATAGGCCAATTCCTGTTCGAAGCGTTCCGCATCCACCTCCACCTGCAGCTCCGCCACGCGGCTGCGCAAGCGCTCGCGCTGGTGCGCCAGTACTTCCGGCAGGCGCGCGCGCACCGCCGCCACTCGCTCGCACAGGGCGGTACAGCGCTGCTCGATGAGCCGCTGGATCTGCGCCCCTTCCCGCAGGCGCATGGCGTTCAATTCCTCGAGACAGGCATCCAGCAGTGCCAGCACGTCCCGCTGCAGCCGTTCGGAATCGGTCACCACGGCGGCCACCACTCCAGGCCACTGGAGCACCTCCAGGGGCGACACGGGCGCCGCTCGCGGCAGGCGGGCCGCCACCAGTTCACAGGCAGCCAACAGCGCTCCGGCCAGCGCCTCGTCGAGCTGCAGGTCCGCCCCATCACCCCCCGGCCGCAGCCGCAGCCGCACGGTGCACTCCACCTTGCCCCGGCCCAGGCAAGCAACGAGTCGCTCGCGCATCATACCCTCCATACAGCGTAATTCTTCCGGCAGGCGCAAGCCGAGATCGAGAAAGCGGTGATTCACGGCGCGCAGCTCCATGCTCAGATCCCCCCAGCCAGCATGGCTTTCCCGGCGGGCAAAGGCAGTCATGCTCTTGATCATGACCGGCCTCCGGCCGCACTCACCGGTGCCTTCGTTTTCCCGGCATCTCTTCGACAAAGCCGTTGCATTTATCACCTCCCGAAACGGGGCCATGGCCTTCTCTTCCGCCCCCTGCACTGGAGGATCATACTGTCGCGTAGCCGACCAGCGCAAACTGGCAAGATGGACTGGAAGGGCGATGGCGTACATCCCCAGGGTATACTGCGGGTATACTGCAACCCAAAGTGCAGATTCCGAAGTGCAGATCTCGAAGAGGAAACGAATACATGCGACCCAGCGGCCGAGCCCCCGACGAACTCAGACCCATCCGCCTGACCCGGCACTATACCAAGCATGCCGAGGGCTCGGTGCTGGTGGAATTCGGTGACACCCGCGTGCTGTGCACCGCCAGTGTGGAAGACAAGGTGCCCCGCTTCCTCAAGGGCAGCAGCCAGGGCTGGGTCACCGCCGAATACGGCATGCTACCCCGCGCCACCGGCCAGCGCATGGATCGCGAGGCGGCGCGCGGCAGACAGGGAGGGCGCACCCTGGAGATCCAGCGCCTCATCGGCCGCGCCCTGCGCGCCGCCATGGACCTGGAAGCCCTGGGCGAGCGCACCATCACCATCGACTGCGACGTGATCCAGGCCGACGGCGGCACCCGCACCGCCGCCATCACCGGCGGCTTCGTGGCCCTGCACGACGCCGTGAGCCATCTGCTGCGCGAGGCCCTCGTGTCCCGCAATCCCTTGCACGGCTACATCGCTTCCATCTCCGTGGGCATCTATCGCGGCATTCCCGTGCTGGATCTGGACTATGCCGAGGATTCGGCGGCGGAGACCGACATGAACGTGGTCATGAACGATGCCGGGGCCTTTGTGGAGATCCAGGGTACGGCCGAAGGCCATGCCTTTCGCATGGACGAGTTACTGGCCATGATCGACCTCGCCCGGGACGGCATCGCCCGTTTAATCCAGGCCCAGCAGGCGGCGCTGGCCCAGGAACCCTGAGGGCTTGGCCGATGCGGCAGACTCTGGTGCTGGCCACCGGCAATCCCGGCAAGGTGCGGGAAATGGCGGCCCTGCTGCAGCCCCTGGACCTGGAGGTTCTGCCGCAGTCGGCCTTCCAGGTGCCGGAGGTAGAAGAAACAGCGCTCACCTTCGTGGAGAATGCCATCCTCAAGGCCCGCAATGTCTGCCGCCATACCGGCCTGCCGGTCATCGCCGACGACTCCGGCCTGGAGGTGGATGCCCTGCAGGGCGCGCCCGGCATCCATTCCTCCCGCTATGCCGGTCCGGACGCCGACGACCGGGCCAACGTGGACAAGCTGCTGGCGGCCCTGGCCGGCGTTCCCGAAGCGGCACGCACGGCCCGTTTCCAGTGCCTGGTGGTCTATCTGCGCCATGCCGCAGATCCCACCCCTCTCATCTGCCAGGGCACCTGGGAAGGCCGCATCCTGTTCCAACCCCGCGGCAGCGGCGGTTTCGGCTACGATCCGGTGTTCCTGGTACCGGATCAGGGGTGCAGCGCAGCGGAGCTGCCCCTGGAATTGAAAAACCGCATCAGCCACCGCGGCCAGGCCCTGTGCCGCCTGCTGGAACGACTGCGCGCGCGCACCCACCCCTGATCCCCAGACCGCGTCCAGAGGGACTTCGTCCCTCACTGGACGTCGGGGATGGGTTGTGGCGTGAAGGTGTCGATGTACCAAGAGTTGGCCAGCGTCAACTCGTCCAGGGCACTGCTCAGACCGAGATAGTTCACCGGATCGATGACTGGAGAGACCTGCGGTGCCCGACTGTGCAGGTAGGTGGATTTCACCTTGTAGAGGTAACAGCCGCCGGGCACGTCGGCACAACTGATCTGGCAGCTGGGCGCCACCGAGGAGGGCGAGATGGGCGAAAGCTGCAGGCAGTCCGCAGCGGAAGTGCTCACGACGGGCTCCAGGAAATAGGGATTGTAGACATCGTTCTCGTCCGGCCAGTCGTTGGCTGCCCATAGGCCTTCGAAGTCCACCCAGGAGGGGTCGAATTTGCCCCCCGGGTAACCCGCAGCCACGCGGCTGCCGTCCGGCGAGAAGGTGGGACTATAGACGCTGTTCCTGTATTGGGGAGACAACCCATCGGTGTAAACGCGCAGCAATTGGCCATAGGATGAGGAGTTGGGATCCACATCGAAATGGCGCGCCTCGTGTGACACCACGGCATTCCCCACTAGGGCGAAGTTCCTCGCAGTCAGCAATTGCAGGCCATTGTCGTGGCGTGAAAAACGCACGGCGGTAACCTTACCGGCATGAGGCACAGCGACGAGGCGTTGAGCAAAGCGCGCGCTGTCGCCCGGATCTCCCCCCACCAGAATGGCAGTACCATCTCCAGCTCCAGTCGCCACCCGACTGCCATCAGGGGCATAGTCCAGGACATAGAGCGGAACTCCGGCATTGTAGGCCGCCAGCGGAGCCGGAGGCGTCACGGTGAGGTCCCAGAAACGCAAATAGCCGTCGCTGCCCGCCGAGGCGAGCACGGTACCATCCGGTGAAAAGGCCACGGCATTGCTGCCGCCGGGGTGGGCGTTGCTGAGCACGGCCAGGGGCGTGGTGGCATCCAGTGGATCCCAGAGCGTGATATTGCCGTCGCCACTGGCGGTTGCAATCCGAGTGAAAGCGGCATCCGCCACCGCGGCGTTGACCGGGGCTGCATGTATGAAGCGCCGCAACAAGGCGCCGGTGGCGGCATCCCAGAGTATGGCTGCGCCATCGATGCCCGCCGAAAGAATCTTGCCGTCGTTATCGGTGAAATACGCCGTGTTGACATTGGTGAGGCTGTCGTTGTCCGCTGCCGCCCCGTGACCGAGCAAGGTACGTACCAGGGTTCCGTAATGGGCCGACCAGATACGCACACTACCGTCCTCACCGGCGCTCACCAGCAGAGCCCCGTCCTCGGAATAGGATACCCCCAAAGCGGCTCCCTCGTGGCCGAAGAAAGGCAACAAAGTGCTGGGACTCCCGCCTTCCAATTCCCGCGTATTGTAGACCGTGATCACACTGTTGCTGCCCGCGGCATCTAGGGTGAATATCACACTGTTGTCCTGCCCTGGCAGGAATTTCGCTCGCAGGCCACTGACCAAGGCCGGGTAGTCACTGGAAATGGTGGTGGGCATCAGTACCGATCCGTCTACGGCCGTCTGGCTAGTGACGTTGTACACGCTCATGCGCGTGAACTCTCCCGTGAACAGCATGCTACCGTCGCCTGCATAGGCGATCACATTCACGGAAGCGGTGGATTCCTGATACTTGTAGTCGATGGTCACCTGAGGTGGACTGCCAGCCGGCACGTCGACGATGTCCCAGCGATAGAGACCACTGCCCTCGCCATTGTTGCCGGTCAATACTTCGCTACCATCCGGATTGAAGACGGCATAGATACCGCGCCCCAACCTACCGGCGGTGGGATCCACTCCCGCATGCCGCATGATCCATTCCGAGTCATTGTTCAGATTCCACAGGCGGGCGGTTTGGTCTTCGTAACCCACCAGCACGTAGCGGTTGCCGGGATCCACTTCGATGCTGTGCATGCGCCCGCACTGGTAAGAGGCGGACAGGGGATCGATGTAACCTTCTGCGACACCGATGTGCTCCTGCCGCGTGGACCGCAACAAGGTACCGTCCGCCTGCCACACCCGCACCATAGCACCGTTGCGACTGGCCTGGACGCTGGCGATACGCTGGCCGTCCGGAAAATAGGTCGCGCGGATGGAACTGTACGTGCCATTGAAGGCGCTGGGACCACAGTCCGGATCGCTGGGATGCACCAGCTCCGCCAGCACCTGGCAATCCGCCACCCGGATGCGCCGGACCTGATGATCGGCGCCGCTGGTGAGCACCTCGCTGCCGTCGGCGGAGAAGCGCACGGTATAGAGGGCGGCCCCGCCATGGGGCTGGCAGGCGAGCAATTCACTACCGAAATTGGTAGTAGCGTCGAAACCGATCTCGTAGAAACGCAGGAAACCATCACCGCCGGCCACCGCCAGACGCCGGCCATCAGGACTGAGATCGAAATCGTGGGGCCACAACCCTGTGAAGGACGGCAGGTTGACCTGGTCGTTGGTGCCACTGTTCCACACCAACAGCGAACGACCGGATCCCAGCCCCCAGGCCATGTAGTTCTCTTCCGTATAGAGGGTCTGCAGGAGTTTCTTGTAGGCCGCCCACAAATGGGAGTCCTGCAGGGAGACGGCCGTCAGATCCGTACTGCGCACCAGGGCATTGGCGGCATCGTCGGCCAGCACCGCGTTGAAGAGGGCCCGCCCGCCTTCACTGATGTCCTCGGCCACGGCGTTGAAATGCATTTTCACCGGTACGTTGCCCACTTGCGGATGCCAGGTGGGCCCGCGGGCGGGATTGACCCCCAGGCCGAGGTTGTAGGCCACGGTCCCCTGCACGATCCACAGCGCCGGCTCGGTGGCCGTGGCGGGACGACGCTCCACGCGCACTACGCTGGCATCATGCAAGAACTCGTCGGCAACGATGTCGGCATATTTCATGGTAAAGTTCTTGAGCGTGCCGCTGGGATCCGAGCTAAAGGTGTACTGAATTTGGGGCGGAGCACCCACATCCTGGTTGCCGACCGTATTACGCCAGCCAGTGGCTAGGGTCATCAGGCCACGATCGATAATCATGGTCCCGGACACAGCACCAGTTGCGGTCACGGTCCAGGTCATGTTGCCGATGGGGGTAGTCGGATCGTCGACCGGATACATGCCTAGCTGATAGGTATAATCACGCCGATCGGGATCCGGATCGCTGCAATTGGCGCTGCAATTGTATTTGAACTTGATAAGGACTCCGGTACCGCTGGTGGTCTCGAGATTAGGGTTGGAATACTGAACCACCACGTTCTCGGCCACGCCTTCCACGTTGCTCGCTACCGAATGGATAATACTCTGGGTGTTGTTGTAATCACTAGCCATGCGTTTCAAGGCCAGCTGGATGGCACGCGCGAAACACAGCCCCTGGTAGGTTCCGTTGGGGGCGATGCCCGCCGGTTCCTCCGGGCCCACGCCGGGACAGTCGGACTGGGTAGCGCGGCTGTTGGCCGTACCGAAGAAGGGATCGAACACGAAAGTGGTGTTGGAGACGATTTCGTCCTGATGAACGCCGGTAAGCAAGCGGCGCCCTTGCACGCCCACAGCACGGCGCACCGATCCAAGCGGGCGGGGCTCGGCCTCGGTAAGGGCAGCGGGCAAATCCAGTCGCATCTGTACGGCGCTGGGAATGCGGATCTCCACTGCGCCCTGGTTGCGGGGCTCAGGCTGATCGCCGGAACAGGCCACTAGCAAGACCGAAAGGGCTAGAATCAGAACCCAGCGACTATTGCCACATGCCCTGGTATGCTGCATTTCACTGTCCTCGAGGTCCGTGTATTCGTCTGTCTTTACCTTGCTCTTTACTTCGGATACTGTATCCGCTTACATTAGCCAGGGTCGTATCCAGGGGCTGACATATGGCAGAGGTCATTTTTGCCTCGCCTCGTTGCTGCGCTTCAGGAACTCCGATACTCGACACGGCGTCCTCCGAAACAGGTTCAGCGATCATGACAATCCACGAACGTGCGTGCGGGCAACTGCAAAGCCCAAACGTTGAAAGCACGTCCAGGAAAAGACGCGCAGACGGCGCGGCCAACCCCGTACTAGCAATCTCGACTTGGCGCAGCGCCGGGTGATGTCCCTACTCGCGTCTCGAGACGGAAGTCCGCAAGTGCATCTGCAACGCAAGGCGGACACGCGAAAAGTCCACCTCGATGGCTCGAACGAGAATCCAACAGGATGTGAATCCTGAAGACAGAACATGGGAGAATTCACATGACGTCCATACACTTGTGATATATATGGCACGGCATCTATATTTGCCTTGGACATATATTACCCTATGGTGTCGCAGGCGACCGCACGAGGTATTCTCGAACACAATCTAAAACCTGTCTGAAGTTGTCTGTCACGTCCGAGTCTTGGCTACCCTATATATTATATTTTTGCGCCATTTTTTTCCAGTGGCCCGCGTAGTGACCAGCCTACTTTCTGTGCCACGCACGCCCGTTTTCATTGTTCCGTTGCATCCGCCGTAGACCCATGGGCGAAAAATCCGCTCGCGCACATTCACGCCACCTCGATGAAAGCTCGCTTGGTTCTGGCACAATGGCGTCGGTTATGCTCATTCAGCGGGCCTCTGGCCGGCCATTCGCGGTGTTGCGCTTCTTGCCAAGGGCCGGGTCCGAACTGATGCTACAATCTGTAGCACCACTCCCATGAAACTACTACGGTGCTGATACACCAGGGCCGGCTCCCCTGAACCTAACCTCAAAAATTTCCTGCACCGGCGGTATCGTGCTGTTGGCTCGTACTCGTTAAGTCCCGTACCGTGCAGCGCACCCTGCCAGCGGCGCAGTAGATTTACAACGCGGCTAACACGCAATTCTTGAGCGCAAGTTCCAAGCCCAACATGAGAACCCCGTCACAGATTTGGGTCCGAAACTCATGATATTTGTGTATTACCCGCTAACGATAGGGAATCCTGCTACAGAACTGAGGATTAAGAAGGAAGGATTGATTGAACGATGTCCATAATGCTATCGATCGAGAACCAAGCAAAACTGAGCGATAAACAACATGCTATATGCCTGCGACAAAGGGATAACAGCCTCGCCACCGTCACTGGATAAGACCTGAACGCACGAAAGAACAATGCGGGAAAAGCCGCTCCCGCTCAATCGCGGCGGAACAATTGCACAATTCCGGCTCCGATCCATGAAGGACAGTCTTGGATTTGTCACGCAAGTCTGTATGACTTTGCACAGTTCGAGTCTCGGAACAAATCAAACAAACCACTGACTTCGGGAAAGTCTTGAATTTAGGAGAACCTACAATGAAACGCTTGAAGGGTGCCTGGTCCCTGGGTGCGACACTCATCGGCTTCGTCTTTTCCCTCGATACACTGGCTGGCCAGCCCATCGCATCGGTGGGATTCATCGACCAGGCCGGACAAGAACAACGACAAGTCCCAGTGACCTTCGGGCAAGTGTTCGTTCCCGGCGAGGTGATGGATGGGAGCCGCTTGATCATCCAGATCGGTAACACCGAACTGCCCACTCAAGTGAACGTCAAGGCCGCCCACCCTGATGGCTCCGTGCGCCATGCCATTCTTTCCACCCGCTTGCCTGTGGTACCGGCCAATACCGAGGTGAGCGGGGAGATCGCCCTTTCCGATACGACCGGCGCCGGTGGTACCGGGATCACGGCGCAACAACTCCTGGACAGTGGCTTCGACGCCGAGATTCGCATCGTCCTCGACGGCGTCGAATACGTCGCCTCCGCCCGCAAGGCGTTGCAAAACGGCGGCAAGATCTGGCTCGACGGCCCCATCGCCACCGAATTCGTCCTCAAGGCGCCTTTCGAGACCGCCGACGGGACCACCCATCCCCACCTCACGGGCCGTTTCGACCTGCGTGCCTACGCAGGTCTCGACTCGGTGCGGGTGGATGCCATCGTGGAGAATAACTGGACCTATGTCCCTGGACCACGCAATTTCACTTACGACGTGCGGGTGCTGGTGGGCGGGCAGGAAGTGTACAACCTGCCATCTCTGACCCACTATCATCGTGCCCGCTGGCACAAGGTGTTCTGGTGGGGCAAAGAACCCAAAGTGGTGGTACGCCATGACACCAGATATCTGCAGAAGACCCGCGCAATACCACACTACGACCCCAACGTTCAAGTATCGGAAAGGGCGTTGGACGAGGTGATATCCCGCCGTTATGAGCCCATGGCCAATGTCTGGATCAACGACTACATGCGTGAAGGCGGCGCCGATCGGGGAATTGCCCCCTTGCCCTGGTGGCAGGCCCTGCACATCGTCAGCGGGGGGGATCCACGCGCCTATCAGGCGGTGTTGGACAACGCCGATGCCGGCGGTTCCTACTCTTCCCATCTGCGGGACATCAACACGGATCTCCCCGTTTCCCTGGACGACTATCCTTATGTGACGGGGGATCGGAGGCAATATCCCGCCGATCAGGTGATCGCCTTGTGCGATACGGATTGCGACACCCCCCTGACGTACGACCAGGCGCACCAGCCGGCCATCGCGTATTATCCCTACTTGCTCACGGGCGATCACTATTACCTGGAAGAATTGATCTTCTGGGCGAATATCAACATGATCTCCGTCTCCTTGGGGCGGCGGGAATACGACAAAGGTCTATTCTGGAATCAACAAGTGCGTGGCCAGGCCTGGACCCTGCGCACGTTGGCGCAGGCAGCCTACATCCTGCCCGACGACCATCCCTTCAAATCGTATTTCCACGAAAAATTGCAGAACAACATCGATTACTACATTGCTCTGTATCCAGACAATCCCGATGGCAACAAATTGGGGGCGCTCGCCCATCACACGGAGCTTTCGACGTCGGCCCCCTGGATGGACGATTTCTTCACCTGGGCGGTGGGATACACGGCGGAACTGGGCTTCGAGAACATTCGCCCATTGTTCGAATGGAAGGCCAAGTATCCGATTTCCCGCCTCACGTCCCCGGATGACGAGTACTGCTGGATCTTCGCGGCCCCCTACCAACTCGCCATCGGCCTGCCTCCCACTCCAGGCGAGCCCTATGACCGATACGACCCGGCATTTTGGTATCAGAGCCTGGCGGAGGCCTATTTGGCCAC
>WFNO01000003.1 GCA_015488555.1 Gammaproteobacteria bacterium
AACGACCGCCTGATGAAGTTCAACGTGGTGGTGGCCAACCCGCCTTTTTCGCTGGACAAGTGGGGCGCGGAGGAAGCCGAGCACGACCGCTTCAACCGCTTCTGGCGCGGCGTCCCGCCCAAATCCAAGGGAGATTGGGCCTTCATCATCCACATGATCGAAGCCGCGCTGGAGAAGGAAGGCCGCGTCGCTGTGGTCGTCCCCCACGGTGTGCTGTTCCGGGGCGGCGCCGAGGGCCGCATCCGCCGCAAGGTGATCGAGGAGAACCTGCTCGACGCGGTCATCGGGCTGCCCGGCAACCTCTTCCCCACCACCAGCATCCCGGTGGCCATTCTGGTCTTCGACCGCAGCCGCGAAAAGGGTGGCGCCCGCCAGGCCTGCCGCGACGTGCTCTTCATCGACGCCAGCGGCAAGGAGAACTACCTGCCCGGCAAGAACCAGAACACCCTGGGCGAGGAACACATCCAGCGCATCGTAGATACCTACCGCGCCCGCCAGGAGGTGGAGAAGTTCGCCCACGATGCTGAACTGGAAGAGATTGCAGAGAACGACTTCAACCTCAACATTCCGCGCTACGTGGACACCTTCGAGGAGGAAGAGGAGATCGACATCGACGTCGTGCAGCAGGAGATCGAGTCGCTGGAGAAGGAACTGGCGACGGTACGGACGAAGATGGCGGAGAAGTTGAGGGAGCTACAGAGTTGAAAAAGGTAACAAACATACCGGATGGCTGGAAAGCGAGCACCCTGGACGAAATTACAGTCCGTGGCAGTGGACACACCCCAAGCCAGAAGCATCCAGAATATTGGAATGGTGGCATTCCATGGGTTTCTCTGGCTGATCTATCTCGGCTTGATAAACCCGTCATCAACGAAACAGAAAAGGAAATTTCCAGCGAAGGTTTACGCCGCTCTTCCGCAGTGCTGCATCCGCCAGGAACGGTCCTGATGTCGAGGGATGCTGGGGTTGGCAAGAGTTCTATCATGGGAAAAGAGATGGCTGTTAGCCAACACTTCATCACATGGAACTGCTCGCATCACAATGTTCTCCACAACCTCTATTTATATTATTGGCTTCAATCAAAAAAACGGTATTTCGAACGGCAGGCTGTTGGTTCCACCATAAAAACAATTGGGCTTCCTCTCTTCAGGAAATTGGTTATTTCTTACCCGAGCCTATCTGAACAAAAAGCCATCGCCGACCTGCTCTCCACCTGGGACGAGGCCATCGAGAAAACCGAGCGGCTGATTCAGGCGAAGGAGCGGTGCCTCAAGGGAATTGTTCAGAAACTGATTGGCCAGAAGTGTGATTCATGGCCACACGTCCGTACGAGCGAGTTATTCGATACCGTTTCTGAGAAGAATCACCCCGATGAGGAGCTGTTGTCGGTGACCCAGGATAGAGGCGTTATACCTCGTCGGGTGCTGGAAGGCCGCGTGATGTCCCCGGAGGGAAGCACTGCCAACTACAAAAGAATCAAGAAAGGCGACTTTGCAATTAGCCTACGCTCGTTTCAGGGTGGAATCGAGTATTCCGATTATCAAGGGATAATCAGCCCAGCTTATACCGTATTGCGCCCAAAGACAGAAATAGACGCGGCGTTCTATCGACTATTCTTCAAGACTTACTTGTTCATCGAAAAGTACCTGAATATAGCCGTCATTGGAATCAGAGACGGGAAACAGATCAGCATCCCGGACTTTATGAGCATAAAAATCCCAAAACCGCCAATCGAAGAACAGAAAAGTATTGCAGGAGCACTTACGATTGCCCAGAAGGAAATTGACCTTCTGAAACTACTGTCGGAAAAATACAAAACCCAGAAACGCGGTCTGATGCAGAAGCTTCTCACTGGCCAGTGGCGAGTGAAGCTTGACATGGAGGTAGCCTGATGACCGACCTGAGAGACAAACTATACGCCGAAGCGCGCCGTATAGAAGAAGACGCGGAGCATTCCGCAAAAGGGCACTACAACGCCGCTGATCGCTGGGGACGCTATCACCTTTTCATCGGTTTGCCCGCTGCCATCCTTGCAGCAGTTGCCGGTGGGACGGCGTTTAATGATCTGCCCGAGGTCGCCGGCAGTCTTGCCATACTCTCCACCGCTCTCACAACGGTATTAACCTTTCTGAAGCCCTCGGAACGCGCGGAGAACCACAAGGCTGTTGCCGGACAATACCTTGCCTTGAGAAATCAGGCACGAATATTTCGCGAACTCGAACTTGGGGATTCTGCAGACCTTGGCAAAGCGAAGGAACACCTCCTCGATCTGGCAAGAACTCGAGACGATCTTAATCAGGCTTCCCCAGGAATACCACGACGGGATTATGAAAAGGCCAAGGCCGACATAGATGCTGGTCAAAGCAAATATAGGGCCGATCAGGAGAGAGCAAATGACCGTCAATAGTCATTTAACGGCATTGTCAAACTTCGCGATTGTTCGGGATCGCGAGCGTGACTGCATTCAGCGATCGCTGGCGACATTACAAGATCGTTTGAATAGACATTTCGGCACCAACATCTCCAACCAATTCGTCTTCGGATCGTATAGCCGCAATACGATACTACCTCGCAGTATGGATACCAATTCCGATGTGGACTATATGATTGTGTTAACAGACAGCTCGGCACGACCACAAACTTATTTGAACCGACTACGGCGCTTTGTAGAAGCCTACTATTCTCGCTCGGAAATTTTCCAATCCAACCCAACCATTGTCCTGTCACTTAATCACATTAAATTTGAACTGGTTCCGGCAATCAACGATTGGTTTAGCGGACTTAAGATCCCAGCAAAGACCAGCGCTTATGAAGACTGGATTAGTACGGACCCAACCGGATTCAACCAGCAGTTAACTAGTGCAAACCAAGCGCACAGAAATCTGATAAAACCCCTGATCCGAATCATGAAATATTGGAATGCACGCAATCGCTATCCCTTCGACTCGTACGAGCTTGAGCAGGATATCGTGCAGCATGATTTTGGTCTTTTCGGTCTATTTATGCCGAAACAGCTCAAGGACTATTTCTACGATTATGCCGGACAGGTTAATGTCGGTTGGTCTGCTCCTCAGTGGAAGAAGGATGCCGTCGTCCGGTTGAGGCGTGTTATCGAAGAAGCCAAACAACTCGAGGGCGACGGTTACCTTGAGACAGCAGAGAAAAGGATCAAGCAGCTACTTCCGATGCCAGGCCTGCTCGGAGGAGTGCTCTAGCGATGGCGACAGCAGGCTTCCGCTTCAACGAAAAATACCTCTCCCAGATCCCGGCGCTTCAGCTGCTGATCAATCTGGGCTTCGAGTACCTGCCGCCTGAACAAGCGCTGAAGGCCCGTGGTGAGCGGCTCAGCAGCCTGCTGCTGGAGGAGGTCCTGCGCCAGCAACTCAAGGCCATCAACCGCATCCAGTACAAAGGCAGGGAGTACCTGTTCAGCGAGGAGAACATCCAGTCGGCCATCCAGAAGCTGAAGAACATCAAGTACGACGGCCTGCAAAAGACCAATGAGGCCATCTATGATCTGCTCACCCTCGGCACGGCCCTGGAGCAGTCCGTTGAGGGGGATTCCCGCAGCTTCAACCTCAACTACATCGACTGGCGCAACTGGCGGAACAACCGCTTTCATGTGACCGCCGAGTTCAGTGTCGAGCGCAGCCGCAGCACGGAGACCGTGCGACCGGACATCGTGTTGTTCGTCAACGGCGTCCCCTTCTCTGTCATCGAGTGCAAATCACCCAAGGTGGAGGTGGAACAGGCCATCTCCCAGTGCCTGCGCAACCAGGGCGAGGACTATGTGCCCCAGCTGTTCACCTATGTGCAGCAGGTGCTGGCGGTGAACAAGAACGCGGCCCGCTACGCCACGGCCGGCACCCCGGCGCGCTTCTGGGGTGTTTGGCGCGAGCTGGCGGATCGGGAAGAGGCGGTAGCCGAGGCGGTCAACCGGCCACTGCCGGCGAAGGTGAAGGATGAATTGTTCTCCGGCGACTTCGCCCCGGCTCGGGCCTGGTTCGACGCCCTCGAGGCCGAGGGGCCGCGCCTGGTGACCGAGCAGGACCAGACGCTTTACAGCCTGTGCCGCCCCGAGCGC
>WFNO01000004.1 GCA_015488555.1 Gammaproteobacteria bacterium
CCCCGAGATCCGCTCCAGGGGGAGCGCACCGGATGCGGCGCCTCGGTGTTGCGCTTCTTGCCAAGGGCCGGGCCATTGCCTGCGAAGCGCGCCTTGATGCGCCGCATCGGGCACGCTCTGAATGAGGCTTTGTCATCGTTTGTCTTAGTAGTTAAGCTTGCCCCATGCTGCCCTCACTACAGGATATCCGAAGGGACGTGGCCCGGGCGCTGGCCGAGGATCTGGGTCCCGCTTGGGAATCCGCAGAGGGATCCGAAAAAGGATCGGAGCGCGAATCCGGTGATGTGAGCGCCGCCCTGATCCCGGCGAGCCACCGCTCGCAGGCCCGGGTGATCTGTCGCGAGGAAGCCGTACTGTGCGGCCGGGCCTGGTTCGAACAGACCTTCCTCCGGCTCGACCCGGCCGTGGACATCGAATGGCAGGCCCGCGACGGGGATCTGCTCGCCCCCGGGCAGACGGTTTGCCGCCTGGCGGGCAACACCCGGGCCCTGCTCTCGGGAGAACGCACCGCCCTCAATTTCCTGCAGACCCTGTCGGGAACGGCGACCCGCGCCCGGCGCTACGCGGAACGGGTGCGCGATCTACCGGTGGAGGTGCTGGACACGCGCAAGACCCTGCCCGGCCTGCGCCTGGCGCAGAAATATGCGGTCCGTTGTGGGGGCTGCCACAATCACCGCCTGGGGCTCTACGACGCCTTTCTCATCAAGGAGAACCACATCCTGGCCTGCGGTTCGCTGGCCGCTGCGGTGGAACGGGCCAGACACGCGCGTCCGGATCTGCCGCTGGCCGTGGAAGTGGAGGATCTGGAGGAACTGAAAGAGGCCCTGGCGGCGGGTGCCGATCACGTGTTGCTGGACAATTTCGACCTGGAAGCCTTGCGCCAGGCCGTAGTGCTTGCCGCTGGACGCTGCCTGCTCGAAGCCTCGGGGGGAATCACCCTGGACAACATTCGCGAGGTGGCCCTCACCGGCGTGGATGCCATCTCCGTAGGCGCCCTCACCAAAGACTTGCGTGCGGTCGATTTTTCGATGCGCTTCTGCGACTGAGCCCTTCGCCATCCGCACCGTCCCTCTCCCCGACAAGCTCCCGGTGGAGAGGGACAGCACAAACTATGGCTAGTGATTCATTCCCATACCATGCCCTTCCTTCTTCATGGGCATGTTCTCGTGCATCTCCTTCATGCGCTGGCGCATACGATCGTGCATTTCCTCGTGCTGTGCCATCATCTCGTCCATGTGCTGCATCATCTCGTCCAAGCGCTTGCGCTCGGCGGCGCTGGGCTTGTGATTGAGATTGCGTAACATGCCCATCATCTCTTTCATCATGCCCATCATGTCCATCATCATCTGATGGCGTTGTTTCATCATCTCGCCATACATGGACTTGCCGTCACCGTGTCCCTTCATGCCTTTCTCATCCATGTCACCAGCCATGGCCGGCCCGCCCATCAACCCCAACGCCACGATGCCTGCCAACCACCAAACCTTCGTGTTCATCTCTGCACCTCTCTCTGGTTCATCCGTTTCTGGATCCTGAACAATCTTAGCTGCCCGCTCAGAATAGAGCAGGACTAGGCGATTGTAAAACCCTCCGGCGCCTCGCACGCCGCTTCTTCGCCCACCACATCCGACACCCGCGCGTGTGGCGGCCCTTCCCACAGCCAGGCCTCCAATTCCTGCAGGGCCGCCTCCGAACCGCAGGCCAGCACCTCCACCCGCCCGTCCGGCAGATTGCGCGCCCAACCGCGCAGGCCCAAGGCCAGCGCCCGCCTGCGTGTGGAATCGCGAAAGAACACCCCTTGCACCCGACCGCTCACGAAATAGCGCCTGCATCGCATCATAGCCGAATTCCCACTGCTCCCTTCACCGACACCATGCTAACACGATATGATGGCATGACATGATGGCACGATCACGACAGGATAGCCTTCCAATAGGCTAGTACCAAAGTGCTGCCGGCGCAGGGCAGGACGATTCCAACACCGGGACCACACATGACCGAAACCGCCTACCGAACGGAAAAAGACAGCCTGGGAGAGTTGCAAGTCCCCGCCGAGGCCTGGTACGGCATCCAGACCCAGCGGGCCATCGGCAACTTCCCTATCAGTGGCCGCGCCCCCGACAAGGATTTTGTCATCGCCCACGTGCGCATCAAGCGTGCCGCTGCCGTAGCCAATCGCCAGCCAGGCTGGCTGGCGCCGGAGCTGGCCGACGCCATCGTCGCCGCCTGCGATCGCATCCTGGCTGGGGAATTCCTGGATCAGTTCGTAGTGGACCGCTTCCAGGCAGGGGCTGGCACCAGCCACAACATGAATAGCAATGAGGTTATCGCCAACCTTGCCAACGTGTTCCTCGGTGGCGAGAAGGGAGTCTACCGGCCGGTCCATCCCAATGACCATGTCAACATGGGGCAGAGTACCAACGACACCATTCCCACCGCCATCCGCCTCGCGGCTCTGGCCAAGCTGCCGCGCCTGTGCGATGCCGTGGACGCCATGGCCACCGCCTGCCAGCACATCGCCGAACGCGAACGAGACACGGTGAAGAGCGGACGCACGCACTTGCAGGACGCCGTGCCCACCACCATCGGCCGCGAGTTTGGAGCTTATGCCTGGACCTTGCGCCGCTGCGTGCAGCATCTCCAGGACTGTCGCGTTCCGCTGTGTGAGATCGGCCTGGGCGGCAGTGCCGCCGGTACCGGTCTCAACACGGCCCCGGACTATGCTGCCCGTGCCGCCGCTGAGCTGGCGCGACTCACGGGCGAGGCCATTCGTCCCGCCGCGGACCTGGCGGCCCAGATGCAGTCCATGCACGACATTCAGCGTCTCTCCTCGGCCATCCGCGACCTGGCCTTGGAATTGATCCGCATCGCCAACGACCTACGCCTGCTGGCTTCCGGGCCGCGTACAGGCATCGGTGAAATCCTCCTGCCGCCGGTACAGCCTGGCTCCAGCATCATGCCGGGCAAGGTCAATCCTGTAATGTTCGAGATGCTCAACCAGGTATGTTTTCAAGTGCTGGGACAGGACGCCGCCATCGCAGCCATGACCCAGGCCGGACAATTGGAACTCAATGTGATGATGCCGGCCCTGGGCTCCGCCCTCTTTGATGCCATGGACTGGCTCACCAACGCCGTGCGCGCCGCCACGCAGCGCAACCTCGAGGGCCTGCGTGTGGACCGGGAACGCTGCCGTTGGTTCCTGCACCAGAGCGTGGGTCTGGCCACCCTGCTCAACACCCACATCGGCTATGCGGCGGCTGCGGAGATCGCCAAGGAATCCCAACGCACGGGGAAACCCGTTCGCGAGATCGTCGCCGAAAGAGGCCTGATGAATGGAGAGGAATTCGACACCCTGGTCCTGCGCGCCGCCCGCGATGGTCGCCTCGACTGAGTGTCCACTCGTCCACCTACCGAGCAGCGAGCGATAGCCGTACCTAATCTGTCTGGCGATCCGGCTGCTTCGTACGCTGCAGTGCTGCCGGCACAACCGGTTCTGGCATGACTGCACCTTTGTCACTCTGCTTGGCTAGCAGGCTCTTCTGGCGCTGGTGTTCTCCCGCATGGGAGAGATAGATGGCCGCTCCGATGAGGGTAATACCACCCGCCAGATACAGCAGATCCAGCGGTGATTCGAACTTCATCTTGATGGCATACTCGAAAAACTTAACGATGAGGATCATGAGGATCACCTTGGCCAAGCGCCCCTTGAGGTCGTCCAGACTGGTGATGAACAACACCTTGGATGCCGATTCGTCGCTGGCGGCCTGATCGATCTTGCTGATGAACAGCTCATAGAGCCCCAGGGCAAAAATCAACAACACCGTGGCCAGAAGATAGAGATCGACGATCTCCACGATGTGGGTGATGCTTTCGGCCCGCAATTCGCTGCGCACCTCGGGTTCCATGGCGGGAGACCCATAGTCCAGCATGTGTGCAATCATGTAGAAAGCATCCACCGTGGCCATGTAGAACATGGCCACCGAGGTGGCCAGACTAGAGATCACCGCCAACAATACCACATAGCGGCTGCTCCACAATCCCCCTTCGAACAGGATTTCCAGTTTCTTCATGCCTCTGTCCGCTGCCGGTGGGCCCATGACATACCGCGGCCCCGGTTTGCTTCGCCTGTTTGCCCGCCCGCTTATGGATCCTGCTCCCGCCCGTCTCCATCTCGACCGTCCGTTGCTCCGCCTTCAGTTGCATACAAGGGTCCCAGCGGCACAGCCAGTATCCGGTCCAGGCATGTGGCGGCCTCTTCTAGGATTGCACCCAAGCGCCGGTTCCAAGCATCTCTCTCTCGCCAGGCTCCGGCCGCGGGCAGGGCGCAAGGAAAAGCATTATAAAGATCCTTCAAGGTCATTTCATCCGGATGGCGAGCCAACAACCACCCGCCCTCCCGATTAGACTCTCGAGCAGGCTTTCGCGGGCCATCTCTCCGATTGGATTCCTGAGTGGCGGCGATCAGGCGCGCCGCGGCAAGATCCGCCAGGACCTCTTCCATCACGGGCACATCCACGTGCTCGGTCGCGGCCAAGATCTCACTGGTCAAGCGCCCCCCTTGCCGTTGCGCCTCGCGTAAGTGTCCCAACACCCGATAGGCCAGCACGAAACGCGCCGGCGCACCGTCCAGCTCCGCCAATGTGGGCCGGCGCCTGAAGACCGCCATACAGTGACTGATCTCCGCCCCCAGTAACACCACCACCCAGGAGACATAGATCCACACTAGAAACAGAGGAATCACCCCCAGGGCCCCGTAGATGGTGGTATAGGTGGGCACGTGGGCCACATAGAGGGTAAATCCTCGCTTGGCCAACTCGAACAGCACCGCAGCCACCACCGCGCCCGCCAGTCCCAATCTCAGGGGCACGGACCGGTGGGGCACCAGCACGTACAGCAGTGTGAGAGCCACCAGTGAAGAGAAAAACGGCATCGCGGAAAGCGCGAGCCCGCGCAGCGTCCCGCCAGGATCCACACCCTCCACCAGCGGCAGGGAAACCAGGTAAGAACTCACCGCTATGCTCACTGCAAGCAGCAGCGGTCCCAAGGTCAGCACCGCCCAGTACACCAGAAACTGCGCCAGCCAGTGCCGCTGCCGCGGTATCCCCCAGATGTCGTTGAGAACGCCGTCGATGGTATCCATGAGCATCACCGCCACCAGCACGAGAAACAAGATGCCGGGGCCAGTGAGGGCCGTGGCCTGCTGCAGGAATTGTTGGATGTAGGACTGCACCATCTCTCCGGCGGCAGGCACGAAGTTCTGAAAAATGAAGTCCTGGAGGCGGTCTTCCACCGTCTTGAACACCGGAAAGGCGGAAACGGCCGAAAACATCACCACCAGCAGGGGAACCAGCGAAAGCAGCGTGGTATAACTGAGGGAGGCAGCCGTACGCAGGCATTTGTCGGCGTGGAAATGGTGCCACAGCAGGCGGAGAAAACGCCCCGCGTCGGACACCGTCATCCAGCCAACCCGGGGTTCGTGGGCGCGCGCCGAAACGGGCGCGGATCAGGGAACGGCCAGGGCACGCTTCCTGGCCTCGTTGGCGAGTTCCAAGGCCCGCGTAGAGCGTCCCCGCTCGGCAGCGGCCACGGCTTCGGCAAGCAAGGACTTGGCTTCGGCTAAATCCTCCTCGGGCACTTGAGCAGCCTCGATGGCCTCCTGTGCCGCGCGAATGGCCAAGGCCACGTTACGGGCCTTCAAAGCCTCGCTCTTGGCGACGATGGCATCATGGCGAGCGCGGCTGTAGAAACGCAATTCCAGCTCCCGTTCCGCACGGCGCAGGTATTCCTCAGCACTGCGCAGATTCTCGCGCGCCCACTTGTCGGCGCCGGCGTCATAGGCCGCCTGCACGGACTGGCGCGCATCGCTCATCTCCTGAGTGGGTACGGTGGCACAGGCAGCGAGCAGAAGCAGGCTCATCCACAGCCCGCCCCGCCACAGACTTCCGGATAAGACTCCGCGCAGGTGATTGACAGGCAAAAACTGGAGCAGATTCATCGGTTACATCAGTACTGGTGGAGAAACGCGCCCGTCCGCGGCCGCAGCATACGACGCCAAGTTTATGATTCTGGCATCTGGTTCAGGCGCCCGGTTTGGCATTTTTTATCGGCCATCCGACCGCGACGGGGACACACCCTCAGCGCGCGTTCCCGCGCATCCGCCGCAGTGCCACTACCCCGCCACCGGGGAACGATCGGGAAACGATACGTTAGGTTCTAGCACCCCCCCTATAGGCTGTCAAGGAAGAGCACGCTAGAATAGCGACGTTGCGGATTCATCTAGTCTCGCGAGGAAGCACCATGGCTATCGTGATCTATCACAACCCCCGCTGCGCCAAGTCCCGCCAGGCCTTGCAGCTCCTGCGCGAGCACGATGTGGAACCCGAGATCGTCGAATACCTGAAACGACCGCCCTCGGTGGCCAGACTCAAACGGCTGCTCAGGCTGCTGGGACTGTCCCCCCGCGAGCTGATACGCCGCAAGGAGAAAACCTACAAGGAACTGGGGCTGGGCGATCCCGGTCTCTCCGACGAGGACCTGATCCGAGCCATGGTAGAATATCCTGTGCTCATCGAACGTCCCATCGTGGTCAAGGACGACCGAGTGGCGGTGCTGGCTCGCCCGCCGGAAAATGTGCTGGACCTACTCTGAAAAAGTCACGCGATGTGTGAGATCCTGGTGCTCTATCACAGCCGCCACGGCAGCGTGGCGGAAATGGCGCGTCGCATCGCCCGCGGCGTGGAAGAGGTCCCTGGCTGCAGCGCCTGCATTCGCACCGTGCCACCGGTCTCCCCAGTGTGCGAGGCGGTAGCCGACAGCATCCCCGATGCAGGCCCTCCCTATGCCAGCCATGACGATCTGCGCCGCTGCGCCGGCCTTGCCCTGGGCAGCCCCACTCGTTTCGGCAACATGGCGGCGGAATTGAAATATTTCCTCGACGGCACCAGTGATCTGTGGCTCTCCGGTACTCTGATCGGCAAGCCTGCAGCGGTGTTCACTTCCACCTCCTCCCTGCACGGCGGCCAGGAGAGCACCCTGCTGACCATGATGCTGCCCTTGTTGCATCACGGCATGCTCATCCTGGGGCTGCCCTACAGTGAGGCCGAACTCATCCAGACCACGGCGGGGGGGACACCTTACGGGCCCAGCCACTTCGCTGGCGCCGACAATCGCAATCCCTTCACCGAGGAGGAACAGCGTTTGTGCCTGGCCCTGGGACGACGCCTGGCCCAGACCGCTCAGCGCCTGACAGGGCACTCCCCCGCCCTCAACTCTGCTTGAGCAAAGCTTCGATCTCCGCTGCATTGCTCGCCAGACGAGCCGCGATCTCTCGCCCATGATGGGCATCGTCTGCACTGGTCTGTGCCATCTCGCTGATGTGCACTAGATTGCGGTTGATCTCCTCCGCCACTTGTGATTGCTCTTCGGCCGCCGTAGCGATCTGCGTGTTCATGTTGGTGATCTGGTGCACGGCATCCTGGATGGTATTCAGGGCATGGACGGTTTCCTGTACCTTTTCAGAACCGACGCTACCGCGCTCGGAGGCGGCACGTATGACAGCCACCGAACCCGAAACCCGTTCCTGAATCCTGGAAATCATCTGCTCGATCTCCTGCGTAGAGGCATGGGTGCGCGAAGCCAGCGTCCGAACTTCGTCGGCGACCACGGCGAAGCCGCGCCCTTGTTCACCGGCGCGTGCCGCTTCGATGGCGGCATTGAGGGCCAGCAGATTGGTCTGTTCGGCGATGCTCTTGATGACATCCAATACGTTGCCGATGTTCTGGCTCTCTTCTTCCAAGCGGTGCACCACTCCGGCCGCCTCTTCCAATTCCGAGACTAGTCGTTGAATTTCTTCACGCGTGGTAGAAACGACATCCGTACCCCGATCGGTGGCCTCCTGGGCCTGGCGAGCCGCATCGGCCGCGTCGTTGGTCAGGCGCGCCACCTCCGCCACCGTGGCACTCATCTCGTTCATGGCCGTGGCCACGCTCTCCGTATCCCGCTGCTGCTCCAGCACGTTGCCTTCGATACGCTCTGAACTCACGGTGATCTCCCCCGAGATCGCACTCAACTCCTGCGACAGCTTCCGATGCGTCTGATGCATGGTTAGATAACGCTGGCCCAGAGCCGCCACCGCCCGCGCCAATCGTCCTGCCAGGCCCTCGTAATCGTCCAGTTCTGCCTCGCGCGCCTCCCCGCGAGACAAGGCCTCCACCAGTCCCGCCAGACGATTCAGGACCAATTGCTGCCAGTAGGACAGAGACACCCCCACCATCACGGCACAGAACAGCGCAATTCCCCCGCTGACACCCCACAACGCTGCTCCTTCGAGCTGCGCGGACCGGCCCAACCAGACCCCCAAGAAAACAGCGGGCAAGGTTCCCGCCAAACTCGAGACGGCTAGCCGAAATCGAGCGTCCTCGTGCAACCGCTTCACGTCCTTACCTCCTCAGACTACGTATGGCTTCCCTGGTTTCATCGGCCGCGAATTCCAAATATTTACGGGAAGACGCATGGTGAAATCACACGCACACCGTGGAGGTAAACCGAAGAGTTGGTGGCTATGGCTGGACTCGAACCAGCGACACCGGCATTATGAATGCCGTGCTCTAACCAACTGAGCTACATAGCCTATCTGAATCTGCTGCCTGAACCCGGGCGGGACCAGTGAGAGTGGAGAAGGGGCTAAGATAAAAGAGACGGGCGCAAGATGCAAGCCATGCCCTTCTTCCGGCGTCCGGCAGGAGGAATCACACATTGAAGCGGAAATGGATCACGTCGCCATCCTGCACCACGTAGTCCTTGCCTTCCAGACGCCATTTTCCCGCTTCCTTCACCCCCTGTTCCCCGCCGTAGGTGATGAAGTCCTCGTAGGCGATTACCTCGGCGCGGATGAATCCCTTTTCGAAATCGCCATGGATGACCCCGGCGGCCAGGGGCGCAGTGGCACCCACTGGTATAGTCCAGGCGCGCACTTCCTTCTCGCCGGCAGTGAAGAAGGTCTGCAGCCCCAGTAGACGATGGCCGGCACGGATCACCCGGTCCAGTCCCGGCGCCTCCAGTCCCAGATCGGCGAGGAATTCGTCTTTTTCCTCCGCCGGTAACTCGGCGATCTCCGCCTCGAGAGAGGCGCACACCGGCACCACCACCGCCTTCTCGGCGGTGGCCTTCTCCTGCACCCGTTCCAGATGGGTATTATCTCGAAACCCGTCCTCCGCCACGTTGGCGATGTACATCACAGGCTTGGCGGTGAGCAGGTGCAGATCCCGCAAGACAGCCCGCTCCTCGGCCGTCAGGTCCTGAACGCGTAGGGGCAAGCCTTCGTCCAGCCCCGCGGCCACCCGTTCCAGCAGGGCCTGACGCGCCCGCACGGCCTGATCGCCGCTCTTGGCCTGACGGGCGCAACGTTGCAAGTGGCGTGCCACCGTGTCCAAGTCGGCTAGTACCAATTCAGTGTCGATGATCTCCATGTCCCGCACCGGATCCACGCGGCCGGCCACGTGCGCGATGTCGTCGTCCTCGAAACAACGCACCACATGGGCGATGGCCTGAGTCTCGCGGATATGGGCCAAGAATTGATTGCCCAATCCCTCTCCCTTGGAGGCCCCCGCCACCAAACCGGCGATATCCACGAATTCCATCGTGGCAGGCACCACCCGCGCCGGTTTCACGATGCGAGACAGCGCGTCGAGCCGGGGATCGGGCACGGGCACCACCCCCACATTGGGTTCGATGGTACAGAAGGGATAGTTGGCCGATTCGATTCCAGCCTGTGTGAGAGCGTTGAACAAGGTAGACTTGCCCACGTTGGGCAGCCCCACGATTCCGCATTTGAATCCCATGAATGCTAGTTCTCCGATGCCTATCCGCCCGCCGGTCCGCTCGAGTCGTCCGCAGCGAGGCTTCCATTGCCGTCAAACCGCTTGCGGTGCAGATGTTGCATGGCACGTTCCTGCGCCCCGCTCACCACCAGGGGCAAAACCTCTAAGGCGGCCGCGATAGCCGCCTGGATGCGCGCGCGTTCCTCCACGCAGGGCGCATGTAACACATAGTCCACCACGGCCTCCTTGCTGCCTGGGTGTCCCACCCCCACGCGCAGGCGCCAGAATTCCGCCTCACCCAGCGCCTGGATGACGTCCCGCAGACCGTTGTGCCCGCCATGACCACCGCCCCGTTTGAGGCGCACAATACCCGGCGGCAGGTCGATATCGTCGTGCGCCACCAGCAGCTGGGAAGCGGGAATACGGTAATACTGGCACACGGCGGCCACAGCCTGACCGCTGCGGTTCATGAAGGTCTCCGGGGTGAGCAACAGACAGCGCCGCCCGGCGATCTCTACCTGTGCCAGGGTGCCGTGCAAACGCCGCTCGCGACTGAAACGCCCACTGTAGTGCTCGGCCACGGCCTCCACCAGCCAGAAACCAGCGTTGTGCCTCGTATGCCGGTAGCGTTCGCCCGGATTGCCCAGCCCGGCGATGAGTGCAATGGATTCGGTCACGGCGCTTTCCGAACAGCCTCGACCCCGCCGGCCCAGATACCCGGCTCCCGGCTCAGGACTCGCCGCTGTCCCCGCCTGCGGCACCCTCCTCTTCACTCGCCTCCACGGCGCTGCGAGGCAAGTGGATGGAAACCACCGGCAAGTCGTGCTCGGGGCCTTGCATCAGCTCCACCAGCTCTACCCCCTCCGGCACGGTGAGATCGGAGAGATGGAGGGACTCGTTCACCTTCAGATTAGAGACATCGACCTCGATGTACTCCGGCAAGTGCTTGGGCAGACAGGTGATCTCCACTTCAGTGACCAGACGGGAGATGATTCCGCCCTGCTGTTTCACACCAGGCGCCACATCCTCGCCCACGAAGTGCAGGGGCACATGCATGCGCAGCTTTTCCGTCTCACTGATGCGCTGCAAATCCATGTGCAGCACGGCCGGTTTATAGGGGTGACGCTGCAAGTCCTTGAGCACAGCCTTCACTTCCTGACCGTCCACGCGCACCGTGAGAATATGGGAATAGAAGGCCTCATGTTCAAGCTTGTGCATCACGGCATCGTGATCCAACTGCAAAGGCAAAGGAGCCTCACCTCCGCCATAGAGGATGGCCGGGAGCTTGCCACGACGACGCAGGCGGCGGCTCGCACCTTTTCCCAGGTCGTTGCGTACCTCGGCATCCAGTTCAAAGCTGACTTTCATCTCTGCTCTCCTCGAGAACAACACACATACGCGATCACCCGTCCCGCGACCAAGACGGATGCACACCCCAAAAAACTACAACTCAAGTGGCACCGGCACGCCAGCTTGCACCGCCCCTAGCACCTATCGGGAACGGCCTTTCGTCTCGATGTTGATCAATCCCTATTCAATCCATGTAAATGGAACTCACCGATTCCTCGGCGCTGATGCGACGCATGGTCTCCGCCAGCATATCGGCAATGCTCAGCTGGCGGATACGACTGCAGCGCCGGGCATCCTCGCGTAGGGGGATGGTGTCCGTCACTACCAGTTCGTCCAAGCAGGAAGCTTCGATGCGCGCCACAGCTGCGCCCGACAACACCGGATGGGTACAGTAGGCCACCACCCGCGCAGCCCCTTCCTCCTTCAGGACCCGTGCCGCCTCACACAAGGTACCGGCAGTGTCCACCATGTCGTCCAACAGAATGCAGGTGCGTCCCTTCACATCACCAATGATGTTCATCACCTTGGCCTCGTTGGGACCGGGGCGACGCTTGTCGACAATGGCCAAATCGGCGCCGTCCAGTTGCTTGGCCATGGCACGGGCACGCACCACACCGCCCACATCCGGAGAGACCACGATCATGTCCGGATATTTCTGGCGCCAGATGTCGGTGAGCAGCACCGGCGAGGCGTAGACGTTGTCCACCGGAATGTCGAAGAAGCCCTGAATCTGATCGGCATGCAAATCCACCGTCAAGACGCGGTTGGCCCCCACGATGGTGATCATATCGGCCACCACGCGGGCGCTGATGGGCACCCGGGCTGAACGGGGCCGGCGGTCCTGGCGTGAATATCCGAAGTAGGGAATCACCGCCGTGATGCGGTAGGCCGAGGACCGCCGGATGGCGTCGATCATCACCAGCAATTCCATAAGATTGTCGTTGGTGGGCGTACAGGTGGGTTGCACGATGAACACGTCGCGGCCGCGCACGTTTTCCATGATTTCCACCGCGACCTCCCCGTCGCTGAAGCGCCCCACGTTGGCCTTGCCCATGGGCAGGTTGAGACGGGTTACCACATCCCGCGCCAGTTGCGGGTGGGCGTTGCCCGTGAATACCATCATCTTGCTGTCCGTCTCGGAGAAGTTCCTGCTGTTGGCGTAGTTCAAGGCGTGCTCTCCGATTGCGTCTCAGCTCTCGACATGGGTCCGATAGTGATCCTGGGCGGACAGTTAGCGGATACTGGTGGCACTGCTGACCACGCGTACCGGTGCAGGAGGCCACTGCCAGGAGGTTGGGAAAGACCTGCAGAGAAGAGGGCCGCTGGAAAAATGGCTGGGGTGCCAGGATTCGAACCTGGGAATGCGGGAATCAAAATCCCGTGCCTTACCGCTTGGCGACACCCCAATGATCCACGCGTTGCACACCGAATTATACCTCTTCTTGTGCCTCTCCCCCTGCTGTACTCGATCAAACCGCATGCGACTCAACAAGCAGCATCTCCCTCCGCTGCGTCCCACAGCGGGGAACGATTCAACCCGCGGGCTACCACTCCCCGCCATGGCGCCGGCACCCTGCGGCACACTGCTTGCGCCGCCTCCCAAGAGACAAAGGGCGCGAACACACAGGCACCGGTGCCGCTCAGGCGGACCGGCCCCCGCTGCGCCCAGGTGGGTATCCGCTCCCCCGGCGCCACTTGCGCCCGCAACCAATCCAGTGCCCGCCCCACTTCCGGATGACGGCAGCGCACCACCGGTTCACAGACATTGCCGCCTTCTCCAGAAATAAAGCCGCTTATTTTGAGCACTGGACAATCCCGTGTCAATTCTGGCGCCTGGAAAACCTCGGCGGTAGACACCCGGCACCCGGGATCGACGATCACATACCAGGGAGTGGGCAGGTCTTCCAGGGGACGAAGCCTTTCCCCCACTCCTTCCGCCCAGGCCGCCTGGCCGTAGACGAACACTGGCACGTCCGCCCCCAGACCCAGTGCCAGTTCGAGCAATTCTTCCTGTGCCAGATCCAGCTTCCAGAGGCGATTGAGAGCTACCAGGGTGGTAGCGGCATCGGAGCTGCCGCCACCGAGTCCACCGCCCACGGGCAGGCGCTTGTGCAGGTGGATATCCACTCCCAGGCGGCAAACCGTAGTTTTCTGCAACAGGCGTGCGGCTCGTACCGTGAGATCGGCCGCCGGCGGCACGCCCGGCAGGGGATCAACGCGATGAATGTGGCCGTCCGCCCGCAGCGTGAAAGACAACCGGTCGCACCAGTCCACGAATTGGAAGGCCGTCTGCAGGCAGTGATAACCGTCGGCGCGGCGGCCTACCACGTGCAGGAACAGATTCAACTTGGCGGGAGCCGGCAAGACCAGGTCCGAAGCCGCGCCGTCCACTTCTCCCCTTCCTGCCACCACCGCCTTCGCTCCCGAACCGCTCAACTGGGCAACCCCTTTCCCGCCAGGGTCCAGCGATCCACCACCAGGCGCACGTGCAGGCGCCGCTTCCCTCCACCATGCACCAATTCCATCTTGACTGGCAGCATCACATCACCCACCTGCCGGTAGCGGGCGTAGCGAATGATCCACCCCTGCTGCTGCAATTCTTGCAAGTGCCCGTGGGCATTGAGTTGCAGGCGCTGGACTTCGCCCGCCTCGGGCAGGCCCCGTAGCCAGTGGAACAGACCCTGCACCGGCAGGGACCAGCCCAAATGATCGCGCATGAGGGTGGCCGCATCGGCAGCCCGATAGCGCCCTTCGGCGAGTTGCAATTCCACCCCTTCGGGTCCCCCGGCCAGGCGCGCCAGGCCCTGTCCCAATACGCTGGACGAAAGATCGATCTCGAAACGCTGGTGCCGCTGGCGCCAGACCAAGCGGACCTGCCAACCCCGTCCAGCCGTCTTCACGGCCAGGCGCCCGTGCAACTCCCAGGCCACTAAGGCATCCACCGCCAGGCGGTGCCGCTCCCAATCCTGTTGTAGGGCCTGCGCCGGAGGTTCTCCAGGCAGGTGCGTGGTGGCACAACCAGCCAACCAACTGGCTCCCAGCGCCAAGCCCAGGATGACAAGCCGCTGGAATCGACCGCCACCAGGCACCCGCGCATTTACGCCCGCATACCCGCGCAGAGGGACAGGATACTGGGAAGAACGCAGGAATACAGAAAAAAGGAAAGACATGAAGAAGTGGTGTGTGGAATCTTCGGCGCAAGCCGCCTGGGCTTCAGCGAGGATTTCAGTGGGGGCTTCAGTGGCTGAAGCGCTTGATGACATTCAGCAGCAGCTCGTTGTCCGTGAATTGCTCGAGGGCCTCGTTCCAGACCTTCAGGGCCTCCTCTTGGCGGCCGCTCACCCACAACACCTCTCCCAGATGGGCCGCCACCTCGTCGTCCATCTTGATCTGCAAGGACAGGCGCAGGTATTTGATGGCCTCGTCGTATTGCCCCATGCGATACAGTACCCATCCCATGCTGTCCAGGATGGCATGGCTGTCAGGGCGCAGTTCCAGCGCCCGCTTAATGTAACGGTAGGCCTCCTCGTAGCGATCGGTGCGATCCGCCAGGGTATATCCCAAAGCGTTGAGAGCATCGGCGTTGTCCGGTTCCCGTTCCAGGATGTGCAGCAGGTCTTTCTCCATGAGGTCCAATCGGTCCAACCGCTCGGCGACGATGGCCCGCACATAGCGCAGGCTGGTGTCCGCCGGGAACTCCTCCAAAGCCTCGGTAAACACGGCCATCGCCGCCTCGTACTGCTTGGCCTCGCGCAGGATCTCCCCCTCCATCAGATAGAGGCGCTGGCGATGGGCCGGGGCCTCGGCCCGGGTCCGCTGCAACAGGCGCCGGGCCTCGTCCAGCTCTCCTTCGCGGCCCAGCAAGATGGCCAGGCGCACCACGGCCTCCAGATAGTTGGGACCACCGGTCACTGCGCGGTAATAATCGATGGCAGCCCGGTCGTCCCCCCGGTTCTCGGCGATCCAGCCCAAATAGAAATTGATCTCGTCGAAGCGCACGCCCCGCCGGCGCAGGGAACGCAAGACCTGATCCGCCTCTTCGTAACGCTTGAGCTGCATGAGCAGCAGGCCCGTGGTGAAATGCAAGTCGCCGTTCTCCGGCGCCAGCGTGGAGAGAAAGCGGTATTCCTGGAGCGCCTCTTCGTAGCGCTTGGCGTCCATCAACAGGCGGGCATAGGCCAGACGCAAGCGCACGTCGTTCTTGTACTCCGACACCGCCCGGGCCAGCAGGTCGAGGGCGGCGTCACGGCCGTCACGCAGCTGCAACAAACGGGCCTTGAGCAACAAGGCCTCGGTCCAGCCCGGACGCAGCTCAAGGGCCTGCTCAATGGCCGTCAGCGCCGCACCCAAATCACCGCTGCGCAGGGCCAGGTGTCCGTAAGAAAGCAGTACCTGGGGATTGTCACCGCGAGTCGCCATCACGTGTTTCATCACCTGCAGGGCTGACTGCACGTCCCGCTCCCGGCTCAACAGGCTGGTGAGTAAGCGCAGTCCGTTTTCCGCCTCACCGCCCTGGTCCAATAGGAAGTCGATGTGTGGCAGTGCCTCCTCCGTCCTGCCATTACGGAGGTAGGCTGCGATGACGGCCTGGCGTGCCTCCAGGTCCTGTGGCGCCAGTTGCACCCACAGCCGGGACGCCTCCAAGGCCTTGCGGTCCTGGCGGCTGTAGATGGCCACCCGGGCGGCCATGCCGGCGATGCGAGGGTCCCGGGTGGTCCGCGCCAGATGGAGATAGTTGCGCAGGGCCATGCCGTATTGCTTGCGCTGGACGGCGATCTCGGCCACCAGTAGCTCGTAAAGCATTTCGGCGTCCAAAGACACCGCCGGCAACGAGGCCGGTTCCGTTGTTGCCGCCCGCCGCCTCTGGGATGAGGCCGTCCGGGTCGTGGCCGGGGATTCCGCCTGCGTGCCTGCCACGGCGGCTCCAGCCCCGGCATCACCATCCGGGAGACCGCTGGTAGGACCGCTGGGAACCGTGGCACAAGCACCCAGGGCCACGAAAAGACTCAGGAGGAATAGAGGGAACGATGAACGACGACGTCTCATGGAGTCTTTACTTTACCACAATCGCCGGGAAAAGACCGCCCCACAACCTGCTGGAGGGAGCCCAGCCACTTGCGAGGCCAGCACTGGCAAGGACTTGCACCCGGCTCTCACCCTCGGCAAAAAATTCAGTTAAAATTACTAGGCTTATCAGGCGGACATGCAAGAACACTCAACCCCGCCTTTCCACAGCTGATGATGTTGCTCGCAGTCGGTCTCAACCACAAAACGGCGCCGGTCCAAGTGCGGGAGCGGGTGGCCTTCGCCCCCGACCGCCTGCCCGAGGTCCTGCAGCAGCTGGCTGCCGAGGAAGCGGTAAGCGAAGCGGCCATCCTTTCCACCTGTAACCGCACCGAATTGTTGTGCAACGTGGTCAGCGGTGACAGCGGCATCATCATCGACTGGTTCCGCCGCTACCATAAATTACGGCCGGAGGAGCTGGAACCTTATCTCTACACCCACCCGGAGATGCACGCGGTACGCCACCTGTTGCGCGTGGCCAGCGGCCTGGATTCCATGATCCTGGGCGAACCCCAGATCCTGGGGCAGCTCAAAGACGCGTATCTGGCGGCCCGCAAGGCCGGCACCCTGGGCAAGCTGCTCAACCGCCTGTTCGAGCACACCTTCGCGGTGGCCAAACAAGTGCGCACCGACACCGCCATCGGCGCGAGCCCAGTGTCCGTGGCCTTCGCCGCCATCAGTCTGGCACGCCAGATCTTCGCCTCTCTGGCTGATCACGCCGCCTTGCTCATCGGTGCCGGCGACACCATCGAACTGGCCGCCCGCCACCTGCGCGAGAACGGCATCGGCCGCATGATCATCGCCAACCGCACCCTGGCCCGCGCCGAGGCCCTGGTCAACGAGGTCCAGGGTATGGCCATCACCCTGGCAGAAATCCCGGAATATCTGCCCCAGGCGGACATCGTCATCTCCTCCACCGCCAGTCAATTGCCCATCCTCGGCAAGGGGGCGGTGGAACGCGCCATCAAGATTCGCAAGCATCAACCCATCCTGATGGTGGACATCGCCGTCCCCAGGGACATCGAACCGGAGGTGGGCGAACTCAACGACGTCTATCTCTACACCGTGGACGACCTGCGGGAGATCATCGACGAAGGCTTGAAATCCCGCCAGGAGGCCGCCCAGCAGGCGGAAAAGATCATCGACACCCAGGTGGCGCGTTTCATGGGTTGGCTGCGTTCCCTGGATGCGGTGGCCACCATCCGCAGCTACCGGGAACAGGTGGACCGCATTCGCAGCGAGGAACTGGCCAAGGCCCGGCGCCTGCTGGCCGCGGGACACGATCCCGAAACCGTGCTGCAGCATCTGGCCCATGGCTTGAGCAACAAGCTGGCGCACGCCCCTAGCGTGCAGATGCGCCGGGCGGGGTTCGAAGGCCGCGATGAATTGCTGTCCGCCGCCCGGGAATTGCTGGACATCAAACTCAACCAGGACGATTGATCCTGCCGCTTCTTACGTGAAACCCAGTACCCTCGACAAACTGGCCGCCCTGGCGGAACGCCATCGGGAACTGGAGGCCTTGCTGGCGGACACCGGCACCCTCACCGATGCCGAGCGCTTCCGGGCGCTGTCGCAGGAATACGCCCAGCTCGCCCCGGTGGTGGAGGCCTACCGGGAATACGAGCAAACTCGCGCGGACCTCCAGACCGCCGAGGACATGCTCCGCGACCCCGATCCCGAAGTGCGAGCCCTGGCCCAGGAGGAATTGCAAGCGGCCAAAGAACTCCTGCAAGACCTGGAACAGCGCCTGCACCTGTTGCTGCTGCCCAAGGATCCGCGTGACGAGGGCAATCTCTTCCTGGAGATCCGTGCCGGCACCGGCGGTGACGAAGCGGCCCTGTTCGCTGGCGACCTGTTGCGCATGTACTTGCAATACGCCGCGCGGCGGGGCTGGCAGACCGAGCTGATCAGCACCAGTGAGGGGGAGTACGGCGGATACAAGGAGGTCATCGTGCGCATCGCCGGCCGCGGCGCCTATTCGCGCCTCAAGTTCGAATCGGGCGTACACCGGGTGCAGCGCATCCCGGAGACGGAATCCCAGGGGCGTATCCACACGTCTGCCTGCACCGTGGCGGTGTTGCCCGAGCCCGAAGCCATCGAAGACGTGGAAATCCATCCCACGGATCTCAAGATCGACACCTTCCGGGCTTCGGGTGCCGGCGGCCAACATGTCAACAAGACCGATTCCGCCATTCGCATCACTCACCTGCCCACGGGGATCGTGGTGGAATGCCAGGACGAACGCTCGCAGCACAAGAATCGGGCCCGTGCCCTGTCCCTGCTCAAGGCCCGTCTCCTGGCCCGTGAGGAAGAGGCCCGCCAAGCCCAGGAGGCGCGGGAGCGCCGCCTGCAGGTGGGCAGCGGAGACCGCTCGGAGCGCATCCGCACCTACAACTTCCCCCAGGGCCGGGTCACCGACCACCGCATCCAGCTCACCCTCTATAAATTGGAGGAGATCCTGGACGGCAACCTGGACCTGGTGATCGACCCCCTCGTCCACGAACACCAGGCCGAACAACTGGCCGCCATGGGGGTAGGATGAGGGAGGCCGTCAGCTCCACCCGGGCAGAGGCGGAGGCCGCCAGCATCACCGCGGCCCTGGCACGGGGCGCGGAGCAGCTGCGGGCGGCCAGCGACAGCCCGCGGCTGGATGCCGAGGTCCTGCTCGCCCACGTCCTGGATTGCCCCCGCAGCCGGCTCTTCGCCCATCCCGAGGCCGTGTTGCAACCCCAGGCCCGAAGCCGCTACGAACACCTGCTCCAGCGCCGTGCCGCGGGGGAACCGGTGGCCTATCTCACGGGACAGCGGGAATTCTGGTCCATGACACTGCGCGTCAACCGCCACACCCTCATTCCCCGCCCGGAGACCGAACTGCTGGTGGAACAGGCCTTGACCCTGCTGCCCGCAGACTTCCCCTGCCGGGTGGCCGATCTGGGCACGGGCTCCGGCGCCATCGCCCTGGCCCTGGCCCGCGAGCGTCCCGCCTGGCGGCTGCTGGCCTGTGACATCAGCCCGCGCGCCCTGGCCACGGCTCGGGCCAATGCCCGCCGCCTGGGCCTGCTGGGACGCGTCCGCTTCCGCCGTTCCGACTGGTGTGCCGGCCTGGACGCGCGCGAGCGCTTCCAGCTCATCGCGGCCAACCCTCCCTACGTGCGCAGCGACGACCCGCGCCTGGCGCAGGACGTGTTGCGTTTCGAACCCGCCGTGGCCGTGGCGGCGGGTCCCAAAGGACTGGAACACCTGCGCGCCATCGTCCGCCAGGCCCGGCATCGCCTCCAGCCGGGCGGTTGGCTGCTCCTGGAGCACGGTGACGATCAGCGCGCGGCCGTTCTGGAACTGCTGCAAGAGGCCGGCTACGAAGACGTCGAGGATCTGGACGATCATGCAGGTCGCCCGCGCCTGGCCCGCGCCCGCCAGCCCCGCCATCCATCCCGCCAGCCATGAAGACGACCGCCCGCGAGCGCAACATGCCATCCCCCGAGCACGAATGCCCCGACGAATACGTGCCCCTGCCCCGCGAGGTGGTCACGCGGATCCTGGACCACGCCCAGCGCCATCCGGATGAAGAGGTCTGCGGCCTGGTCTCCGCCCGCGATGGCAGACCGCTGCGCGTCTATCCCGTGCCCAACGTCGCCTCCCGCCGGACCGAGCGCTTCGAGATGGATCCGGGGGCACAGATCGCCGCCCTGCGGTGCATGCGCGGGCGGGGAGAAGAACTGTTCGCCATCTACCACTCCCACCCCCATGGCCCGGCGCGGCCTTCGGCCATCGATCTCGCCGAAGCGGCCTATCCCGAGGCCCTCTATCTCATCGTCTCTCTGGACACCCGCGGGGTGCTGGACCTGCGTGGTTTCCGCATCCGCGACGGCCAGGCACGGGAACTGCACCTGGAACTCTGAGCGGATCCCGCCATGGGCGACGGTCCGCAGCTCCGAGTATCGATGCTGTACCGGCGAGATTACCGGTTCGGGCTACTGATTCGGACTACGGGCGGCTCATCGAACCCCGCTGCGCCGCAGCACGGCCATGTCGTAGGAGATGCGCTGCTCCGGGGTGAGCACGGCCCGCATCTCCAGGATGTGATCGTAACGCTGGCGCAGGATGGCGCCCTTGACCGCCACCAGTTCCTCAATCTTGGCATGAATGGCCCGCCGGTCGGCCCCGTCACGGGCGGTGAGGGCGTTGAGTTCCTTCTCCAGCAGGTTCTCCCGAGCCTTGAGCACCACCAGTTCGCGGTCCAAGGCCAGGTGCATTTCGTCCACCTTGCGCTTCTGTTCGTCGCTGAGGGTCTTGGCCCAATGGGGGGTGAAATGATGGCCGCCCTTGTGACCGCCCTTGTGCCCGGCCGACTTGTGTCCGGTCTTTTTTTCGCCGGCGGCCGGCTTTCCACTTCCATCCCCGTGATGGCCCACCATGCCCTTGCCGCCGTGCATGGCGGCCCCTTCGGCAGCCAGGGCCGATCCAGCCCAGAACATCCCCAATATACCCAGCAGGCTCAGCAGACAGAGCCGCCATGGGTTCAAACCGCCCACACCGATACGCCTCTCTCCGACAGCTTTCTTCATGATCCACCTCCTCTTTGCCTCCACTCGCAGGAAACTCCCGCACGGTCGACGGCGTCACCACGCCCTGACGGCGCCTCAGTAGTCCAGGGCGAATTCCATGTAATCCAGGGTATAGGTGATGATGATGCGCAACTCTTCGCAACGCAACAACATGTTGCGACAGCGCTCGTCACAGACGAACTCGCCTGCCTCGGCACGCAACACGTAGGAGAGGATCTCATTCTGCAAGGCCTCACGGTCGGGCCATTGGGCGTAATAATGTTTCTTGAAATTCGTGCAGGCTTCGGAGGCCAACCCCTTGCGGGCATACAGCGTGAGCTGGCGCTCGCAATGATCCGCTTCGGCGGCCAGATTGGCCAACTGGGCGATAAGGGTGATCAGGTGAGGAAAATAATCGTATTCAGCGCTGGCACGCGGAGCTGGCCACCACAACGCGGCCGCCAGCAACAAGGCACATCCCACTCTCATTTTGACTTGCACTCCCGTGACTGTCTCGTTTTCTCCGCCGGTTCACCCGCCCGATCGACACGAGACCGCTCGATCGACACCAATTCGGCCAGTAGGGGGGTGCCGCCCCAAAGCTTTTCATACTAGCGGTCCCACCCGCCGAACACAAACCCGCGCGCCCCCTCGCCACAGAGGTTGCGAGAGAACCGAACAAAACGATCGAGATGAACGACAGCTTGCCTGACTTGAAGAAAAACCCAGGGGCACTCCTGAAAGCGAGTGGGATTGCACAATTTGCGTCCCGGCAGTAACTTTTAGAGACAAAGTTCCGGCGTCCCGTGACGGCACAAAGACGCCGGGAGCGATGCTTGATCCGGACCCTCACCGATCCGCTTCGGGTGTTCCGTACAGGACGGATCCAACCGACAAGGAGGCTTGATTATGCCCAGACACAGTCTCAATCTCGACTTCACCCAGCGTCTGGTCATCAGCTCCAAGCAACTGGCCTGGGTTCCGGCCCCCCCGCCTCGGGTGTGGCGCAAGCAGTTCGAGCGTGAAGCTCCTGAACAGGGGCACGCCACTTCCCTGGTACGTTATCAGGCTGGAGCCCGCTTCCACTCCCACAGCCATCCCATGGGTGAGGAGATCCTGGTCCTGGAAGGCGTCTTCTCCGACGAGCAGGGCGACTATCCCGCCGGTACCTACTTGCGCAATCCGCCCGGTTACACCCACACCCCCTACAGCAACACGGGCTGCGTGCTGTTCGTCAAGCTGAACCAGTTCCAGGAGGGCGACACCCAGCGTGTGGTCCTGCGCCCGGACGATATGCAATGGCACGGCGGCGAACAAGGCCTCGACGTCGTCGAACTCCACAGTTTCGGCGGCGAACGCACCGTGCTCATGCGCTGGCGGGCCGGAGCAGCCCTGCCGGCCGGCGAGCGTACGGGAGGTGAGGAGATCCTGATCATCGAAGGCGGACTCCAGGACGAGCACGGCAGTTACCCGCGTCACACCTGGATCCGCAGTCCTCACCTGAGCAGCCACAGTTTCGTGGCTGAAGAAGAGGGACTGGCGCTCATCAAGACCGGCCACCTGCCGCAGGTCTGAAACATCGCACGTCACGGGCGGGACCGGCGGGCGCACCGCAAGATCTTTTTCGCATGCCGGTCAACCGAGTTTGCGCCGCAGGATCTCGTTCACCTGGGCAGGATTGGCCTTGCCCTGGGTGGCCTTCATCACCTGGCCGACGAAAAAGCCGAACAGTTTCTCCTTGCCGGCGCGATACTGCTCCACCTGCTGCGGATGAGCGGCCAGCACCTCGTCCACCACCTTTTCGATGGCCGCGCTGTCGGTGACCTGGCGCAGGCCTTTCGTTTCGATGATGCGGTCGGCATCTCCCTCGCCGCGCCACATGGCCTCGAACACCTGTTTGGCGATCTTGCCGGAGATGGTGCCGTCACCGATACGGCGCACCAGGCCGCCCAACATCGAGGCCGTCACCGGCGACTGCGTGATTTCCAGACCCGCCTTGTTGAGAGCGCCCAGCAGATCGCCCATCACCCAATGGGCGGTGAGCTTGGTCTCGCTCTCCGAGGCCTGCTCCGCGGCTTCGAAATAGTCGGCCAGCTCACGGCTAGCGGTGAGCACCTCGGCCTCGTAGGGACTCAGCCCGTACTCGTAGACGAAACGTTCGCGTTTAGCGTCCGGCAGTTCCGGTAGGGTGGCGCGCACCGACTCGATGAATCCTTCCTCCAGGACCAGGGGCAGCAGGTCGGGATCGGGGAAATAGCGGTAGTCGAAGGCCTCTTCCTTGCTGCGCATGGGGCGGGTCTCGTCGCGTTCGGGATCGTAGAGGCGGGTCTCCTGGACCACACTGCCCCCTCCTTCCAGGATGTCGATCTGGCGTTCGATCTCGTAGCGAATGGCACGCTCCACGAAGCGGAAGGAATTGAGGTTCTTCAGCTCGGTGCGGGTCCCGAACTCGTGCTGGCCGCGGCGTCGCACCGAGACGTTGGCGTCACAGCGGAAGGAACCCTCCTGCATGTTGCCGTCGCAGATCTCCAGATAGCGCACCAGGGTGTGCAGCTTTTTCATGTAGGCCACGGCCTCCTTGGCGGAGCGCAGATCGGGTTCGGAGACCACCTCCAGCAAGGGCGTGCCGGCCCGGTTGAGGTCGATGCCGCTCAGGCCGTGGAAGTCTTCGTGCAGGGACTTGCCCGCGTCCTCTTCCAGATGGGCGCGGGTGATGCCGACGACCTTGGTGGTGCCGTCCTCCAGGCGGATCTCCAGCCGCCCGCCCTCGACGATGGGCAGCTCGTACTGGCTGATCTGGTAGCCCTTGGGCAGATCCGGATAGAAATAGTTCTTGCGCGCGAAGATGGAGCGGCGGGCGATGCGGGCCTCCACCGCCAGGCCGAATTTCACCGCCATGCGCACCGCCGCCTCGTTGAGCACCGGCAGCACCCCGGGCAGGCCCAGATCCACGGCACAGGCCTGGGTGTTGGGCGCGGCACCATAGGCGGTGGCGGCCCCGGAGAAGATCTTGCTGCGGGTCGCCAGCTGGACGTGGATCTCCAGGCCGATGACCGGCTCCCAATCGGTTTCCCAATCCGCCATGCCGTTCATCGTGCTTCTCTCTCCCGCTCACTCGCACCCGGGGGGAATGCGTTCATGCCAGTCGGTCTCCTGCTGGTAGCGATGCGCCGCGTTGAGCAGGCGGCCCTCCGAAAAATAGTCGCCGATGAGCTGCAGGCCCACCGGCAGGTGTCCGGCGAAGCCGCAGGGAATGGACAGCGCCGGCAGACCCGCCAGGTTGGCGGCGATGGTGTAGATGTCCGAGAGATACATCTGGATGGGATCCTCCAGGCGTGCCCCCAGGGGAAAGGCCGGGGTGGGCGAGGTGGGTCCCAGGATCACGTCCACCTCGGCGAAGGCCGCCTGGAAGTCGGCGCTGATGAGGCGCCGCAGCTTCTGCGCCTTGAGGTAATAGGCATCGTAATAGCCGGCCGAGAGCACATAGGTCCCCACCATGATGCGCCGCTTCACCTCGGCCCCGAAGCCCTCGCCGCGGGTGCGCTTGTACAGGTCCATGAGGTCCTCGGGATCCCGGCAGCGATAGCCGAAGCGCACACCGTCGTAGCGCGACAGATTGGAAGAGCACTCCGCCGGCGCCACCACGTAATAGGTGGGCACGGCGAGGGCAGTGTTGGGCAGGCGGATCTGGCGCACCCGAGCCCCCAGGCGTTCGAAGACCCGCACCGCCTGTTCCACGGCCGCGGCCACCGCCGGCTCCAGGCCGTCGCCGAAATACTCCTGCGGCAGGCCGATCTCGAGGCCCTCGAGGGAATCCCCCAGGGTGGCGCTGTAGCGGGGTACGGGCCGGTCCACGCTGGTGGAGTCACGGGGGTCGAAACCGGCCATCACCTCGAGGATCAGGGCCGCATCCTCGGCGCTGCGGCACAAGGGGCCACCCTGGTCCAGGCTGGAGGCGAAGGCGATCATGCCATAACGCGATACCCGCCCGTAGGTGGGCTTGACCCCCGTGAGACCGCACAGGGCCGCCGGCTGGCGGATGGAGCCCCCGGTGTCGGTGCCGGTGGCCGCCGGCACCAGGCGGGCGGCCACCGCCGCCGCCGACCCACCGGAGGACCCCCCGGGCACCCGTTCCCGGTCCCAGGGATTGCGCACCGGACCGTAATAACTGGTCTCGTTGGACGACCCCATGGCGAACTCGTCCATGTTGGTCTTGCCCAGCATCACGGCCCCGGCGGCCTTGAAGCGCTGCACCACGGTGGCATCGTAGGGGGCGATGAAATTGTCCAGCATGCGCGAGGCGCAACTGGTGCGTACGCCGTCGGTGCAGAAGATGTCCTTGTGGGCGATGGGCACACCGGTGAGGGGGCCCGCCTCCCCCGCCGCCCGGCGCCGATCCGCCTCCGCGGCCTGGTCCAGGGCCTGTTCCTCGGTCACCGTGATGAAGCTGTTGAAATCCCCGTCGAGCCGGCGGATGCGCGCCAGCAAGGCCTGCGTGAGTTCCACGCTGCTGCACTCGCCGCGGGCCAGGGCGTCGGCGAGTTGACGCACCCCCAGGCGGTGCAGGCTCATGACCGCCCCCGGAACGGGCTCGGGGCCCGATACGCCCTCCCTCGCAGAGCAGCGGGTCTCCCGAACGCGGCACTCATTCGATCACCTTGGGTACCAGGTAGAGCCCGTCCTGCACCAGCGGGGCGATGGCCTGGAACTTGTCTCGCTGATCCCCTTCGGTGACCTCGTCGGGACGCAGGCGCTGGACCTCGTCCAGGGGGTGGGCCATGGGCTCCACCCCATGGGTATCCACGGCGTTCATCTGCGCCACCAGATCCAGGATGTCGGACAGGGTGCGGGTATAACGCGGGATGTCCTCCTCGTCCAGCGCCAGGCGCGCGAGATGGGCGATCTTTTCCACGTCACTGCGGGTCAGGGCCATAAACATTACTCCCGATCAGCCGATGATACTCAACGGGCGCGACCACCGGGTCCGCCAGGACATTCCCCCGGCACTACCGGAGGAAGATGTCCAAGAGGAGGAAGGCCCACGGTCGTCCGGAATTCCCGCCCCGTCGCCGGGTCGTTACCGGACCGCTCTGGACCATTTCTAAAACCTCCTTTCGGACTGCTCCGGCGCCCGGGAACGAGACGGCAGGCTAACATATTTGCGCGCTTGCCCAAACCCATACCCGCTGATAGAGTATTCGCGCATTTGCAGAGGATGACGTTCACATGTTCAAACGCCTGCGTGGAATCTTCTCCAACGATCTCTCCATCGACCTGGGTACGGCCAACACCCTGATCTACGTTCGCGGCCAGGGCATCGTGCTCAACGAGCCTTCGGTGGTGGCCATCCGCCAGGAATCCATGGGGGGCCAGCGCTCGGTGGCCGCGGTGGGCGCCGAGGCGAAGGTGATGATCGGCCGCACGCCGGGCAACATCAAGGCCATCCGGCCCTTGAAGGATGGGGTGATCGCCGACTTCACGGTCACCGAGAAGATGCTCCAGCATTTTATCCGCAAGGTCCATGAAAACAAATTCTTCCGCCCCAGCCCCCGGGTATTGGTGTGCGTGCCCTGCGGCTCCACCCAGGTGGAGCGGCGCGCCATCAAGGAATCGGCGGCGGGTGCCGGCGCCCGCGACGTCTATCTCATCGAGGAGCCGATGGCGGCCGCCATCGGCGCCGGCATGCCGGTGGCCGAGGCCAGTGGCTCCATGGTGCTGGACATCGGCGGCGGCACCACCGAGGTGGCGGTGATCTCCTTGAACGGCATCGTCTATTCCGCCTCGGTGCGGATTGGCGGCGACCGTTTCGACGAGGCCATCATCAGCTACGTGCGCCGCAACTACGGCAGCCTGATCGGCGAATCCACCGCCGAGATGATCAAACACCAGATCGGCTCCGCCTACCCCGGCAACGAGATCCGCGAGATCGAAGTGCGGGGGCGCAATCTGGCGGAGGGCGTACCCCGTACCTTCACCCTCAACAGCAACGAAATCCTGGAGGCCCTCCAGGAGCCGCTGGCGGGCATCGTCGGCGCGGTGAAGACCGCCCTGGAACAGACACCGCCGGAGCTGGGAGCTGACATCGCCGAGCGGGGCATGGTGCTCACCGGCGGCGGCGCGCTGTTGCGCGACCTGGATCGCCTGCTCTCGGAGGAAACCGGCCTGCCGGTGATCATCGCTGAAGATCCCTTGACCTGTGTGGCCCGCGGCGGCGGCCGTGCCCTGGAGATGATCGACGAACACGGTGGAGATGTCTTTGCGCTCGAATGAGTGCCGCTGAGGCGCCGCCTCGTGCGGCGCCCGCAGGCACAGCGGTACCGGTCGAGTTCGCTCGGATCGCGAGAGGTGTAAGATCAAACCCCTATTCGTCCACGGGCCTTCCATCACCCTGCGACTGGTCGCGTTGTCCCTGCTGGCCATCGTCATGATGGCCCTGGATCACCGCCAGCAACACATGGAAAACGTACGCTCGGTGTTGTCGGTGATTCTCTATCCCATCCAGTATCTCGTCGGCCTACCGCAGGAGACCGGCCAGTGGCTGTCAGAGAATCTCGCCAGCCGCCAGGAGCTGCTGGAAGAGAACCGCCGCCTGCGCACCGAACACTTACTGCTGAAATCCCGCCTGCAGAAGCTGCAGGCCCTGGAGGCAGAAAATCACCGCTTGCGAGAACTGCTGGATTCGTCCCTCAAAATAGACGGTCGAGTCTTGATTGCCGAACTGCTGTCGGTGGACATGGCCCCCTTCAGCCGCCGCCTCACGCTCAACAAGGGCAGCTACGACGACGTCTATCCCGGCCAGCCCATCCTCGACGCCGAGGGCGTGCTGGGACAGGTGGTGAACGTGGGCCCGGTCACCAGCACCGCCATGCTCATCACCGACCCCAGCCATGCCCTGCCGGTGGCCGTCAACCGCAATGGCCTGCGGGCCATCGCCGTGGGCACGGGGGAACCCAACCGCCTGGAACTGTCCCATCTGCCCAACAATGCCGACATCGAGGTGGGGGATCTGCTGGTCACCTCCGGCCTGGGAGGACGTTTTCCCGCCGGTTATCCCGTGGCCCGCGTGACCCTGGTGGAACGCAATCCCGACCGCCCCTTCGCCCGGGTGGTCGCCGAACCCGTGGGCCGGCTGGAGAGCAGCCGCGAGGTGCTGCTGGTCTGGACCCCGGCTCCAGTGCAGCCACCTACCACCGAGGAGGCGGCCGAGGCGGCCACACCCGACCACAGCGGGGCGGCCGCACCGCCATGAACCGCCCCCCCCGGCGCGGTGGCGGAATCATCGCGGCCACCTTCGCCGCCGCCCTGATGCTCACGGTCGTGCCGCTGCCCGAGTGGCTCACCCCCCTGCGCCCCGAATGGACCGCCTTGGTGCTCATCTACTGGTGCATGGCCCTGCCGGACCGGGTGGGCGTGGGCATCGGCTGGACGGTGGGCCTGCTCATGGATGTATTACGTGCTGGACTCATGGGACAGCATGCCTTGTCCTTTGGGCTTCTGGCTTATCTCACGCACCAGCTCTACCAGCGCCTGCGCGTGTACCCGCTGTGGCAGCAGGCCCTCAGCATTCTGATATTGATCGCCCTGCATCAGGTATTGATGCTGTGGATCAAGGGCATGACAGGACAAGACACCGGTTCCTGGACTCACTGGCTGCCGGTGTTGAGCAGCGTGTTGCTGTGGCCGCCGCTGTTTCTCGTACTGCGCGGCCTGCGGCGGCATTTCCGTGTCACCTAAGCCCGAAGACGACTCAAGGGCGGTATGAGCCTCACGATCAAAGACCACATCCGTGAATCCCAGCTGTTCAGCGAGCGCGCCGCCATCGCCCTGATGATCGTGGTGCTGCTGGTACTAGTGATCCTCGCCCGCCTGGTATATCTGCAGATCCTGAGCCACGAGCACTTCGCCACCCTGGCGGACGAGAACCGTATCAACATCGTCGCCCTGCCACCCACCCGCGGGTTGATCTACGACCGCAACGGCGTCCTGCTGGCGCAGAACCTGCCGGCCTTCAGTCTGGAACTCACTCCGGAACGGATCCCCGATCTGGACGCCACCATCGCCGAGCTGCGCCGCCTACTCGACATCGGCGACCAA
>WFNO01000005.1 GCA_015488555.1 Gammaproteobacteria bacterium
CAGCAAGCCCCCCAGCAAGCCCCCCAGCAGGCCCAGGCCCCAGACGGCTAGACGGGCTCCCACCCCTGTTGCCCTGCGCCGCACCTCGGCCAGGCTTCCTTCTGGAATTCTCCCCGGGGTTTTCCCCGGTATTTTCATGGCAGGATCCGCCTTACAATGATTTCGTGATTTCGGCGCATTTTCCACCCCACCTAGACATCCCCGACGCCGCCGTGGGTCATGGATTACGCCATACTTTACACGCAATGCTTCAATTATAACAGATAAGCTATATGAGGAATCACGGGATTTCGGTGCCATCCCGCGAGCATGCTCTCTCCCGGCCGGCGCGCGGCTCGACCACCACCATGGCCTGTACCATCGTCGTCCCGGTGTTGAACGATGCGGTTTGGCTTGCCCGGAATCTCCCCGCCCTGCAAGCCCTGCGCGCCCGGGGCGTGGAAATCGTGGTCGTGGACGGCGGCAGCCGTGACGGCAGCGCCGCCGTGGCCGCGCCACTGGCCGACCGGGTGCTGCATGCGCCGCGGGGGCGGGCGCGCCAGATGAACGCCGGTGCAGCCGTGGCACGCGGAGAGATCCTGCTCTTCCTGCATGCCGACACCCGCCTGCCTGCCGGTGCCATCGAGACGGTCATCGAGGGACTCACCAGCAGCGGCCGCTGCTGGGGGCGCTTCGACGTCTGCCTGGACGGCCGCGCTCCGCTGTTGCGCCTGGTGGCCTGGAGCATGAACCTGCGTTCCCGGCTCACCGGCATCGCCACCGGAGATCAGGCCATCTTCGTCACCGCCGCCGCCTTCCGCCGCGCGGGTGGATTCCCCGATCTGGCACTCATGGAAGACATCGCCATGAGCCGGCGCCTCAAGGCCATGTCCCGCCCCCTGTGCCTGCGCCAGCGAGTGCTCACCTCCAGCAGGCGCTGGGAACAGGACGGAATCCTGCGCACCATCCTCCTCATGTGGCGCCTGCGCCTGGCCTTCTTCCTGGGCGCCGATCCCGAGCGTCTCGCGCGCCGCTACTACGGCGGTCACACATGAGCCGCCGTGGCACCTGCCTGCTGGTCTTCGCCAAGGCGCCGCTGCCGGGGCGGGTGAAGACCCGCCTGGCGGCCGAACTCGGCGCCGCCCGGGCGGCACTGCTACACCGGCTCCTGCTCCGCCATACCCTGGAAGAACTCTGTGGGGGCATGCGCTCCGTTCCGCTCGCCGTGGAGCTGTGGTGCGCGCCCCACATCCGCCATCCCTTCTTCCGGGAATGCCGCCGGCGCTACGCCCTGGCGCTGTGCCGGCAGCGGGGACGGGATCTGGGAGCGCGCATGCACCACGCCTTCACCACCGCCTTGCGCCGCCACCGGGCGGTCCTGCTCGCGGGCAGCGACTGCCCCCAACTCACCACCGCCCATCTACGACGGGCACATGCCGCGCTGGCCGGCTGCGATGCCGTACTCACACCGGCTCGGGACGGCGGTTATGTCCTGGTGGGCCTGCGCCGCCCTGCGCCGTTCCTGTTCAGTGACATGCCCTGGGGCAGCTCCGCGGTGCTGGCCGAGACCCGCAGGCGCCTGCGCCGCAAGGGATACCGCTGGCTGGAGCTGCCCCCGCTAGCGGACGTGGACGAATACCCGGACCTGTTGCAGTTGCTGGACCGCGCCGGAGACGCCCCTGGATTGCAAGTTCTGGCGCGCCGCCTGGAGTCCCTGCTGGGAGCACGCCGAACGCCCTCGGGAAAGTCCCGCGGCACATCCTGCTGATCACATCATGGGTGTCCCATTCGAAACACACCCCGCAACCCGTTTTGGACAAGCAGCAAAGCCCCCCTGTAAAATCTGCCCGGAGGGAGAGGCCATGACACATTCACGAGCACACCGTTGCGGGGAGGGCGGCCGCGAGATCCGGTCGAAGATCCAGCTGAAGATCGGCCCATCCTGGTCGAAGGCCGGATCGGCCCGCGCAGGCATCCTATCGGGTATCCTGCTCGTGGCAATGACGGCGCTGGTGACCATCGCCGGCCTGGCCCGCATGTCATCGCAGATCCAGGCTCCACTGTCTGGGTTCGAGGCCAGGGGAGTCACACCGGCACTCGCCCTGCGTTTCGAACCGTTACCCGGAAACACGCCGGTCTATGCGGCCCGAGGAACGGACTATCACATCGCCCTCACTCCAGAGGGCGCGCGGTTGGCACTGGGTCGAAACGATACCCTCACCTTGCATCTCTTGCAGGCCGATTCCGTCCCTCCGGTTGCGGCACGGCCCCTGCCCACCCGCCACCACTACTTGCTGGGGCGCGACCCGGCCCGCTGGCGTATCGGGATACCCACCTATGGCGAGATCCGCTATCCCGGTGTCTATCCCGGCATCGACCTGGTCTATTACGGGCAGGAGGGACGCCTGGAATACGATTTCGTCGTGTCTCCGGGAGCCGACCCCGGGCGCATCCGACTGGCCTTCGAAGGCGCGGACGTCCTGCGCCTGTTGCCCGGGGGCAAGTTGCTGATCCAGGCCGGGACACACCGCCTGATCCAGCCGCCGCCACACAGCTATCAGGTGATCGACGGCCGCAAGCGGACCATCGCCAGCGGGTATCGCCTGGACGCCAACGGACGAGTGCGTTTCCAGCTCGCCGCCTACGACCCGCGCCACCCGCTGGTGATCGATCCGGTGCTGGTGTATGCCAGTTATTTCGGCGGCGACAGCGACGACCGCATCACCGCCATGGCCGTGGACGATGCCGGCAACGTCTATCTCACCGGCTACACCACGTCCACGGATCTGGGGAGCAGCGCCAGTCTCGATGCCGACTGCGGCAGCGACGGCACTTGCAACCAGGAGATCCCCTCTCAGGATTCGGTCTTTCGCAAGGCCGATCTCTTCGTCACCAAGTTGTCCCCGGACGGCAGCCCGCTCTTCACCACCTACCTGGGCGGTAACCGCACCGACCAGGGCCACGCCATCGCCGTGGATGCCGGCACGGGCGACATCGTGGTCGCCGGCCACACCCTGAGCACCGACTACCCCACCACCGGCGGGGCCTATGCCCCGGCCTGCACCGATCTCTTGCCAGCAGGCAACCCGGACGGCATCTGCGACGAGCGCGTGCAGGCAGTGGTCACGCGCCTGAGCGCCGACGGGACCGCCTTGCGATATTCCACCTACCTGGGCGGCAACGGGGACGACATGGCCCTCGCCCTGGCACTCGACGACAGCGGCAATGCCTACGTGGCGGGCAGCACTACTTCTGGAGAGGGATTGGCCACCTCAGGTGCTTACGACAAAATCTTCTCGGGCCACGAGGACGGCTTCATCGCCAAGCTGGATCCGACCGGAATGGATTTGCTCTATGCCACCTATCTCGGCGGCACCGCCACCGACATCGTACGTGACATCGCTGTGGATGCGTCCGGCAATGCCTATGTCACGGGCTACACCGGTTCCCGGGATTTCCCGGTAACCACCGGGGCCCTGGACAAGCAGTGCGGGCTCGCCGGCACCTGTGACGACAGCTACGACGCCTTCGTGGTCAAACTGAACGATACCGGCACGGCTCTGGACTACGCCACCTACCTGGGCGGTGAAGGCTACGACTACGGCAACGCCATCGCCGTGGACGCGACCGGCAATGCCTACGTGGCCGGCGAGACCCGTTCTTCCCTGGACTTCAGCGGTGCGCCGTCGGCCAATGCCCACCAAGACGAGCTCGGCGGCAGCTACGATGCCTTCGTCGCACGCCTGAACGCTGCAGGCGATGCCCTGAATGCGTTCACCTATCTGGGCGGCGGATCGGGGGACCTCATCAACGACCTGGCCCTGGACGGTACCGGAGACGTCCACGTGGCGGGCTTCACACTCTCCCGTGACTTTCCCGTCCTGGATCCTTTCTATCCCTCCCCACCCCAGCGCCTGGACGATGCCGTCATCGTCTACAACGCCGACACCTTCGTGGCCCGCCTCAGCGCCGATCTCTCCACCCTGCGTTATGCCAGCCTCTATGGCGGCCAGCACAACGACTACGCCACCACCCTGGCCGTGGGCGGGAGCGGGCGTGTCTATTTCGCCGGCTACACCTTCTCCGCCGACCTGCCGGTGAGCGATGACGCCGCCCAGGCATCGCACCGCAATGAGAAGGACGGACTCGAGACCATCGTCGCCGCCGACGGCTTCGTGGCCTGGGTGGACGACAGCGCCAGCGATCTGGCGGTCACCCTGAGCGACGATGCCGATCCCATTGCCCAGGGCGAGACCGTCACCTACACGGCCGTGGTCTCCAACCTGAGCCAGTCGGACGCGCAGGGCGTGCGTTTTTCTTACGACATTCCCCAGGACACCAACCTAGTGGCCAGTGCCACCACGGTCGGCAGCTGCGTGCGACGCTACAACACCGTGATCTGTGACATCGGGCGTCTGGCCGCCGGCGCCCAGGCCACGATCACCGTCACCATCAAACCCCGCGGTGCCGGTGAATTCCACAATACCGCCGTGGTCACCGCCCTGGTCACCGACTCCAACCCCAGTAACAACAGTGCCAGCGAAATCACCAGCGTCACACCACCCTTCTTCACGCCCAGCACGGGCGGAAGCGCCGCCTTGAGCCCCTGGATGTTGATTCTGCTGTCGTTCGCCATGCTGGCTTGCCGGTTTCGAGGCCGGCGACCGGCACGAGCCACCACCTGATCCAGCACACCCTCTGTCGTATTCCCAGCCGAAAGCACCAGCGAACGGGTTTACTCCGCGCACTTTCCCCGATACCCTGTGTCACCAGCCTCAGGTGTCTCCGGAGGCGGTCCCGCCCCGGAGATGAAACGGGAAGCCGGTGCGCCTGGTCGCCGACCATGGCAAGTCCGGCGCTGCCCCCGCAACGGTAGGCGAGTCGAGGAAGCGGCACGACGCCACTGTGCCTTGTACTGTGCCCGGGCGATTCAGGCGTACGCCCGAAATGGTATGGGATCGGCATGGGAAGGCGCCGCTTCCGGCATGGTCGATCCCGATCCGTGCCACTCGCGAGCCCGGAGACCGGCCTGGGGTCCGATGAAACCGGATCGCGGAGGGCGAGACGGGGAGCGTCATCGTATCGCCGCTCGGCTGCTCCGCGTTCCTCCCGCATAACGAACAAAAACGACCGCTGCGCGGGTGTGCGCAGCACAATCACGAGGAGGACACATGAACCAGCGTATCTCCTGCGCCGTCCTGCTGGCGCTATGGACCCCTTTCGCCTCGGCATCCGATCCCGTGGTAGTCTCTGCTCCCATCGTCGTCACTGCCACCCGTACCGCGGAGATCGCCGACGAGACCCTGGCCCCGGTGATCGTCATCACTCGGGAAGACATCGCCCGCTCCCAGGCCACCGACGTGGCCGATCTGCTGCGCTTCCACGCCGGCCTGGAAATCACCCGCAATGGGGGTCCCGGCCAGACCACCTCTTTGTTCCTGCGCGGTACCGACAGCAACCACACCCTGGTGCTGGTGGACGGTGTCAAGATCAATCCCGGCACCATCGGTGGCGCCGCCCTGCAGCACATCAACCCGGAGATCATCGAACGCATCGAAATCGTCAAGGGGCCGCGCTCCACCCTCTACGGCTCCGAGGCCATCGGCGGCGTCGTCAACATCATCACCCGCTCCGAGGCTCCGGGTACACGCACCGAGCTGGCCTATGGCCAGGGCAAGTACGACACCCGCACGGCCAGTCTGGACCTGCGCCAGCGCCGCGGTGACTTTCGCAGCGGCATCACCGTGAGCGGATTGCGAAGCGATGGTTTCCCTCCCCGCGAGGGTTCCGATCTCGACCGCGGCCACGACAACACCACCATCAATGCCTATCTGGGCTCCCGCCTCGGCCCCGTCGATGCCGAGGTGAGCCTGTGGCGCGCGGCAGGCAATACAGAATACCTGGACTTCTTCCTCAATCCCGTGGACCAGGACTTCGAAAATCGCGTGGCCGCCCTCACCCTCGAGGCCAACCCCAGTGACGCCTGGACCAGCCTCCTGCGCCTGAGCCACACCATCGACGAGATCGACCAGAACCAGAGCGATGATTACGCGCGCACCCGCCGCTACCTGGTGGACTTTCAAAACGACATCCAGATCGGCGCGCGCCAGTTGCTGAGCGCGGGACTGTGGTTGTCCCGGGAAGACACCGCCGCCAGTGTCTTCGGCAGTGCCTTCGACGAGGACACGGCGGTGAATGCGGCCTACCTGCAGGACGATCTCGACCTGGGCCGGCACCGCCTGCTGCTGGCGGCACGCGTCACCGATCACGACAGTTTCGGCACCCACACCACCTGGGACGTGGAATACGGCTACCAGTGGGGCGAGCGCACGCGCCTCACCGCCTCCGCCGGCACCGCCTTTCGGGCACCCGATGCCACCGATCGCTTCGGCTTCGGCGGCAATCCGGACCTGGATCCGGAGACCGCCCGCAACCTGGAAATGGGGTTGCGCCATACCGCGGGACATCACCGGTTCAGCGCCAGCGCCTTTCGCAACGACATCGACGACCTGATCGAATACGACTTCGTCACTGCCACCATGCAGAACACCGGCAAGGCCCGCATCACCGGGCTGGAGCTGGCGTATGATTTCGCACGAGGTCCCTGGCAGCTTCGCACCGAGCTCAGTTTCCAGGATCCGGAGAACCGGGACACGGGAGACCGCTTGTTGCGCCGGGCCACGCGCAATCTCACCGCCAATCTGCGCTACGAGCGGCCCCGTTACAGCATGTCCCTGGATCTGCTGGCCGCCGGAGACCGCAAAGACTTCGGCGGTGACCTGGACAGCTACGAATTGCTCAATGCGACGCTGGCGCTGCGCCCCCTGCCCTCCTGGGAGGCTCGGCTCAAGATCGAGAACCTACTCGACCAGGACTATCAGTTGGCACGGACCTACAACACCAGCGAGCGGGCCTGGTTCCTGGAACTGCGCTACCGCCATCGCGGCTGAGCCCGTGGAAACAGCCAGCGAGTACGGCACCGGCGATGCACCCCTGTCGCCGTTCGCACCTCCTCTGGGGTCGGTGACAAACGCAAATACAAATGATTTGCGTTTGTCACCGACCCCAGGGTGATGCGGTTCACGTTTCGGCATTCCGGATTGGAGGGCGGTCTTCCGTTGCCCGATAAGCAGTCGTGGCACCTCATGAATGTTCTTGCCCATGAAACGGCTCTTGTCGTGGTGCATGCGCCTCTCCTTGCTGCTCGTGCTGGGTGCCCTGGCCACGCCGTTCCTGGTGCCTCTTGACCGTTTCCGCCCTCAACTGGAACACCAGCTCAGCCAACTCAGCGGGCGCTATGTGCGTCTGGGGGCCCTGCGACTGGAAATCCTGCCCCAGCCTGCCCTCTATGCCGAGGCGGTCAGTTTCTGGGGGCATACGGCGGCCCAGAGTTCTCCCATCACATCCCGGGGGGAACTGTACGTGCAGCGTCTCGCCCTGCATCCCGACATGGGACGGCTGCTCTTCGAACGACGCCTGGTATTGCGCCACATCGCCCTTCATGGCGTCGCCGTCAACGAGGCCCTGCTCCGGAATCTGGTACGGCGGCTGCGTGCGCAACAGGCCACGCCCAGTGATGGAGATCCTGCATGGGGCCTCGAATCCCTGGCCGCCGATCCAATGACCATCCGCCTGCAAGGCGGACAGGTGCTGGGACCCTATCGCATGCGCCTCCAGCTGCATCCGGACAACCGCCTGCGGGAAATCGATCTGATGCGCCGGGACGGCAGCCTGCAGTTGCACCTGGAACCTCGCGACAAGGGATTCGCCCTGACGCTCAAGGCCGTCCGCTGGACCCTGCCGCTGCCGCCCCCGCTGCAGTTCGACGCCCTCCAGGCTGCGGGCCTGCTCACTCCCCAAGGGGTGTCGCTCGACCATGTGCAGGCGCGTGCCTACGGCGGCCGGATCGAAGGGCAGGCACGACTCCAATGGCAGGACGATTGGCGCCTGGACGCCCACCTGCGCAGCACCGGCGTGCACATGGCCCCCCTCATTCGCTTGTTCGGCGGCTCGGGCTTTCGCGGGGATTTCCACGGCGACCTGGAAATCCGCCTGCAGGCTGCCGATGCGACCGGAATTTTCCGCAATCCCCTCGTCCAGGGACCCTTCCGCATCACGAATGGCGTGGTGGGCAGCGATCCCTCCAGGCCCTTGCTGGTCTTCCAGTCCTTCGCCGCCCGCGGGCGCCTCGACCGAGCGGGCATCGACACCTGGGGCAATCTCCTCCAGGCCTATGGAGGCCGCGCAGCCAGTACCCATCTCCGCCTGCGCTGGCAGCCGCAATGGCGTTTGGAAGGCACAGTGGAAGTGGCGAACATGGACAGCGAGGCCCTGCTGGCCGGTTTCCTGGAACAACGGGCATTGGCCGGCCGCCTCTCGGGACAGACGCGACTGGCGCTCGCCGGCGACACGTTTCAAGCGCTTTTTCTGCACCCGCAACTGCAAGCCCGCATCCATCTGCAGGACGGCCGGTTCTACCGCGCCGATCTGGAGAAAGCCGGCAGCTCGCTGGGGCGGGAAAGCGCCGGCGAGACCCGCTTCCAGGACCTGCACGCCCGCATTCGCATGACCGGCGGCCACACATATGTGGAAGATCTACACCTCGGCTCGCGCGCCCTGCAAGCGACGGGAGCCTTCCAAGTCGACGAATCCGGGAACCTCTCAGGCCATCTGGACGTGGGACTCAAACACACGGGCTTTCTCACCAGCATCCCGCTGGTGGTGAGCGGTCACCGGGACGATCCTCACTTGCGCCCCAGCAAGGCCGTATTGCTGGGAGGCGTGGCGGGCAGTGGCCTGTGGGGTCCAGGCATCGGCACGGCCCTGGGAATCAAATTGGGCGAGACGGTGGAAAAATTCACGCGACTGCTGCGCCGCAACTCCGACGATCCACGGGATGCGGCGGCCGATCCCGCCGACAACGGGGACACAAGCACGGCCGGCACAAAGTAGCACACCCGCGCTGTAACGCCCTGTAAAGAGCCTGTTACAATGCGCCTGAACAGAAAGACAGTCACCGATGGGGCATCGACTCACGAAGATCTACACCCGCCGGGGCGACGGCGGGGAGAGCGCCCTGGCAGACGGCCAGCGCCTGCCCAAGGATCATCCCCGCTTCGAAGCCCTGGGTACGCTGGACGAATTGAACGCCGCCGTGGGCATGATCCTGGCGCTGGGGCCTCCTGCCGATCTACGCCCCGGTCTCCTGGCCATACAACAGTGCCTGTTCGACATCGGCGCGGAGCTGTCCCTGCCCGGTCGGAGGGACTTTCCGCCCGATCCCCACAAAGAGCTGGAACGCTGGTTGGACGAACTCAACAGCGACCTGCCGCCGCTGCAGGAATTCATCCTGCCCGGCGGCACGCCGCTCGCGGCCGCTTGCCACCAGGCCCGTACCGTGTGCCGCCGCGCCGAGCGCCGTCTCGTCACCCTGCACCGCAAGGAAGGTCTCAATCTTCACGTCCTGACCTATCTCAACCGGCTTTCCGATCTGCTGTTCGTCCTGGCCCGGGTGTGCAACCGGCGTGCCCAGTTCGACGAAGGGATCGACGAACCCCAGTGGCAACCCCGCCGCCCGCCGGATTGAGCCTCCGCCTCGAGCCTCTGGACCGAATCCTCGTATCGGGTCCTCATGGCCGAGAGGGCACATCGGCCGGGCGCGAACCCCCGCGCATGCCTTGTCGCACCTCCTCCAGGATCTCGCAGATCCGCGACATGCCCTGCAGGATGCGTGGTCCCGGCCGACTGACCCAGTCGGCGGGCACGGTGTAGAGTCGCCCCAGACGCACGGCACGCAAGTGCGGCAATTCCCGCCAGCGGGCAAAAGGGTCTCCCGCGGGTGGTTTTGCGGTAATGAAGACCCATGGATCGGCGCGCAACAGGACTTCCACGTCGATGGTGGGCGTGGCCTGCTCCAGGCGGGAGAAGGGATTGTCGCCACCACAACGCCGCAGGAGTTCACCGATGACATGGCGGCCATTCACCGTCATGAGCGGTCGATCCCAGAGCTGATAGAACACCGGCACCGGCGTCTTGTCTCCGTAGCGCCGGGTCAAGTCTCGCAGGCGCGTCCGGAAACGGCCGGCCGCCTCCCGGGCCCGGCTCTCGTGGCCCGTGAGCCGCCCCAGGTCTTCCAGTTCGGCGGCGATGCGCGCCAGGGTGTCACTGGCAGCGACATAGACGGCGATGCCGGCTTCTTCCAGGCGCTCCAGATCCGCAGGTTTGAACCCGCTGCGCCAGGCCACCACCAACTGCGGGCGCAGGATCAGCAGGCGCTCCAGATCCACCCGGAAGGCGTCCCCCACCTGCGGCAGGCGGCGCGCTTCCGGTGGGTGATCGCTGAAGGCCGACACTCCCACTACTGCGGCGCCGGCCCCGATCTCGAACAACATCTCGGTCACATGGGGCGCCAGACTCACGATACGCGCGGCCGGTGCCTCCAGTCGCACCGCCTGCCCGCGGGCATCCACGACACTGACCCGCCCCCATGCATACGGCGCCGCCAATACCAGGCAGAACACACCCCCCCACAGGATCGGCTCGTGCCAGCCGCACCTGCGCTTGCCGAATGAGAATAAGAGATAGGGGATCACGCACTCACCGCAACTGCAAGGCCGGCGGCCGCTCGCCATCACCGCGAATGCGCAGGAGCGCCGCATGCCCCACGTGCAAGCGGAACAGATGCCCGGGCGGGGCCCCCAGGAGATGCGCCACCACCGCACGCATCACCCCGGCATGCGTCACCACCAGGAGGCGTTCACCGGGATGGCGGGCCAGCACCTCCTCCCACACCGATTGCACGCGGGCCATAAAGGCCGCCACGCCCTCGAAGCCCGGCGGGGCCGCGCCCACGGGGTCGTGATAGAAACGCCGCAGGCAATGCGGATCCCGGGCTCGTAACTCCGCGGCACTGCGTCCTTCCCAGAGACCGAAGCCGATCTCCTTCCAGCGCTCGTCCACCTCCAGCGGAACACCCAGTTCTCGCGCCAGATGCTGCGCGAACGTCCGGCAGCGACTCAGTGGCGAGCTGAGGACGCGCTGCCAAGGCGCCTGCCCGGCCACCGCTTCCTGCATCTGCCGCCAACCGCGCTCGGTGAGGGGATCGTCCCGCCACCCCCGGTAGCGGCGCCCGCCCAGCGGTTCCCCGTGGCGCAACAGATCCACTTCCACCCGCATGGTGGCAGACGCTTCGTTCATACCTCTTCTCCGATCAGACGCCGGCGGAAATACGTCCAGCGAAAGGCAGGACCGGGATCGGTCTTGCGCTGTGGTGCCACATGATAGTGACCCACGATACGCTCCGGACGGATCAGCGGATAATGTGCCATCAACAGCTGCGCGATCTCCACCAGCACTTCGTATTGGACCGTCTCATAGGGGATGTGATCGCAGCCTTCCAATTCGATCCCGATGGAAAAATCGTTGCAGCGGGACCGCCCTTCGAAGCAGGATTCCCCCGCATGCCAGGCCCGTTTGTGAAAGGGCACGAATTGCGTCACGCCGCCTTGACGATCGATGAACAGATGGGCGGAGACCCGCAGCCCCGCCAGTTCCGAGAACACGGGATGGGCACCCGGATCCAGGCGGTTGGTGAACAGGGCCTCCACGTGGCCCTGACCGAAGCAGCCCTCCGGCAGGCTGATGCCATGGATCACCAGCAGATCGATGGCCGTGCCCGGCGGGCGCTCGTCGTGATTGGGAGAGGGCAGGCGGCGCGCCGACGCCAGCCATCCGTCCTCGATACGCGCGTGTATGCCATCCATGCCGTCATGATACCATCCGCGCGGCCATCGGAAGGGAACCGCAGGGCGGGACAAACTAGCGGGTGTGTGGATGCTGCAACAGACAGGCCTTGAGGTCGAGAGCCGTCATCAGATCGATGTCCTCATACTGATCGCCCATCAGACGGCTCTTCAAGGCCACCACCACATGTTCCTCGTCGCGCCGCAGGATCCGCCCCTTGATGATGAAAGAGCGCATCTGCACCGGCAGATCCACGGCCACGATCACCGCGCGCCGCCGAGCCAGCTGATGCTTGAGATTCTCGCTCTCCGGCAGGCGCAGTTTGAAGCTGGACTCGGTGAAATCCACCAGCAGGCACTCCCAGGGGCCTTCCTCCTCGCTGAAAAAAAGCTTCACGGGGATCTGAGTCTTGATACGATGATGCTGGCGCTGATCCACGTGCTGCAAGGTCTCCGTTTGCACCTCCAGCACGATCACCGAATGATTGGCGTAATATCCTTCCTTTAGCAACACATTCTTGCGGATGCGCGCGTCCACGTGCGGCACGCCCTTGTGCGTGAAGACGGACATGAGCGTGAACTGCTCGCCACGCTGAAACCAGCCGCCGCTCTTGAGGGCTGCTTTGCTCACATAATCCAGATCCTTGTTGGTCACTCCCACATCGGGAATGACGAAACAGAAGCTGTACAACTCCCGCAGGGTCACATCCTTCCAATCGTCGTCCAGCACGATCGAAGGCGTGCCCTCACTGGAACGTTCCACATGGATGTCGTTCTGAGTGTAGACCAGATAGTGATTGAGCCCGTAGGCAATGATCAGAGACTCCAGCACGATGTCCTTGCGGAGCACCGGAAAATAGCGAATCTTACCGCCGATGGGGAAACATTCCATGACCTCCACCACCCGCTCATTGTCTAGCAGTTTCGGGACCTCGGGCAGGGCTGATTTCCCTTTCCGGGTCGTGGATTTGGCCATAAATCCAAACATCGCGCTACCTTCAAGCCGATACTCTGCAAAACTTGCAAAATCGATGCCCACCATCCTCAAGGTGGTCGGTGACAAACGCAAATACAAATGATTTGCGTTTGTCACCGACCCCGGGATGAAAATAGGGTCTCGTTTGTCAGCGGCTGCAGGCTGGGGTAGAGTGGGAGAAACTCCCCGCATCACAGACACCGGCAACCACCACATGAGGGAGGTCAGCCAGATGTTGCGCCCTGCTCCGGTTCTCGCCGTGACATGCGCCCTGTTCCTCAGCGCTTGCGCCATTCTCAAGCCGCCCGCCAAGGCCCCCGCCTGGACCACCTACGAGGACGTCCCCCTGTTGAACCTGGCCATGGATGGGCTGCGCATCGGCCTGCTGGCGGACACCCGGATCGCCACGGAACAGAACCTCAGCCTGCTGGCTCGCGATGGCCGTACCGCGCGACCAACCTCTACCCGTCGTCCCCCCGCCCTCGAGCGACTGGCGCCGGACATGCTGACCTACGCCTTGCGGCGTCTCATCGACGAACAGGATGTGGCACTCATCCTCTACCTGGGCAACGGCGCCGAAAATGGCTGCAGCGACGAACTGAATACCGTGTTCGAGATCCTGGAACGCTTTCGCCGTGGCGAAGGCACGCGCAAGGGAACGCCGACACCCATCTTCTACGTCATCGGCAACCATGACTATCTGGGCGGCGGCTACACCCCGGCCATGCCGGACCGCAATCGCCTGTGTTTCGACAGTCCCGTGGCGCTGGATACCCGGCTCAATACACCGGTGGACAAGTTCACGCTCCTCACCCGCATTCATGCCTTCAACCAGGCCAATTTCGACGGTTCCATTCCCGGTATGGAACAGGTGGCCGCCGCCTGGCGTTACATCGACAGTTACGACGAGAAACGCCTCTACGAGGCCTGCGTGATACGCGACCGGGGGCGCTATCAACACGTCAAGGCGGGCTGCTACCTGGCCGGCAAGTTGATCTACAAGGATGGCTCGGAGATCCTCCTGGTGGACAGCTCCGATTATTACGATGGCGGACACGACCGAGGGGGCTTCGCCGGTGCCCCCGTTTTCAAGAAGTCCTGGTACGGGCTGACGGGTTGGATCTCCACTCGCGGCCCGGGAGATCCCGAGGCCGAATGCAGTGCAGAAGACCCACCGCTCATCAGCCAGGTACAGTGGTATCGCTGCCAGCAAACAGAACAGCCCCCACCGGTACGCATCGTCGCGGCCCACTATCCACCGTACAGCTTGTCGCCCATCGCCCGCGTAGTACTGAACAACCAGGACACTCTGTGTGCCCTGTCTCCCCTCTTGCTGCCCGAACCCCGCCATGGCAACTTCTGGTTCTCGGCCCTCACCCAACGCCCGCGCAGCAACACCACCATCCGCTTCGATCTCGGCCTGTGCCTGGGTGAACCCGAGAGCCGTGACCTGGAGATCGGCACGCTCAACATCGGCTCCACGGTGGACTACGATCGTTTTCTGGACCGGGGCACCACCGAACGGCTGGAGCGCACCGGCTCCATGGCCCAGTTCGTAGGCTTCGAACCCGGTGCCTACGTGGCCAGCATCGCCATGGTGGAGAGCGACAAGGGCAGCCGCATCGTGACTCGCCACGTCTCGCCCGACATCCGCCGCTGCGATGCCGTACTCGAAGCACTGCGCCGTGAACCCACGGTGGCATCACCCCACTACGTCCCGGTGCGGGATTCACTGGCCTACCAGAACCTGTTCGGCATGGGTAGGGGTTTCCTGGCAAAGGACTGGACCCGTTACGACCACGTCTATGCCCACCGCAATCTGGAACAATTACTGGATTATTTCACGCTGCGTTTCGTCGCCCCGCACGAATCAGGCGGGCTGAGCGCAGAGGACGTACGCATGTGCCTGGCGTTGGAAGCCTCGCGCCTGGCCAACATCCCCGGCGCGGAAGGCTTCGAGTGCAAGACCTGCCCATCGTGGCGCCGCATGCGCCGGCTGGAATTCGAGGAACGCGCCAACTATTGAAATCTGCACCACGACCGCCGGCAAAAATTGCCGTCAGCGTAGTCGAGGGTGCAGGTATTCCGCCTCGCAGGCCTTACGGATGAGTTCTGCAGCCACGTCGCTGCCCACACGGGGCAGATAGGCGAACAGACAACTGCGGTACTTGCCCTCGCGCACGTCTTTGCCTTCGCCGCTGTCGAGCGGCGCCGTGGTGATCATTGTCCGCGGTACCCCTGGCGGTAATGCTTCGAGTGGAGCGGTACGATCGGCGGCCAGAACTGGAGCCGCGCCCAACAGCAGGGCCAGGGCCACGGTCATGAGGAGAACCCCTCGCAGGATGCCTTGTATGTCTCACTCCCCCGGGCCGAATCACTGGAGAACACAGCAAAGTGCGTGCCGGCTCTGGATGGGGCACGAGGAGAGGAAAGATGGTGCCGGCGAGAGGAGTTGAACCTCCGACCTACTGATTACGAATCAGTTGCTCTACCAGCTGAGCTACACCGGCGCATTTCAAGGTGCGCAATCAGGCAGGCAATTCTACTACAGGATCAGGGTGACAAAAAGTCCAGCGCCGCCCGTGTCTCCCAATTCTCTTTGCGGCCCGGATCGTAAGGTGCGGGATCCACCTCGGGTGGCACGCCGGTAAGCAAGTCCGCCAACAGGCGGGCGCTGGCCGGCCCCAGGACCACGCCGTTGCGAAAATGCCCGCAATTGACATACAGCCCGGCAATACCGGGTACAGCCCCGATATAAGGAATACCTGCCGGCGCGCCGGGACGCAGGCCGGCCCATTGTCGAACCAGGGGTTGCTCCGCCAGAGCTGGGATCATTCGAGCAGCCGCGGCCTGGAGATCCTCACGCACGGTTGAGGTGATGGAACGATCGAAGCCCACTTCCTCCACGCTGCTGCCCACCAGGATGTAGCCATCACGGCGGGGAATCACGTAGCGCCCTTGGCTGAGGATGATATGCCGCACCAGTGTGGGCTGAGCCCGATAGAGCAACATCTGGCCGCGCACGGGATACACCGGAAGGCGGACACCCAGCCGCGCGAGGAGAGTACCACTCCAGGCACCGCCTGCCACTACTACGTTCGGGGCCCGGTACCGGTCGCCCGCAGCCGTGCTCACGCCCTCCACATGCGCGTTCCTGTAGGAAATTTGGACGACCTCGACGCCTTCCAGCAATTCGATGCCGGCGGTGGACCGCAGTTCGGCCCGCAGGGCGCGCAGTAGGCGCGGATTGCGGATCTGAGCCACCGCCGGTAACCACAGACTCCGGTCCGGCACCGCTCCCACCGCTGGCTCCAGTTCCCGGCAACAGACTTCGTCCACCACTTCGAGCGCCTCCTGCCACTCCTGGGCCCAAGTATGGGCTGGCTTTTCCTCGCCATCCTCCAAGATCAATAAACCGCTCGGAGTCCATTCCGGATCGATACCGGTTGTCGCCGCCAGGTCCTCAGCCAGCTGCGGATAGACCTGCCGGCTCCACGTAGCGAGCACGTTCACCGCCTGTGGATAACGCCAGGGATAGAGCGGAGACAGGATGCCGCCACCTGCCCAAGAAGACTCTCCTCCTGCATGCCCTCGCTCCAGCACGCACACCCGCAGGCCGCAGCGGTGCAGCGTCCGAGCCGTGAGCATGCCGATCAGACCGCCTCCCACGATCAGGCAATCCGGTGTGCTCTCACCCATCTCTCATACCCTGCTAGCAGTTAGCCCACCGCTGAATTTTTCAGCCAAGCGGTCGATAAACACTGTGTCCACCCCCCAGGCGGCTTCATGGCGGGGATCACAAGAGGTGCCTGGGGGAAACTGCTGAAACTGCACAACGGCCATTCGTCGGCCTGCGGTGACTGTTCGTCGGCGATTCCGTGACTGTTCATGCCATCGATGTTATCAAAACCCACATGAAAAACGCAGAGACAGGTTTCACGCTCATCGAGCTGCTCATCGCGTTGCTCATCGGTGCCATCCTGGCTACCTTGGCGGCGCCGAGCTTCATGGACACCATCCGGCGCAACCGCCTGGTATCCGCCAGCAACGATTTTCTTGCCACGCTGAATTACGCACGCAGCGAAGCCATCAAACGTGGACAGACCATCACCATCTGTCCTAGCAACGACCAGGCCAGCTGTACCAGTTCTCCCTGGCAAGACGGCTGGATCGTGCAGGAGGAAAACTCCAGTGAATTGTTGCGTGCCCACGGCGCGCTGGACGGCGGGGCCACGCTCGTCAAAACAGATACCAGCACTACGCTCCAGTACACCCCGCGAGGGCTGCTCGCAGGCGGCAACAGCGCCACTTTCAATCTCTGCGTCGCCAGTGGTTTTGAAGGCAGGCAGATCGTTATCAGTGCTACGGGCAGGGCCAGGATCGTCGAATACAACGGCTGCTGAGAGAGACTACGGATAAAAACGGATGAAACCTGCGATGATATCACGTTCCCTTTACGCCGCCTGGTATCCTGTCCACCGCCAGCGCGGAATTTCCATGATGGAGGTGCTGGTGACGGTGTTGGTCTTGTCTATTGGCCTGTTGGGATTGGCTGGCCTACAACTCACCGGCCTGCGTTACAATCACAGTGCCTATCTGCGCTCGCAGGCTACTCTGCTCGCCTCGGACATCATCGACCGCATGCGCGTCAACCGCGACCAAGCCCTCTATGGGGCCTACGATATCGATTTCGGCGACTACAGCAGCAGTATCACTTGTGCCACCGTGAACGCTGATTGCTCGCCCGCCGATTTGGCCCAAGCCGATCTCTCGGAGTGGAAACAGAACTTGCAGGACTTGCTACCCTCTGGGGACGGTGCCATCGCGCGCGCCATCAACGGCGACGAGGTTCGTTTCACCGTAACCATTCAGTGGGACGACACCCGCGGCGAACAAAGCCCAGTGAGGTTGCCCGTGGAGACTCTCCTATGAATCATGGCAAACATTGCAGTACAACCTGTATTCAGTCTCAGCACGGCATGACCTTGGTAGAGATCCTGGTGGCCCTGGCCTTGAGCTTGCTCCTGCTCGCCGGAGTGATGGAGATCATGCTTTCCAGCAAACAAGCCTTCCGCATCCAGGATGGGCTGTCTCGGCTACAGGAGAACGCCCGTTTCGCTATGCAGTTCCTGAGTGAGGACCTGCGCATGGCTGGTTATTCTGGTTGCAGCAGTGCCAGGGTGCCCAATAACATCGTAGACCTGGACGGAGACGGTGTAGCCGATGATGTATATGACTTCGCCCAAGACGGCCTGATAGGATTCGAATACCCTGCACTTCCCATTATCCTCACCGCTACCGAAAGCCTCACCCCAGTCGAGGTCACTCCGAATACCGACATCGTGGTAATCATGTATGGCTCTCCTGCTGAGTCATTCAACCTGCTGGGCAACCTGCAAGCAAACAATGCCAACATCCAACTTCCACGAACCGACGTATTCGCTGCCGGTGACGTACTTCTCATTAGCGATTGCAGCACTGCTGATATCTTCTCCGCCACCAATGTCACCAACGGTAGCAGTCGCACCACCATCGCCCATGCAAACAACAACAATCTAGACAACAGACTGAGCAAAGCCTACGGCACTGATGCCACCGTCATGGGCCTGATCAAAGCGGCCTATTATGTTGGCCCCAATGCCGTTGGCATCCCCAGCCTATACCGAAAGCGCATGGTGGGCAGTGGCATGCAAGTAGAAGAACTTGTGGAAGGGGTTGAGAGTATGCAACTCCTATACGGTGAAGATCTCGATGCCGATGGCATTCCTAACCGTTATATACCAGCGGATGCGGTGGGAAATTTCGCCAATGTAGTGTCAGTACGTATCGGCCTGCTGCTACGCACTATCGATGAGGTGGACCGCCAGCTCAACACCAATACCTATAATGTACTCGATGAAACCGTCGATCCCGCGGACGATCGCCGCCTGCGGCGCATCTTCGAAACCACGATCATGCTACGCAACAGGAACATTTCATGATGGTACGACATCCATACATTGAATTCAGAGGCCTCACACCCAATAAGCCTCCCTTCGGTCAACGGGGGGCGGCCCTCATTGTCAGCCTGTTGATTCTCATCATTCTCACCCTCATCGGCGTCTCTGCCATGAGCACCTCCAGCCTGGAGGAAAAGATGGCAAGCAACACCCGTGATCTCAATCTCGCCTTCCAGGCTGCGGAGAGCGCACTCATGGATGCCGAGCGTTTCATCGACGATCTGGCCTCGGTCTCGGCCTTCGATGGCAGTGTCGCCGGCCTCTACCCGCCCGTAAGCGAGAATAACCCGCCACCCGATTTCTTCAGCGGTCCGGTGTGGGAACAAGCCATCGTCTACTCCGGCACTATCGATGGGGTAGCCAGCCCGCCACGTTACATCATCGAGCTGGTGGGCACCATGGGCAACGAGGACATCAACATAGGCGACTACAGCTCTTCTTCCGGTGCGGGAGAGATCACCACTTTCCGCATCACCGCCCGTGGCACGGGAGGCAGCGACAGCGCCGTAGTTTACCTGCAGACCTATTACGGCAGAAACATCTGAGAACAACGACTCAGATCACGACACGGGAGAACGAACATGAAGCAGTATTGCAAACAGCTCTCCGACCATTACGCCATTCCGGCAGTACCGTTCGCTCTAACTATGATCCTGATATGGGCAGCGAGCGGTATTGTACGCGCCGCACCTGGCACTCTGTCCCAGGTACCACTCTATTTGAATACCACCGTAGAACCCAACATCGTCTTCTTGTCCGATGATTCCACCAGCATGGATTGGGGCATGATGACCCCAGAAGAAGAAGAAGAAGGCACTATCCGGATCGGCCCAAGGCGATACTTTTATGCTCTGCCGGCAGAGGACAATCGCTTTTACTGGACCTTGGCCAGCGAAGAGGCACTGCTCAATATGGGTGTACCACATCCAGCAGATGGCGTGTGGCGCGCGCGCAACTCCGACTACAACAAGATCTACTATAACCCCGCTATCACCTACAAACCCTGGAAGGGCGTGAACATCAACGGTGACACCTACACAGATAGCCCCCCCACAGCTGCCTGGTTGGATCCCTACGATCCCTCCGCGGGCACCATGGACCTCACTGCCCTGGTAAATTACGAAACTGAGCACGGCGATGATATAGAAGAATTTGAGGTAACCAACTATTATCCTGCCCGCTATTACACCTGGACGGACAGCAATGGCAACGGGGAGGTGGATGCAGACGACGCCCACACCCTGGTGGAGATCACCGACACCCCCACGCCCATGACGCCCACACCCCCGGCCTTCTATATCGGTAGCGCTGAACGTACCGATTGCGCGGCCGCCCCTTTGTGCACCTATGAGGAAGAGATTCAGAACTTTGCCAATTGGTTCAGCTATTATCGAAAGCGCGAGTACAGTGCCAAAAACGCCATCGGTGCCGTGGTCGCCGACATCAATTTCGGCCGCGTGGGTTATGGCACCCTGCACAACAACAACAATGTCAATATTCCAGTGGCCTCCATGAATACGAATCCCGCCACTGGAAATAAGCGTGCTGTCCTGGATCGCATCTATGCCACCACTTCAATCGGCGGGACCCCCTTGCGCGATCGCCTGCGCGATATAGGCCGCTACTTCGAGTGCGAGGATGGAAATTTCTTTGGCGTCAATGGTAGTAACTGCCCCATACTGCCTGCAGATCAGGGTGGCATGTGCCAGCAGAATTTCACTGTCCTCATGACCGATGGCTACTACAACGGCTGGTTCGACGGCCTGCCGAATCCCAATGCCGATGGCGACAACGACACGGCCTTCGACGGTGGCAGCTATGCGGACGGATTCAGCAACACCTTGGCTGATATCGCCATGCATTACTACGAGCGGGACCTGGCCATCGACTTGCCGAACGAAGTCCCCATCACTCCTGGAGTGGACGAAGCCTCGCATCAGCACATGGTCACCTATACCGTATCCTTCGGTGTTACAGGCACTCTCGACCCCGACGACACTAAGACACCCGGGGTGTCCAGCGACACAGACCCCACGGACCCGGCCTTCAGTTGGCCCGACCCCGACTCCGGCAATCCCCAGCGTATCGATGACCTGTGGCACGCCGCCTACAACGGACGTGGTCTGTTTCTGAGTGCCCACGATCCGGAATCCTTGAGCAAAGCCCTAAAAGATGCCCTGGTGGATGTCACTGAGCGTACCAGCAGTGCTGCAGCCGTAGCCTTCAATTCCACTAGTCTGGGCACTGGTACCGCAGTCTACCTGGCCCAGTTCAATTCCTCCTCCTGGCGAGGAGAATTGTACTCCTACGATCTCGATCCCTTCACCGGTGCCGTGGCCAGCACCCCCAATTGGCAAGCTTCTACGGTACTGGACAGGCAGGATCCAGCCAGCCGCTTCGTCATCACCTATAATCGGGACACCAAGACTGGTGTACTATTCAAAAATCTGAACGACCTCGCAAAATTGCAGCAAGACGATCTCAACACCGGCCCAAGTGGCGTACCCGATGGTCTGGGGCAAGATCGCATCGACTATCTGCGCGGCGACCGCAGCCATGAAGGCACGGGCAACAATTTCCGCATCCGCAGCAGCGTGCTTGGCGACATCGTCCATTCCAACCCTGTCTACGTGGGTCAGCCGCGCATGAACTATCCAGATGCCTCGCCTTTCGGCACCGGCAGTGATGCCTATTCCAGCTTCAAGAGCGCTTGGGAAAATCGTGAAGGCGTGATCTACATCGGAGCCAATGACGGTATGCTGCACGGTTTCCGGGAAAGCGATGGTAAGGAAGTCCTGGCCTATGTTCCTTATGCCTTGTTCTCCACGGACGCCACCGCTGGCTTGCACTATCTGACCGATCCCGGGTATACCCACCGCTATTACGTGGATCTCAGCCCCGCGGTATCCGATGTACGCATCAAGACGACGCCTTCCGGTTCCGTCGCCTGGCGCACCATTCTCGTCGGCGGCCTGCGTGCCGGTGGTCGCGGCCTGTTCGCCCTGGACATCACCGATCCCAGCAAGTTCACGGACACCTACGCGGATGACCTGGTACTGTGGGAATTTAGCAGCGAGGACGATCCAGACCTGGGATACACTTTCAGCAAGCCCATCATCGCACTCATGAACAATGGCCAATGGGCCGCCGTATTCGGCAACGGTTATAACGATACCGGCGACGGCGAAGCCAAGTTGTTCATCCTCTTCCTGGAAGGCGGCCTGGACGGCGTCTGGACCGCAGGCACCGACTACATCGAGATCACCACCAAGGCTGTGGACGGCCTGTCCTCGGTGAATCTGGTAGATCTGGATGGCAATGGCACTCCCGACCGTGCCTACGCCGGCGATCTCAACGGTAACCTGTGGGCCTTCGATCTCTCCGGCAGAGACGCCTCCAGTTGGGACGTGGCCTACAAGACTGGCTCCACTCCCCAACCCCTATTCTCCTCGCCCGGTCAGCCCATCACTGCCAAGCCGGTGGCCGCCAAACAATTGGTCTCGGTGCAGGGCAATAACAACGATCCCAATCTCATGGTCTTTTTCGGAACTGGCCAGTACCTGGTAGACAGTGACCGCACCTCCACCGCCACTCAGTCCTTCTACGGAATTTGGGACCATGGCAAGAAGAACATCGGCCGCGGGGACCTTCTGGCCCAGACCATCTCCTATCCCACGGCCGATACCCGTGTCACCACTGACACCATGGTGGATTACAACACGCAGGACGGTTGGTATATCGACCTGGAGAGCGGCGAACGGGTAGCGGTCAACCCCAAGGTGCGGGGTGAATACGTGTTCTTCAATACCCTCATTCCCGAGAGCACGCCTTGCACCTTCGGCGGCGACGGCTGGCTCATGGTGGTACGTCAGATCAACGGTGGCACGCCTGAGAAGCCAGTCTTCGACATCAACAACGACTTCGAAGTGGACGAATCGGACGTGGTGGACGACTCTGGCACCACCCGCGCCCCTGCCGGCCTTCGTTTCAATGAGGGCATCCCGGCCGAGTCCAATTTTCTGAGCAATAACCAGTATACGCCGGGCAGCAGTGGTGAACTGGTACAAAAAGCCATCGATGCTGGCTTGAATACCAGCCAGGGACGTCTGTCCTGGCAGGAATTGCGGCCCGACAACTGAGATAACCGACGCAATGGAGAAAGCGCACATGGCATCACAATATCTCGCACAGCAAGCGATCCGCCTCTTCTGGACAGTACTGCTGGCGACAACGACATTGCTACCGGCTATCGCCAGTGCCCATGAACTCCCAGAATACTATCCTGCAGGGTTCCAGTTGGTGGGCACTATCCAACGCATCGATACCAGTCGCAATCTGCTGGTACTCGACGACGTTCGCCTGCCCTATAGCCCCAACTTCAAGGTGCACACCCTGAACACCGAATTTGGGACTATCCATGACCTGCGCCCAGGACTCAAGATCGGAGTCAAAATGTTACCCGCCCGTAATGGCCAGTTTTTAATCTCTGAGGTCTGGGTGCTACCCAAAGACTACCGCCAGCATTTCCGTGTTACACCATCGCGTCCCGGAGGAGGAAAATCATGAATGGGAGACGCCACGATCGGATACTCACATGGGAATACACACGGGGCTTTACACTCATCGAACTGGTGATCGCAATGGCCATCATCGGCTTGCTGGCAGCCCTGGCGTACCCAGCCTACAACAGCCATATGACGCAGACACGGCGCAGCGACGGCCAAGCTGCTCTACTGGACATCATGGCCAAGCAGGAGCGCTACTACACGGAAAATCATACCTACACCACCGACCTGTCCGAGCTGCCAGCCAAACCTACCAGCAAGGAAGGATTCTACACCATCAGCGTCAGCACCTGCGATACGGGCACTATCGCCCAATGCGTACAACTCACCGCGACCCCCGTGAGCGGCGGTCCCCAGGAGTCCGATGGTCCCCTGACCCTGAACTCCAGAGGACAGAAAACCCCTGTAGACAAGTGGTAAGCCACGGCATGACGCCCCCTGAAGAACGCTCCGAATCCCACTGCACAGAGGCATCGCCCGTACTAACTACCGGCATCTGGCCGAAAGGAAAGGACTAGGATGAGACAGATGGAAGAACGACTACGATAGAACCCGGACAATCTACCGGCCGCGGACCTGCGGTGCCGCAACCTGTAATTCCCGCGGCAAAGAGAACACCACGTCTTCGCTACGCCCGTCCAGTTCGACGACCGGTCCGCCTCCCCATTCCAGCAGACGCTGGACCACTTCCTGTACGAGAATCTCGGGTACCGAGGCCCCAGCCGTCACGCCTACCCGCGTCATATTCTCCAACCAGGCACGCCGAATCTCCACCGCCGAATCGATGAGATAGGCTTCGGCCCCTTCCCGCTCGGCGATTTCGCGCAAGCGGTTGGAGTTGGAACTGTTGCGCGACCCCACCACCAGTACCAGCTTGCAAGCGGCCGCCAGGCGCTTCACCGCATCCTGGCGGTTCTGAGTAGCATAGCAGATATCATCCTTGCGCGGCCCGACGATGCGCGGAAAGCGTGCCTTCAGAGCGGCGATGATCTGCGCCGTATCGTCCACAGACAGGGTAGTCTGAGTCACATAGGCCAATCGCTCGGGATCACGGACCTGCAGACGTGCGACATCGGCCTCCATCTCCACCAGATACATGCTGCCTTGTCCTTCCCGGCACTGTCCCAGAGTCCCTTCCACCTCGGGATGTCCAGCATGGCCGATGAGCACGCATTCCCGGCCTTCCGCTAGATGACGGGCCACCTCCACATGGACCTTGGTCACCAGCGGGCAAGTGGCGTCGAAGACTTGCAATTCCCGAGCCGCAGCCTCTTCCCGTACCGCTTGCGACACACCGTGGGCGCTGAAGACCACTGCCGTGCGCGGCGGCACCTCGTGCAACTCTTCCACGAATACAGCCCCGCGCTCACGCAGACGCTCCACCACATAGCGGTTGTGCACCACTTCGTGCCGTACGTAGACCGGGGCACCGCATTGGGCCAGCACCTGTTCCACGATCTCGATAGCACGATTGACGCCTGCACAGAAACCGCGTGGATTGGCCAGCAAGATCTCCATGATCACCCATCCTCTCTCGAACCCAGCTTCGTTCCGGATGGCGAAGCTCGCCCGGGCCTGCGGAAGCTGTCGGCGATCAGCAGTACCGCCCCCACGGTGATAGCGGAGTCCGCCACGTTGAAGGCTGGCCAGTGCCAGTCCCGGTAATAGACATCGATGAAGTCTACCACATAGCCCAGCTGCAAGCGGTCCCAGACATTGCCCAAAGCACCACCCAGCACCAGTGCCAAGGCCGTACCCTGCCACTTCTCTTCGCGTGGCAGGCGACGTAACCACCACACGATCACCGCACTCACTATCAAAGCCACCCCCGTAAAGAACCAACGCTGCCAACCACCTGCATCGCTGAGTAGGCTGAAGGCTGCACCGGGGTTGTGCACCAGGGTCAGATTGAGGAAGGGCAATACGGGCAGTGGCTGATGCAGTTCCAGGAAACGACTGGCCAGAGCCTTGGTGCTCTGATCCAGGACCACCACCACTGCCGCCAAGGCCAGCCAGCCCATGGGCCAACGCTGCGTCTCGTGTCCGCTGGAAATGTCCATGGTCCTTCAGGCGTAGCAGCGCACTTCGCCCGCTCCGGTGACGTTGCACAGGCAACGGCCGCAGAGTCCCGGATGATCGGCATCGCGGCCCACGTCCGGCCGGTGATGCCAGCAGCGCACGCACTTGGGATGCGGCGAGCGCTTCGCCACCACCCACAAGCCGTCACCACCCTGGGTGACCCCGGCTGGGCGTTCCCCTTCTGGATGCAGGCGGGCCTCGGAAGTGATGAGCACGAAGCGCAACTCGTCCTCCAGACGAGAGAGAAGCCGGTACCGCTCCGGCGCACAATAGAGATCCACCTCAGCGTCCAAGGAGGCCCCGATCTCTCCGGCCACCCGTATTTTTTCCAACTCTTGGCTCACCGCCTCGCGCACCCCGATTACCTGGTCCCAGAAAGCGAAATCCATGGACCCGGCCTGCAGCCGTTCGGGGAAGTCCTCCACCACCTGGTACCAGGTCTCCAGAAACACCGAGTCACCTCGCCTGCCTGGGATATGCTGCCAGATGTCCTCGGCGGTGAAACTGAGAATGGGGGCGATCCAGCGTACCAGGGCCTCCACTACGTGATAGAGGGCGCTCTGGGCCGAGCGCCGCGCCAGGCTGTCGGCCGGCGTGGTGTACTGGCGGTCCTTGATGATGTCCAGATAGAAGGCCCCCATGTCCACGGTGCAGAAGTTGTGTACCTTCTGATAGATCTGATGGAATTCGAAGTCTTCGTAGGCGCGGCGAATCTCCCCTTGCAGCTGCCCCGCCCGCGCTACCGCCCAGCGGTCCAGGGCCAGCATCTCGGACTCCGGGATCAGGTGAGCGGCGGGATCGAAGCCGTTGAGATTGGCCAGCAGGAAGCGCGCCGTATTGCGCATGCGCCGGTAGGCATCGGCCATGCGCTTGAGAATCTCCTCGGAGACACTCATCTCCCCGCGGTAGTCGATGGCCGCCACCCACAGGCGCAGGATGTCGGCTCCCAGCGTATCCACCACCTTCTGCGGGGCGATGACGTTGCCCAGGGACTTGGACATCTTGCGCCCCTGGGCATCCACCGTGAAACCGTGCGTGAGCACGGTGCGGTAGGGCGCCCGCCCGTCCATGGCCACGCCGGTGAGCAGGGAGGATTGGAACCAGCCGCGATGCTGGTCGGAACCCTCCAGATAGAGATCGGCTGGCCAGGCCAATTGCGGGTTGCGGCGCAATACGCAGAAATGGGTGACCCCTGAATCGAACCACACGTCCAGGGTGTCCTTCACCTTGTCGTAGTCGGCGGCCTCCTCGCCCAGCAATTCCGCCGCATCCAGCGCGAACCAGGCTTCGATACCGCCCTCCGCCACCCGGCGCGCCACTGCCTCCAGCAGCTCTCCGGTACGAGGATGCAGTTCACCGGTGCGCTTGTGGGTGAACAACGGAATGGGTACCCCCCAGGTCCGCTGGCGGGAGATACACCAGTCGGGGCGCCCCGCCACCATGGCCTCGATGCGCGCCCGCCCCCATTCCGGCAGCCAGCGCACCTCACCGATGGCCTGCAGCGCCGCCTCCCGCAACCCCGCCTGGTCCATGCTGATGAACCACTGGGGCGTGGCACGAAAGATGATAGGCGTCTTGTGCCGCCAGCAATGGGGATAGCTGTGGGTGAGGGCCTCCTCGTGGAGCAACATGTCCCGGGCCTTGAGCACCTCGATGACATGGTCGTTGGCGGTGAACACGTGTTCGCCCTCGAACAAGGGCGTGCCAGGCCGAAAACGCCCTTCCCCATCCACGGGGTTGTCCACCGGCAGGCCGTAGCAGCTGCCCACCACGTAGTCCTCCTGGCCGTGCCCGGGCGCGGTGTGCACGGCCCCGGTGCCGCTCTCCGCCGTCACGTGCTCGCCGAGGACGATGGGTACCTCGCGCGCGTAGAAGGGATGCTGCAGCTTGAGTCCTTCCAGATCCGCGCCCTTGCAATAGGCGAGCACGTGGTAGTCTTCGATGCCGTAGCGCAACATGACGTCCTTGAGCAGGGCATCGGCCAACAGCAGGCGCTCGGGCCCGCGCTCGGTGGTGCACTGCACCACCACATAGTCGAATTCCGGATTGAGGGCCACCGCCTGATTGGCCGGCAACGTCCAGGGTGTGGTGGTCCAGATCACCACCGACAAGGGCCCAGAACCTTCGTGCCCCGGCACGTGATGGCAGCGCGCCAGCAGGGCCTCTTCGTCCAGCACTTCGAAACGCACGTCGATGGCGGGCGAAGTGCGCTCGGCATATTCCACCTCGGCCTCCGCCAGCGCGGAACCACAGTCGCTGCACCAATGCACGGGCTTGTAGCCCTTGTGCAGATGGCCGCGCTCGATGATCCGGCCGAGGGCACGGATGATGTCCGCCTCGAAGGCGAAATCCATGGTGAGATAGGGTTGCGACCAGTCTCCCAGCACCCCCAGGCGCTGGAAATCACGCCGCTGTCGCTCCACCTGGCGGGCGGCGTACTCGCGGCAGGCCCGGCGGAACCGGTTGGCCTCCACCTGCACCCCCGCCTTGCCGATCCGTTTCTCCACGTTGAGTTCGATGGGCAGGCCGTGGCAATCCCAGCCCGGCACGTAAGGGGCGTCATAGCCCTCCAGGGACTTGGCCTTGACGATGATGTCCTTGAGTACCTTGTTGACGGCGTGGCCGATGTGGATCTCGCCGTTGGCATAGGGCGGGCCGTCGTGGAGGACGTATTTGGGGGCGCCGGCGCGTGCTTCGCGCAACCGGCGGTAGAGATCCATCTCCTGCCAGGCCGCCAGGAACTGGGGCTCGCGCTGGGCCAGGTTGGCCTTCATGGCGAAGGCCGTGCGCGGCAGATTCAGGGTGGCTTTGTAGTCTTCACTCATGAAACATGGCGCTCGTCGTTTTCGATGCTGCGTGCAACACCCGCCCGGCGACCGGGGTACGGCACCAGACCGGAATCAGGCATGGCTGACCTGGTCCACCGGGCGCGACTCCTGGCGGAAGAATTCCCGGGCCGCCGCCACGTCCCGGGCGATCTGGGCCTGCAAGGCCGCCAGGGACTCGAAGCGGCGCTCCTCCCGCAGTTTCTTCAGAAATTCCACCTGCAAGTGGCGGCCGTAGAGGTCGCCCTCGAAATCCAGCAAATGCACCTCCAGCAGGCAGCGGCGCCCGTCCACGGTGGGGCGTACGCCGATGTTGGCCACCCCGTGGAGGGGTTCGTTCTCCAGCCCGAACACATCCACCGCATAAACCCCCAGTAGGGGCAGGCGGGTGGCCGCCCGAGCGCGGGGGGTGCCGTGTACGTGGAGATTGGCCGTGGGAAAGCCCATAGCCCGGCCGCGCCGGTCCCCCCTGGCCACCCGCCCGGAGAGCCGGTAACAGCGCCCCAGCAACTTGGCGGCCCGCTCCAGGGCACCGGCCTGCAGAGCCTGGCGGATGCGCGTGCTGCTCACCCGTTCGCCGTCGATCTCGAAGGTGTGCATGTTCACCACCGAAAACCCGGCCTGCAACCCGGCCCGGCGCAGGGTCTCGATGTCGCCCTCCCGCCGGTGGCCGAAACGGAAATCGTCCCCCACCACCAGATAGCGGATCCCCAGCCCCGCCACCAGGATCTGATCGATGAAGGTGCGGGCCGGCATGCGTGCCAGGCGGGCGTCGAAACGCAACACCAGCACCCGACCCACCGCGTAACGGCGCAGGATCTGGACCTTCTCACGAAAGCGGGTGAGGCGCGGCGGCGCGCTGTCACCGCCGAAGAATTCCTGGGGATGGGGCTCGAAGGTCACCACCACGGTGGGCAGGCCCAGTTCGGCGGCCTTCTCCGAGAGCTGTCCCAACACCGCCTGGTGGCCCAGGTGCACGCCATCGAAATTGCCGATGGTGGCCGCACAGCCGCGGTGTGCAGGCCTGAGATTGTAATCCCCCCGAATCAGTTCCATTGCGCCAATTTCATCGATCCCAATTTCAACTCAATGGTTTCACCCAATCCCGTTCGGTGCCATCGCCGGCGCACCCGCGAAATGCTGCATTATAGCACCACAGTAGTGCTGCAGCGCCGCGATCTCAAAACCGGGATTAAAACAGGGATACAAAAAGGGGGCACGTCCAAAGGGAAAGGTTCAACCGCGCAGCAGGGTGCGCAGGTGCAGGCCCGCCAGGCGCAAGACCAGGAAATAACTTCCCGCGCCCACCACCACCAGCCCCGCCAGCACCGCTGCCCGGGTCGGCCAGCTCCAGCCGCCCCAGTGCGCCATCTCCGCGGACAGCGCATGGAGCAGCCCGGCCATCGCCAGACTGGCCACGGCCACCTGCACTAGCAGGCGCCCCCAGCCGGGAGCTGGCCGATAACCGGCATCGCGGCGCAGCCAGACCAGGAGCAATCCGGCATTGAGGAAGGCGGCCAGCGAGGTGGCCAGTGCCAAACCGGCATGGGGGCCGGGCACATCCAGCAACACCATGGGCACCACGAAGGCCACGTTGAGCCCCATGTTGGCCACCATGGCCACCACGGCGGCGCGTACCGGGGTGCGCGTGTCCTGGCGGGCATAGAATCCCGGGGCCAGCACTTTCACCAGAATGAAGCCCACCAGGCCCAGGGCATAGGCCATGAGGCTCAGGCGGGACATGGCCACGTCTTCCAGGGTGAAGGCCCCGTACTGGAACAGGGTCACCAGGAGCGGCCCGGCCAGCACCACCAGGGCCACCGCCGCAGGCACGCCGATGACCACCGCCAGGCGCAGGGCCCAGTCCAGGGTGGCGAGGAAGGCCCTGGGGTCGTCCTCGGCATGGCGCCGGGACAGGGCCGGCAGGATCACGGTGGCCAGAGCGATACCGAACACCCCCAAAGGAAACTCCACCAGGCGGTCGGAGAAATAGAGCCAGCTGACGCTACCGGTCACCAGGAAGGAAGCGATGAGGGTATCGAACAAGAGATTGATCTGCGCCACGGAGGAGCCGAAGATCCCGGGCAGCATGAGCCGTACCACCCGCTGTACCCCTTCGTGCCGCCAGTGCAAGCGCGGCCGTGGCAAGAGCCCCAGGGCCCGCAGATAGGGCAACTGGAAGAGCAGCTGTACCACCCCGGCCAGCAATACCCCCCAGGCCAGTGCGGTCACCGGCTCCGCCAGCCGCGGGGCCAGCCACAGGGCCGCGGCGATGAGGCAGAGATTGAGCAGGGCTGGCGTAAAAGCGGGGACGGCGAAGCGCCCGTAACTGTTGAGGATACCGCCAGCCAGGGCGGTGAGCGAAATAAACAGGATGTAAGGAAAGGTGATGCGGATCATCTCCGCCGTGAGGTCGAACTTGGCCGACTCCTGCAAGAAGCCCGGGGCGAAGATCAACACCAGCAAGGGCGCCGCCACGATGCCCGCCACCGTCACCAGGCACAACACCCCGCCCAACACGCCCACCACGCTGTCCACCAATTGCCGAACCGCGGCGCCATCGCGCCGGCTCTTGTATTCGGCAAGCACCGGCACGAAGGCCTGGGAGAAGGCCCCCTCCCCGAACAGGCGGCGCAGGAAATTGGGAATCTTGAAGGCGACGAAAAAGGCATCCGCCCCCACGCCGGCCCCGAAGGCACGCGCGATGACGATGTCGCGCAGCAGCCCCAGCACCCGAGAGATGCCGGTCATGGCCCCCACCGTGGCGGTGGAACGCAGCAAGCGCCGGCTCATGGACGGCGGCCTACCCGCCGGTGCACCGGCATGCAACGAGCGCCTCCCGGCGGGCGCAAAGCCGGGGGTACTTCGACAGCGGGCGGAACGCAAGGGCGGTGGGAAAGAGAAGGGCTGGGGCGCGAGCACACAGTGCCGGACATCGGCGGGATGATACTGGCCTGTAGCATGCGGTACAAGTTTCCTCCCCCCCAGTTTCGTCCCCAACTTTGTCTACCAGGTCCCCACCCCCTTATCGGCGGCGCCAACATCCATTTCCAGCGCTCATTTGACAAACAGGCCCAAAATCCTCATAGTATTTGCCCTTTCACGAGTCTGGTAGTAGAGGAGATCTGCGATTGGCCAATTCAGCACAGGCAAGAAAGCGGGCGCGGCAGGCGGAGAAACGCAGGGCGCACAATCGCAAGTTGCGTTCGCGCATGCGCACCGCCGTGAAGAAGGTGCGCAAGGCCATCGAAGCCGGAGACCGCGAACAGGCCCTGACCGCCTTCCGTGAGGCCGAGCCCGTGATCGACAAGATGGCCCGCAAGGGTATCATCCACAAGAACAGGGCGGCGCGTCAGAAGAGCCGCCTGGCCAACCATCTGCGCGCCCTTCAGGGTTGAGGCGCGGTCTGCCCCGCGTTTTCTTTCTCTGACCTCCCTTTTCCGGCAAAGTGAGGCTGGCTTTCAGCCGGTCCCTCATCCAGTGGGCATTCGGGCATTGGATGCGGGCGGTGGGGCATCCTGGCCGCACAAGATATAGGGGGCGAATTCCTCCAGGGCTTGGCGATAAACCCGTCGCTTGAAGGCCACCACCTCGCGCAGAGGCCCCCAATAGTCGATCCAGCGCCAGTAATCGAACTCGGGGTGGTCGGTGAGATCGAACCGCACCTTGCTCTCGTCGCACAACAGTCGCAGCATGAACCAGATCTGCTTCTGGCCGATGCACACGGGCTTGCTGTGGCGGCGGATCAGGCGCCGGGGCAGGCGATAGCGCAGCCAGTCCCGGGTGCGGGCGATGAGGTGCACGTCTCCGGGTTGCAGGCCCACTTCCTCGCGCAATTCCCGGTACATGGCCTCTTCTGGGGTCTCATGGGGGGCGATGCCGCCCTGGGGGAACTGCCAGGCATTCTGGCCGATACGGCGTGCCCACAACAGCTGGCCCGCCTGATTGCTCAGGATGATGCCTACATTCGGTCTGTATCCGTCGCCGTCGATCACTGCTCCATCACCCTGTATGCTTGTGTTAATTTTCCCACAATCGGCTCCGGCCCCGCAAATAGCCGGGTAGGAGCGAGGCGCAGGCCGCCCCAACTCCGAACTGGATCGCAGACGGGACTTCGGCCGAGGACCTGCCGCCGGATGATTAGATTTTTACTTTAGAAACATGAGGTTGACAATTGAGCCTGGCCATATTCGATCTCGACAACACCCTGCTCGCGGGGGACAGCGACTACCTGTGGGGACAATTCCTGGTGGAAGAAGGGCTCGTGGACCGCGAGTACTACGAGCGGGAGAACCGGCGTTTCTACGAGGAATATCGGGCCGGCAGCCTGGACATCCATGAATTCCTCGCCTTCACCCTCGCCCCGCTGACCCGCCTGGACCCGCAGACCCTGCAGGCGCTGCGCGCGCGTTTCATGGCCCGCAAGATCCAGCCCATCATCCTGCCCAAAGCCCGCGAACTCCTGGAACACCACCGCCGGGCCGGGCGCATCCTGCTCATCGTCACTGCCACCAATCGTTTCGTCACCGAACCCATCGCCCGGGCCCTGGCCGTTCCCCATCTCCTGGCGACGGAGCCGGAAATGCGCGGCGGCCGCTACACTGGGCGGGTGCAGGACCTGCCCTGTTTCCGGGAGGGCAAGGTCCAGCGGCTGGAGGAATGGCTGCGCCGGACGGGGTACAATCTGGCCGGGAGCTGGTTCTATTCCGATTCCCACAACGACCTGCCCCTGCTCGAACGGGTCACCCATCCGGTGGCCGTGGATCCGGACGAGACCCTGGCCCAGCATGCGGAAATGAAGGGCTGGCCCATCATCTCCCTGCGCTCATGACCCCCAACATGTCTGCACGCCCATGACCTCCGGGCCCGATGTGAAACCGCAAATGAAACCGCCGGCCGACTCCACCTCCGTGCCTGCAGCCCCGCTTGCAGGGGCCCGGCGGGGCGGCTGGTTGCTGGCGGCCACGTTCTCGCTGGCCCTGGGCGGCCTGGCCTTCGCCCTGCTCCAAGGCAGCGTCCCCCTCGGCTGGGAGCAGCTGTGGCAGGTCTGGGCAGGCAACGCCCCGGACGGCACACGCCAGATCCTGGCCCTGCGCCTGGAGCGGGCCGCCAACGCCTTCGCCTGCGGGGGACTGCTGGCCCTGGCCGGCGCCCTGCTGCAGGCCCTGCTGCGCAACCCACTGGCCGATCCCTATATCCTGGGGGTCTCCGGCGGCGCCTCGGCCGGCGCCCTGGGAGCGCTGCTGCTGGGCCTGGGAGGAGGCCTGGGCAGCGGGTGGACCACGGGCAGCGCCTTCGCCGGGGCCCTGCTGTCCATGGCACTGGTCTTCGGCCTGGCGCGGAGCGGCGGGCATTGGACCCCGGCACGCCTGCTGCTCACGGGGGTGGTGGTCGCCGCCGGTTGGGGGGCACTCATCAGCTTCCTGCTGGCCATCGGCCCGGACAGCCAGCTGCGGGGCATGTTGTTCTGGCTCATGGGCGACCTCTCGCTCACCCGCCTCTCACTGTGGGGACCGGCGGTGCTCGCCGCCGGTCTGCTGGCCGCTGCCCTCCTGGCCCGGCCGCTCAATGTACTGGTACGGGGCGAGATCCGCGCCGCAGCGCTGGGCGTGGAGGTCCCCGCACTGCGCCTGCGCCTGTATGTGCTCGCCTCCCTGCTCACGGCCGTGGCCGTCACCATCGCCGGTAACATCGGCTTCGTGGGCCTGGTGGTACCTCATCTGGTACGCCTGCTGGGAGGACGGGACCACCGTATCCTGCTGCCGGCCTCGGTATTCCTCGGCGCCGCCCTGCTGCTGGTGGCCGACACCCTGGCCCGCACCCTGCTGGCCCCGCAGCAACTTCCGGTGGGGGTACTCACCGCCCTCTTGGGGGTCCCCCTGTTTCTCTATCTGTTGCAGCGGCTCGACCGTACTTCGATATGAGTATCCGCATGGGCAGCGAAGAGCATCCCGCCGCCGATCCGCCCTCTGCCCGGCCGGCAGAGGATCCCTTGCTGGAGGCGCGCGGGCTCACCGTGCACATCGCCGGGCACTGCGTCTGCCAGGCATTGTCCCTGACCCTGGCAGCGGGCCGTTGCTGGGGCCTGCTGGGACGCAACGGCGCGGGCAAGACCACCCTGCTGCACACCCTGGCGGGACTGCGTCCCCCCGAGGCCGGAACGCTGCACCTGTGCGGGCGGCCGCTCGCACACTGGAGCGGGCGGGAGCGGGCCCGCCGTTTGGGCGTCCTGTTCCAGGACCACCGCGAGGTCTTTCCCAGCACCGTACTGGAGACCGTGCTCATCGGCCGCCATCCCCATCTGTCCCGCTGGGGCTGGGAAGGCCCGGAGGACGTCGCCGCCGCCCGTGCGGCCCTCGCGGCCGTGGATCTGGCGGGCTACGAGGCGCGCGCCATCGGCACCCTCTCCGGGGGGGAATACCAGCGCCTGCAACTGGCCACCCTGCTGGCCCAGGATCCCCGCGTCCTGTTGTTGGACGAGCCCGTCAACCACTTGGACCTGCGGCATCAACTCGCCCTGCTCGATCTCCTGGCCGACTTGGCCGCCGCAGGCCGGACCGTGCTCATGGTGGTGCACGACGTCAATCTGGCCGCCCGGGCCTGTGACCACTTTCTGCTGCTCTATGGCGACGGCTCCTACCAGCTGGGACCACGGGAGGTCGTGCTGGAGAAAGAGGCCCTGGAACGGCTCTACGGCGCTCCGCTGCAGGTGCTGACAGGCAGAGGCGGGCGGCGCTGGTTCCTGCCGGGCTAGCGGATGCGTTTCGAGGGGCGCGTGCCGAAAAGGGCCGTGCCCACTCGCACCATGGTCGCCCCCTCGGCGATGGCGGCCTCCAGATCGGCCGACATGCCCATGGACAGGGTGTCCAGTGCCAGTCCCCGGGCGATGAGCCCCGCTTGCAAGGCACGCAGCCGCCGGAAGGCGTCCCGCTGGACTTGGAAGTCGTCGCGGGGCGCGGGGATGGCCATGAGCCCCCGCAGGCGCAGGCGCGGCAATTCCGCCACCGCGGCCGCCAGTCCTTCCACTTCTCCTGGGGCGCAACCCGCCTTGCTGGACTCGCCGCTGATGTTGACCTGCAGGCAGACCTGGAGCGGCGGCAAGTGGGCCGGGCGCTGGGCTGACAGGCGGCGGGCGATCTTGAGGCGATCCACGCTGTGCACCCAGTGGAAGCGGCCGGCGATGTCACGGGTCTTGTTGGACTGCACGGGGCCGATGAAATGCCATTCCAGCTCCAGGTCCGCCAGGGCTTCCTGCTTGCCCAGGGCCTCCTGCACGTAGCTCTCGCCGAAGGCCTGCTGGCCCGCCGCATGGACGGCACGCAGGTCTGCAGCCGGCCAGGTCTTGCTCACGGCCAGCAGTCGCACCGAACCCGGCGGGCGCCCGAAACGGGCCTCGGCCGCCGCAATGCGGGCGCGCACCCGGTTCAGGTTCTCCGTCAAGTCTCGAGTGCTCATCTCAAGAAGAATACCGAGCTGCCGCTAGAAAAATACGGCGCGCGACCCGCAGGCTTGCTGCAGGCCTGGCCTTGGGAGGCGCGCCCGTCACTTGTAGTGTGCCACATCGTCTCCGGGAGGAAAGTGGAATGGACGTGGCTGAATTGCTGGCCTTCAGCGTCAAGAACAACGCCTCGGACCTGCACCTGTCGGCGGGATTGCCCCCCATGATCCGCGTGGACGGCGACGTGCGCCGTATCAACGTACCCGCCCTGGACAACAAGACCGTCCAGAACATGCTCTACGACATCATGAACGACAAGCAGCGCAAGGACTTCGAGGAAAATCTGGAGACCGATTTCTCCTTCGAGATCCCGGGCCTGGCGCGCTTCCGCGTCAATGTCTTCAATCACAACCGCGGCGTGGGCGGTGTGTTCCGCACCATTCCCTCCACCATCCTGTCCCTGGAAGAGCTGGGCTGTCCCGAGGTGTTCAAGGAAATCGCCGAATATCCCCGCGGCATCGTGCTGGTGACCGGCCCCACCGGTTCCGGCAAGTCCACCACCCTCGCCGCCATGCTGGACTACAAGAACAACAACGAATTCGGGCACATCCTCACCCTGGAGGACCCCATCGAATTCGTGCACCAGAGCAAGAAATGCCTGGTGAACCAGCGCGAGGTACATCGCGACACCCTGGGCTTCGCCGAGGCCCTGCGCTCCGCCCTGCGCGAGGACCCCGACACCATTCTGGTGGGGGAGATGCGCGACCCGGAGACCATCGGCCTGGCACTCACCGCCGCCGAAACCGGCCACATGGTGTTCGGCACCTTGCACACCAGCTCCGCGGCCAAGACCATCGACCGCATCATCGACGTGTTCCCCGCCGCGGAAAAGGAGATGGTGCGCTCCATGCTGTCGGAGTCCCTGCGCGCGGTGATCTCTCAGACCCTGCTGAAAAAGGTGGGCGGCGGCCGCATCGCCGCCCACGAGATCATGATCGGCACCCCCGCCATCCGCAACCTGATCCGCGAGAACAAGGTGCCGCAGATGTATTCCGCCATCCAGACCGGCCAATCCGTGGGCATGCAGACCCTGGATCAGTGCCTGCAGGACCTGGTGGCCCGGGGACTGGTGAGCAAGCAAGAGGCCATGTCCAAGGCCGTCAACAAAGACGCCTTCCGCTGATCCCCTCCAGTTATCCACAGGGATTGTCCACAGGGGTCGGAGTCCCGACTCCGACCCCTGTGGATACTTTCTTCTGGTGCGAGGGACCGATAAACTTAAGAAAAAACGAATATCGTCATGGAGAATCCCAGAATAGCCTTCATCGGCGGCGGCAACATGGCCCGCAGCCTGGTGGCGGGGCTGCTGGCGGACCGTTTCGATCCCGCCCGCATCCGCGTCGCCGACCCCGATCCGCAGCAGCGCCAGCGCCTGGAGGGACTCGGTGTGCGTACCACCGAAGACAACGCCGCCGCCCTGGAGGGTGCCGAGGTGGTGGTGCTGGCGGTGAAGCCCCAGGTCATGAAGGGGGTGGCGGAAGCGCTGGCAGCCCATCTGCCGCAACCGCCCCCCCTGATCATTTCCGTGGCCGCCGGCATTCGCGAGGCCGATTTGACCCGCTGGCTGGGACAGGACTGTCCTGTCGTGCGGGCCATGCCCAACACTCCGGCCATGGTACAGAGCGCCGCCACCGCTCTGCACGCCAATGCCCGGGTGAGCCCGGCGCAACGGGATCTGGCGGAATTCGTGCTGCGGGCCGTGGGCCTCACCGTCTGGCTGGAGGACGAATCCCTCATGGACGCGGTCACCGCCCTCTCCGGCAGCGGACCCGCCTATGTCTTCCTGGTCATGGAGGCCTTGGAACAGGCCGGCCGGGAGCTGGGGCTGCCCGCCGACGTCGCCCGCCTGCTCACCCTGCAGACGACCTTCGGGGCCGCCAAGATGGCACTGGAGACCGCTGAGGACAGTGCCACACTGCGCCAGCGGGTGACTTCACCCGGCGGTACCACGGAGTGGGCCATCGCCGTGCTGCAGGAAGGCGGGCTGCAACGGTTGTTCACCCGTGCCCTGGTGGCCGCCCGCGATCGGGCCGAAGAACTGGCTGAACTCTTGGGAGCGGACGCGTGATCGACAATCCTTATTTCACCAATGCCAGCGTCTATATCATCAGCGCCCTGTCGGACCTCTTTCTGATCGCGGTGCTGTTGCGCCTGATCCTGCAGATCGTACGCGCCGATTTCTACAACCCCATCTCCCAGTTCATCGTCAAGGTCACCAATCCCTTCCTGCGCCCCTTGCGCCGGGTGATTCCCGGCTGGAAGGGGCTGGACCTGGCCTCCATCGTCCTGCTGCTGGCGGTCCAGATGCTGGCCACCGCCCTCATCCATCTCGCCGCCGGACAGGACTTCGGTGCCTCCGGACTGCTGGTGATGTCGGTGGCCCAACTGCTGGCGCTCACTCTCAATCTCTATCTCATCACCATCCTGGTGGAGGTCATCCTGAGCTGGGTGGGACCCGGTGGCAATCACCCCATCTTCGGCCTGCTGCACAGCGTGAACGAGCCCGTACTGCGACCGGCACGCCGCCTGCTGCCGCCCATCGCCGGACTGGATCTCTCTCCCATCGTGGTGCTGTTCGCCATCCAGCTGCTCAAGATCCTGCTGGTGGCGCCGATCCACGATCTGGGCATGGGCCTGAACTGAGACCGGCCCCACGGCGCGCCCGGGCCGCGGATTTCGTGGAATTTTCCGCCGTCCGCGGGGTCTGAATATTAGGGTATGAACGTTGCCACACATCCCAGCCAGCAGCCCATGATGCTTCGCCTGCCTGCCCTCTTTTCCATCCTGTTTCTCACCACCCTCTGCCTTCTGGGTACGGCGTATCCGGAAGCGGCCCGAGCGGCGGGCACCAAATGGACCGCGGTCAATCCCCTGCCGGATGCAAGCGATTTTCGGCGGGTCCTCTGGGACGGCAGCCGCTTCTATGCCGTAGGCGGCAGCGGGATCATCGCCTCCAGCAGCGACGGCAGCAACTGGCAGGTGGACTCTCTGGGCGTGATCCACCCGCTCTACGGCATCCTCCATACCGGCACTCGCTACGTGGTGGTGGGTGACAACGGCTTGCTGGCCACCAGTCCCGATGCGAACGACTGGACTTTTCGCACGACCGGAATCACCGACGTCGCCCTCATCGACGTGGCCTGGAGCCCCACGCTGGATCGTTACGTGGCCGGTGGCGCCAACGGCAAAATGATCGCCAGCGACGACGGCATCACCTGGATCGAAGTGGACTCGGGCACCGGCGCCGCTCTGGAAAGGATCCTGTGGAGCAATGATCTGGGTCATTTCATCGCCGCAGGCAGTTCCGGCACCATCCTCACCAGTCCCGACGGCCTGAGCTGGACCACGCGACACATCGGCATCGGCATCATTCTGCGGGGACTGGCCTGTAACGACAGCCGCTACGTGGCGGTGGGCAGTGCCGGGACGGTGCTCACCAGTGCCGACGGCTTCAACTGGACCCCCAACACCGACACGCTCACCAGCCAGACCCTGTACGACGTCCTCTGGGACGGCAGCCAATTCGTCGCCGTGGGCACCGGCGGTGTCGTCTTCACCAGCCCCGACGGGGAAAACTGGATCGCCCAGCTCTCCGGGACCACCGCCCAGTTGCAGGGCGTGGCCTGGAGCGGTACCCGCCTCGTGGCCGTAGGCCGGGAGAGTCTCTTGAGCAGCCCCGACGGCAACAACTGGACCGTAGAGGGTACGGACGTGAGCGCGGGCTCCGCCTTGCGCGACCTGGTCTGGAACGGCAGTCGTTTCCTGGCGGTGGGGGACGGCGGCCTGCTCCTCACCAGTGACTCGGGCTTGAACTGGAGCGTCGTCGGCGCCGGCCTGGTGAACGCCGATCTCCATGGCGTGACCTGGAATGGGACCCTGTTCGTGGCCGTGGGCACGGGCGGCACGGTGCTCACCAGCCCCGACGGCCAAACCTGGACGCTACAGAACTCCGGCACCGCCAGCGATCTCTACGCCGTGGCCTGGGACGGCGGCCAGCGCTTCGTGGCCGTCGGCGCGGGCGGCACGGTGCTCACCAGCCCCGACGGCCAAACCTGGACGCTACAGAACTCCAGCACCGCCAGTGATCTCTACGCCGTCACCTGGGACGGCGGCAACCAGCGCTTCGTGGCCGTCGGCGCGGGCGGCACGATTCTCACCAGTCCGGACGCCCAAGCCTGGACCGCACGCCTCAGCGGTCTCTCCACGGCCCTGCTGGACGTGACCGAGGGCAAGGGCGGCCTGCTGGCCGTGGGCGAGAAGGGCAAGGCCCTGAGCAGTCTGGACGGTATCACCTGGACCGGCATCGGCACCGGACGCTCTGAGGACCTCACAAGCGTCGTCTGGACCGGCAAGCAATATCTGGTCACCGGCGAAGGCGGACTCACCCTGGCCAGCACGGACGGTGGCAGTTGGCGCGCCGACGTCCAGGTGATCCAGGCCCGCCTCACTGCCGCAGCCTGGAATGGAATCCAATTCGTGGCCGTGGGGGAAGCGGGGACCATCCTGGCCAGCGGCCGGGCCGATCTGGCCCTGAGCATGGCCGCCACTCCGGATCCGGTGGCACAGAACACCCCCTTGACCATCGCAGGCCAGATCTCCAATACCGGGGGACTCTACGCCACCAACGTCCGCTGGGAATATGCGCTGCCCGGCGGTGTGACCGTTGCCCGCATGGAACCCTCGCAGGGCAGCTGCAGCGCCACGGTCTCCACGGTCAGCTGTGATCTGGGTGCCATCGAACCGGGGACCGACACCGTTTCGATCATCGTGGAGGTGACGCCGGCCATCGCTGGCACGATAGAGCACACTGCCACCCTCTTCAGCGATGGCGATCCTAACCCGGTCAACGACACGACCATAGTGCAAAGTACCGTCATCGTCCCCCAGAAAGTGCTGGAAGACCCGGACCGAGAAAACACGGGCACCCGCATCGGAGCCCTGCACCCTGCCGTCTGGCTCCCCCTCTTCCTGCCTTTCTTCCTGTGGCGGTGGATTTGCATCCCACGCCCCCTGACTCTTGGCGCCCGTCTCCGTGGCAACGGGCCTGCGGCATTGTGAACGCAGCCCGTATCCCGCTCGGATGCACCGTTCCGAACCAGTCGGAACGATATCACCGCCCTGGCAGTGGATCACCTGGGCACGCGCATCACCACTCCGCCGTGGAAAGGTCGCTCCCTTCTATTGCATTGTCTCGCCCAATGTTTTGCTATACCGGAGAGTGCCGTCGTCCTACTCTTCGGGCGTGCTGGCGGCGCCAATGGACAAGCTTACCCCGGCTCTGGCGCCCATCCGACATTCTCTCCGGAACCCTTGGTCTTTCAAAAGGATAACCCCTCAAGCTTTGTAAGAGAGGGGTCGATATGCACGGTACGGGTACCCTGGAAACGCGGACCCGGCCACAAAAAATGCACAAATATTCATAAATCCGTACCCGCATTCCGATACAGGAGGTCGAAGCGGTAGCATCGGCCCTGCCTGGCCATGACGGAAAGGACACTATGGCGACGACGAACGTGCTGAATCTCAACGCGGACCCGCGGTCGGGTCGCTTCAAGATGGAAATGCAGGCCTTCGCCGACTGGCGGGCCGCGCTCCTCAAGACCATCCAGGGATTCCACGGCTGGATCAGCCAGCACGAGTTGACCAGCCCCGAGATCGAGTTGCGTCTCTACGACGCCTTGCAAGCCCTGGAATCGGACCGCCTTAGCCTAGCCTTCGTAGCCGAATTCTCTCGCGGCAAGACTGAACTCATCAATGCCATTTTTTTTGCCGATTACGGCCGCCGACTGTTGCCCTCCGAGGTGGGGCGCACCACCATGTGCCCCACCGAACTGTTCTTCGATCATGAGAGCGGAGAATCCTACATCAAGCTGCTACCCATCGAGACTCGCCTCAGTGACATCAGCCTCAGCGAATTGAAAAATGAGGACAGCTATTGGACCAGGCTGCCCCTCGACGTGGAAGTGCCGGAGCAGATGGTGGCAACCTTCCGCGAAATCGTCAAAACCAAGGAAGTCACGGTGGAAGAGGCCGAAAACCTGGGATTGTTTCATGCTTCCGGTGCGTCGGAAACTGAAGGGAGCGATCCAGACCGGCGGGTGGAGATTCCGGTCTGGCGCCATGCCATTATCAGTTTCCCCCATCCCCTATTGAAACAAGGCCTGGTGATCCTAGATACGCCGGGCCTCAACGCCTTGGGCAGCGAACCCGAACTGACCCTCAACATGCTGCCCAGTGCCCAGGCCGTGCTCTTTGTTCTCTCCGCAGACACCGGAGTCACGCGCAGCGATCTGGACATGTGGCAGAACCACATCATGTCCTGCCGTCGCAACCAGCAACAGGGGTTGCTCGCTGTGCTCAACAAAATCGACACCCTGTGGGACGAGATGAAAGAGCCCGGTGAAATCGAGGCCTCCATCACGGAACAGTGCCGCGCCACGGCCAACCTGTTGGGCATCGATGAGCAAAGCGTCTTTCCCGTGTCGGCGCAAAAGGCCCTGGTGGCCAAGATCCGTGGTAATCAGGAGCTGCTGGAACGAAGCAAGCTGTCGGCCCTGGAAGGACTACTGGCCAGCGAGATCCTGCCGGCACGGCAGCACATCCTGTGGGACAACATTGCCTCGGGACTGGATCACCTCATCGACGAACTGCTCACCCCTTTGCTGGCCCAGCTGGAGGACACCAAGACCCAGATGCAGGAACTCTCCTCCCTGCGCGGCAGCAACGAAGAGGTGGTGCAGCAATTGCTGCAGAAGGCCAAGGAGAAGAAGGCCAGCTACTACGAATGCGTCAAGAGCTTTCAGCTCAGCCGGCGTAAACTGGCCTTGCAGGCCAAAACCATGTTCAACACCCTGGACATCGAGGCCATCGACGCCCTCATCGAAAAGACCCGCCGGGAGATGTCGGGTAGTTGGACTACGGTGGGCATGAAGAACGGCATGGCCGTCTTCTTCGACAGCATGCGTGATGCCATGCAGATCGTGAGCCGCCAGGCCGAGGAGACCCACAAGCTGGTGCAGAGCATCTACCACAAGTTTCAGACCGAATATGGCCTGCACGTGGCGGCGCCCCGCCCCTTCCCCATCAAGCGCTACAGCGACGAGTTGGACCGGCTATATCTGAAGTCGGAAGAGTTCCGCAACAGCACCTTCGCCACCATAAGCGAGCAGCACTTCGTAGTCAAAAAGTTCTTCATCTCCCTGGTCAGCCACGCCCGCAATCTCTTTTTGGAGACACACAAAGAAACAGACTTGTGGCTCAGGGAACTCGTTACCCCTCTGGTCCAGCAGATCCAGGACAAGCGCCGTGGCATCGAACAGCACATGAAGACCCTAAGTAAGATCCGAGAATCGAAGAAGAACCTGGAAGGTCAGTTGACCGATCTACGCCAACAGTGCGAAACCTTGCAGACCAAGGCTCAAGCTCTGGAACGGTTCAAACGGGAACTGCGCGCCTGCCAACCTGCACCGCGTAACACCTCCCCTGCCCCAAAAAACAAGCCCCAAAAGGCCACCAGCAAGTAGCGCGCCTGAGCGGACTTATTCCAAGGTGGACTCATTCCTGATCGGGCTCACCCCGCCGGCGCGCGCGATTGCGCAACACCAGGCTTTCCTCCCAACGCCGCAATAGCAACAGGCGTTCACCTCCACGGTCCTCGCTACACCGGGGACAGGTCAGGTAGGCGAGATACAATTCCTTTGGCATGCGCCCGCTGTCGATCAGCTCCCTCTGCATGTCCCGGATCACGTTGCGAGCGGTGCTGATGTTGCCGTGATGCAGGTGGGCCCGCAGGTGAAACGGCGAGGGCAGGTGCCGCACCTGGGTGGAGAGGGAATGTGTATCTTCGTGCAGCAGGCGCAGCATTCGCCCCCGCAACATGCCCGTCGAGAAGAGCACCAACCCCGGCCAGCGTTCCGCAAGCTGGAGCTTGATCAAGGCCTCCTGCTGTTTTTTGAGATAGGCCTCAAAGGCCAGGGGCATGTGCAGAAACATGGGTACGGACAATTCGTGCACCACGCTCCCACCCAAATCCACGTCTTCGTCCCGCCACGGGGGATATTCCCCGGGACAACCACATTCAAGTATCATGGCGACGCGTAGAAAAGATGGCCCTTGCGGTGAGAAAGACGTTGGCGAAAAAGACCCAGAAACCGATCCCCATGACCGTGGAAACGGAGGCGATGATAGGACTGTAGATGCTGTGCAACGCTGCAATCTCCTCGTGGTCACCAGCCAACAGGGCCTGACCCTTGAGGATGCCAAAGACCATCAGCGTGGTATAGAAGCCCGTCACTCCCAGCGCCGTCCACCAGAAGGAATGGTTGAGCAGGCGCACGGAATAGACAGGGCGACCGCTGATGGCCTGGAACAAGTAATATGTCACCGCCATGCACAATAGCACCACCCCGCCCACCACGTTGATGTGGGCGTGGGCTAAGGGATCGATCATGTGGCCGGGCCCGCCATAGGGACTGCCAATGGAATCCAGCCAGGCCCGCACCGGCGGCAGCACCTGGACCACGCCATGTACCGTACCCACGAAAAAGAAAAAAGGAGATGCTACCAGAAATTTCAGTAATTCTCGTTGAACCAATCTGTCCCCCATCCTCGCTCCCGTCGATTTTTACTGACACACAACCTTCGCCCTCCCCTGGCCCCCTGGCCGCCCCAGACAAGCTCCGAACTCAAACAAACCACTAAAATAGTCAAATTTTTGATTTTACTAAAACCTCTATCCCCAGCACAACTCTGGAAAAAACCACCGAACCGCACTCTTTGTCCGCTCCGAAGCCGCCTTGACCTGCGTGCAAACATGTGCAAAACTTCGATAGAGTTTGGGGGATGGTGTCGGCTGCCACCATCGTTCTTGAGAATAAAAATATCCGCAGGAGGAGGGAACATGGCTGGAAATTCCACCAATATCAACAAGTTCGACGGTTTTATCTGCATCGCGATGGCCGTTATCTGGTTTTTTCTGTTGTATGTCGCTTCGGCCCTGGCCCTGAAGGCCTGAAATCCGGGTACGATTTCTGGAAAGGCTTCGCGTCGGCGAGGTCGTTCTTACAATTTTTATAAAAAAGGCCAGGTTCGTGCACTGGCCTTTTTTCATTCCTGTGGCTGCCGTTGCAGCACTGAGGTTTTTTCTTATAACATTGTCGTGCTGTAGGTTTTTAGCGCCCACCTCCCTGACAAAAGAGAAGGACACCGGCACTCCTGCCCTTGTGGCGCCCAAGGAAACGGTCACATATGGCCCGCCATAAACATATGGTACACGAGCAGTCCTTTCGTGCCCTCCTGCTGTGGCTGGGCTGGGCGGCCACGGCCATCGCAGTCTATTTCATTCTCTATCTGGACACCAATCTATGGCAATTCATGAAACAGGACCCCAGCCGCATCACGTGGGTAATCATGGGGCTGTTTCTCATGGGGCTGGCCATCAGTTTCGCTCTCACCATCTCCATTACCAACGAGGCCATCCAGGCAGTGCGTCTGGGCAATATTGCCAAGCAGACCAGCCTGCCCGGCATCAATCCCGAGGACGACCGTCATGCCGTGCAGCGTTTCTTCATTGCCCTCAAGGAGGTGCTGTCCAAGAACGGCCAACCCGATATCGAATCTCTCATCGAAGTGGAATTGGCGGACTATCATCGCAAGAGCCATGCAGTGGAGGTCATCGGTAACCTGCTCATCACCTTGGGGCTCATCGGCACGGTAATCGGACTCACGCTCACCCTGTCTGGCTTGACCACCTCGCTGGACGCTCTGGGCGAGGACCAACAGCGACTGTTGAGTGGCCTGCGCCGGGCCATGGGTGGCATGGGTACGGCCTTCTATACCACCCTACTGGGCTCCATTCTCGGGGGAGTCATCCTGCGCGTGTTCGCACTCATAACCGACGGTGGTATCCAGAATCTCTCAGATACCCTAAAGAAGATCTGTATGGTGTACTGCGCCTCAGACTGCAAACCCACTATGGAACGCGACATCCGCGCTCTGAATCACGAAATCGAACACCTGGGGGCCAACGTCGCCACCCTGCGCCAGGCTATCGATGAAACCACTGCAGCCATGCAACAATTCCACAAAGAAGCCAAACAACTCAACCAGATCAATGATTCAGAGGACCGGAACAAGACCCTTAGGGATGCCGTAGTCCTGCAAATGTATTACACGGACCTTCTGAAGAAGGAGATTCAGATGATCAACAAGGTCAATCGCTCTTGGTGGGGGAGACTGCGCCGCGCTCTACGCGCCGGCCGCCATTGATCCCCCCTCGCACTTCTCTTCTAGAGACATGTCATGAAGGAGGAAGCTGACCATGGCCAAATTTCGTAAATCGGCTTCCAATGTTCATGAGAGCTTCTCAGACGTGGCCTTGCTCATGCTGGCCACTTTCATCTTCCTTTTGGTGACCATCCTCATCACCACCCGCATCGCTGAAGAAAACGAATTGCCCAAGCTGCGCAAGCAGGTGGAGATGTTGCAAGAACAGTTGCAGCTTGCTGAATCTGACAAGGAGCGTCTAAAAAAGAATTTCAAGCGCGTCCTGATTACCGACCCAGATACCCAGCTAGAGACCATACTAGAGAGCGCCAACGTGGGACGCAAGGATTTCGAGATGTTCGTCAAGGGTTTGAAGGAGATCCCAGGCAAGGACCTGCATCTGGTGGTGGACGCCTCCGGTTCCATGCACGGAGTCTCCATGTTCTTGGTACCCATCTTGCGCCTCATCGTCATCCGCGCTGACAAGCACTTGAGCGCCATCACCTGGTTCTCGGACAGTCGCGCCAAGACCTATCAGGGCACCATGGGTGAGATGTTCGACAACCTCATGAGCGAGGCTCCCTTCGTGGGTAACCGGGAAACAATCGGCCGTGCCTTTCGCGTGGCGGCGCGTGAGGCTCCTCCGCCCGGAGCCTACTTGCTTGTCGGAGACGAACCTTCAGACGACACTATTTATTACAGCGAGATCCCCAGCCCCGTTTTCACCTTACCCATGGGACGCTCGGACCCCGACACCGACAAAGAATACCGCACCCTGGCCCAGAAGACGGGCGGACGCATGCTGCACCTGACCTTTAGATGAGCGCACTCAGTCGCGGGTGCGCACGTTGTGCATTTCGATGCGCACGATGCGGTCGGAGACGGGCTGGAACAGGATCAACCCCTCGGTGGCGTGTTTTTTGCTGTAGCGGGTTTTGTATTTGAGAATGTAACGGCGCCCGCTGAAGACGGTGTTCACCACTGTGTCTTTCAGGCGAAAATCCTCCAAATCCCCCAGCTCTTGGCGATTGCGCTCCAGCTCGGCAATAATCTCTTGCCGGGGAATCTTCTCAATGAACAGGCCGGCGGCAGTGGTAAAATCACCCCGCTGTACTGCTTCGTAGAATCGCTGACCGACCTCCTCAGCCGTGGGGCCCACGGGCTCTTCACTGCAGGCAGAGAGGGTCACCAGCCCTCCCAGTAGCAGTAGGGTAAAAAGCAGGGATCGCCTCAACCTCCTGTCGACCTTCGTTTGCTTCATCTGGGCTCGCTCCATTATTCGGGCTTTCTTCGAAAATATTGAGCGTTCATGGGGTTGGAATTATGCGCTATAATGGCTGGGTCGGTTCTGGCTGATCGAATTTTGGCTTCGGTCACCCGTCCGGCTCCTTCTGTAAAACTGCCGGGAGCGTTTCCGAGACCGTTTCAGTAACTTACACGCTCGCTCCCTCTGAGTAAAGTGGCGATAAGTCGTAACCGCAGATCGCGAACGCGGTGCGGAATAAGACGAAGAGGTCATGAAAGGCAATACCTCCATCAAGGGCATTCCCATCACCGTACGGGCGCCCCGTCGTACGCCTGCCAATCTCTCCACCTGGAGATTCTTCAGTCGGGCAGGCGGATTACTGCTCCTGATCCTTATCCCCCTGTCCGGAATCTTTCGGATCGACTTGTCCTCAGGGTTCGTCATCCTCAATCACCAGGTGTGGTTTGCTGACTTCTTCATCGTCTTCGGTTTTTGGCTGGCCGCCGCTTGCCTGCTCATTCTGCTCTACTCCTCGCTGGGTACGGTGTTCTGCGGCTGGCTCTGTCCCCAGAACACGGCCTCCACCTGGGCCAACAAGGTCACTACCAAGCTGTTGGGTAAACGGGCCATCATCAACTGGGGAGACGAAGGCACTGACGTACGAGTCTCCACGGGCAAGAACAAGCCGCTCAACTGGTTGATCCTATTTTTCAAGTTGCTAGCCATGGCCATGTTCCTGGCCTTGATCCCCTTGCTGTATTTCTTCCCTCCCGGGGCTATGTGGTCCTTTGTCACTTTCCAGGAGGACGAGCGTCTAGCGGGCTCTCTCTATTGGATCTACACCGTGTTCGTGTTCATCACCTTTGCCAACATCGCCGTGGTTCGCCACTACACCTGCCGGTACATGTGCATCTATCGCATGTGGCAATTCCTATTCAAGACCCGGGATACACTGCACGTGGAATACGATGCCTCGCGTGGGGAGGAATGCCGCAAATGCAATTTCTGCGTCACCGCTTGCCCGGTAGGCATCGATCCGCGCCAGACCCTCACCTTCGACAGTTGTACCAACTGCGGAGAATGCATCACGGCCTGTGATCGATTACACCAGCACCGTGATGGCACCCCTGGGCTGTTACGCTTCCGCTTCGGTCAGCGCAAGGGCAAGCATCAGTTGTCCAATAGAGTCCCCCTGACCAGCCTCCTGGGACGCGCCTCTTGGGTGGCCCCGGTATTCATCCTGGCCCTGGGCATCCTGACTTGGGGCATCGTCCAGTACGAACCCTATCACCTGTCGGTGTTCCGGGCGGATTCCGCCGGCAGCGGCGGCAGGATCCTGGACTATCAGATCAATGTCGCCAACAAGACCTACGAACCCACCATCATAGAACTGCAGGTCGCTGGCCTGCCCGATGATCGCTATATCCTGGAACGCTCTACGGTGCATTTCGAAACCGCCACTCGCAAAGACGTGCGCCTGCACATCGATGGTGGACTGAACCCCGGTCTGTATCGCATCACCATCACTGCCCGAGCTGCCGGTAGTGATTGGGAAAAACGCTATAATATACAGCATTACGTTCCTTGAGATGGGAGCAACTCCATGGTCAAGAAAGTCATCAAAGACGATATCCCCTTGAAACCCGCCCAGGAAGTGAAATGGGGCGAGACCCCGAAAGACCACTTGGGTTACAAGAGCGAAGCGGACCGCATCGAACGCCGTGGCCTGGAAGACTGGGAAATGGTGGAAAAAATGTCCGAGCAATCGGACCACAAAATCCCTTACTGGTTCTTCGCCTTGTTCTTCATATTGCTGCTAGTGGCCACCGGATTAACCTTCCCCTTTTGGGGGGTGCGGCCTGGCTTTGAACGCCCCTGGTTCGACTGGGGCATTGTCGCCGGTGTGATCTGGGTGGTAAGTATGGCCGCCATCATCTATTACCTGGTCGACTATCGGCATCGGCGCAAGAACAAACGCGATTCCTCGTCGTCATGAGTAGAACCTCTCGCAGATACCGCCCTGCAACTATCGGGTGGCTGACAAGTATGCCCCTGTTGTTTCTACTCGGCGCTTGCAGCAAGGATGACATACCGCGCTATCCCCCGCAAATCTGGGAAGATATCACCGTGGAGGTTGAAACCCGCCCTACGCGCATCACGCGCGGTATGATCGAATTCCTGGTAATTGCCACCCGCCCGCCGCGACGGCCGGCACACGATCTCATCGTCTCCTTTCGAATCAACGACGAGGGGAAATGGCACCAAGCCATTCAAGACGGCCACGTCGGAGTCTATCGACGTGCCATTTTTGTGAACGATCCTCAGCAAGACGTATTGACAGTGAGACTCCAAAGAGATGATCGGGAGGGGATACTGTACTTTCCCTTACGTCAGGATGACCCCGCTATGTCCAGCGACCCATCTTCCTGATCACCCCCTGAAAAGAACAGCCCCCTCCCGAATGAGGGTATATTAGAACCCGCTCAGGCGGCTGCGAGAGGCAGCAGCACGAAGAAGAGCAAGGTCAGTGCCAACAAGATCCATAACAGTGTCGTGTTCATCTCGACCTCCTTTCATTTGTTTTGTTGTTGTTGCTCGCTTGCTCGCTCGTGATCGCTACCCTTCCCGAGGCAGCAATCACCCTATAATCATCATGGAATCAGGGGCAGAAATCAATACCACACGAAAATAAAGGAGAAATAATCCGAGAATCAGCAATTTATCAATATTATTCCCTGTGGAATCCCTTGTACGCTCAACAGCGGTTGCTTTTCTTGACAAGCGTGGTTAGAATGGCTGATGTCTATCCCTCATGAGCAGGGAGGGGCAGCACAAAAATAACAGGAGGGTTGGAAACATGGTCGAAGATCTTGGTATCAATGTATTGGTGCCTATTCTGGTTTTCCTGATTCTGATTGTAGGTAGCATCATGATCACCAACAAGGCGATTGAAGACGTAAATCGCCGCCGCAGCAGCGGGGAGTATTGAGCCCTGCACCTGCGTCTGTCTGGATTTTAGAATCCATTGAAAAGGCCCGCAAAGAGCGGGCCTTTTTTTGTGCACGCCTTCCCTCCCTTCCGTGAGAAAAGTCAGGGCACTTCCAAAAATGGCGCAAGGGTCTGTAGACGCTGACGGTAACGCGCCACCGCTGGTGATTCAGGTTCACGTGCCAGCTCCATGCGCAACACTTCGCGCAGGGCCTGCACGTGATCGGGACGAATCTCCAGGATCTTCTGTAGGACCTGCCAGCGGGTTTGTTCGTCCAAGGCCGGAAGGCTTGCATACAATCGGTCGGCTAGGCCGTATCCTACCCATCGATCGAGGGGATTGGCCTCGTAAGCGAAACGTAACAAACGTTGAGCCTCCCCGTTCCGTCCCCGGATCGAAGCCAGCCAGCTACGCATAGCAAGTTCGGTGGCTACGTAGGCCCCTTCAAAATCCGGATGAGGATGCCCTTCGAATCCCAACAGGCGCCAGGCTGCCTCAGGTGTGGGCCGCTGCGCCAACAACCATTCGAGCATCCTCCCCAGATCCAGTGAGCCGCCATAGCGCAAGATCGGCAGGCTGAATTCGAGCTTCGGCGCCCACTCGTCTTGGACGGGTCCATCCGGCATCGGCAGCGGACCCCAGAAACGTCCCAGCCAGGTCCACATGCCCTCGCCCCCCGTAAGCGCCTTCCTTTGTGAAGCGGTGAGGCCCGCCATCCTCTCGACCGGATCGAAACGACCTGATTCCGGCGAGCGGGCATAGCCCACCAAAGCCAGACGCAACCCATCTGTATAAACCTGCACGGCAGGAAAAACCGCCTGGAAGCTGCGTATCACCGTCTGCAAGGCTGGTACGTCGAACTGATTGAGAGCCAACCACTGGATATAAAGACCGCCAGCGGCCAAGTGCGCGAGACCACGCTGAAACTGCTGCACCGACAACAAGTGGCTACGGCCCACCAGATCCGGATGGAACAGGTCACCAACAATGACATCGTAGCGCTGCTCGCTCGCACGCAGGAAACGCCGTGCGTCGTCGTGGTGCACGGCGATACGCATACTCACCCCTTCATTGACCGGCTCGAACCAGAGGCGTGCTGCCCGAATGGAACCAGCGGACAATTCCACGGCAGAGGCCTCAAGTGCAGGAAAGTACACCACCGGCGAGGCAGTGATCCCCGTACCCAGCCCCAAAAATAAAACCCGCATGGGACGCGGATGGAGCAGCAACGCCAGGCGCCCTTGATTTTTCTGTACCTCGACGGCCGTGGGTTCAGAAGATGCGTCCATGCGGCGCAGATCCGACAACAGGATGCGTTGCCCCTCGTGGTCCTCCACTACATGGGTCACCGAGATCGCATCCTCATAGAGCATGAGATCGCGACTTCCTGCATGAGCTTCTGGCAACAACTCACTCACCGGAGGCAGGCGGATCAACGGCCAGGCCAAAATGAGAAACACAGGGAGCAATGACCAATAGCGCCGCTCTGATACCCAGACCATCCCCGCGACGAATAACAGGAGGGCGGCCAAACACAGGGTGGATGCAGTTCCCCACGCGGGAATGAATACAAAACCACACAACAGCGCACCCAGCCCGGCTCCTAATGCATTGGCTCCATAGAGCCAAGCCCCCGTCACAGTACCGCCTGCAACATGGCGGGCCAACAAGGGCAACCAAGCCCCTAGTACCAGAGTCAGAGGCAAGGTCAACAGAGCGAGCGCTACGGTTTGCAGAAACAAGCCTTGGGGCAGACTCTGAAAATGAGCGCCTTCCGCCCATGCCGCCAACATGGGCAGTCCCCACAGACTGAACAAAGCCGCTAGGGCCGCAAGCCAAGGGAAATGATGCAGTAGGCGAAGGGATAACCAGCGAGCGACAATACTGCCGATACCGATACCTACCAAAAATACGAACAGAATGATGGCCAATACGTATTCCGTTCGCAGCAAGACCATACCATAGAGACGACTCCAACCAATCTCCAGCATCAAAGCTGCTCCACCAATGACACCATAGGCCAGGAGTACGCGCCAGGCAGGTCGAGACGCCATCGGATCAGTCTCCATCGCCTCCTGCTCCCCTTGCGAAAGGGACTGGCGTCTAGCAAGCAATGCGAGTCCCAACGCCACCCCCAAACCCACCAAGGCCACAGTCTGCATGGCAAGGGTCCACCCCAATGTCGGCAATAGCAAAAGCGGCAACAAGGCACCTGCAGCGCCGCCTGCCGTGTTGATCCCATAGATCAGCGGCAGGGTCACGCTCGTCCCACGCAAGGCCTTGAGGACCAGCGGAAAACCCAGGCCCAGAGCAAGGGAAGGGAAAAACAACAGCAGGAAGGCCATAAGGGCTTGTATGGCATACCACACGGCCAGGGGCCATGCGGCTGCCAAATCTCCCAACAGGTGGTCGATGCCACTGAATAGCCAGGGCATGAGTAGCGCGAACAATGCCACCAGTCCTTCGAGTACAGCCAATACCAGGAGCGGTTGGCGTACCGTTGCAAACCAGCGTCCTCCCATCAGACTACCGGCACCCAGTCCGATCATGAAGGTGGCCAGGGTCATGACCACCCCAAAGCTGCTTACGCCGAACTGGATGGTAAGCATACGCACCCACAGAATCTCGTAAGCCAGGCCAGTGATTCCGGATAGGAAATAGACCCCCAGCACACCCCACGCCCAGATTTGACTACCCACTTGCGCACCACCGGTGTGGGCGGTCAGCGGCCTAGAATGCAGGGACATCAGGCGAGAAAATTCAGAAAGGGAAGAACCAAACGACGGCCGTCACGGCGTGCACAATGGATAGGAATACGCTGAATAAGGCGCAAACCATATGGGCGACGAAAACCTCCTTACCGAACAACACCATGGCTACTCCCAGCGCAGCAGTAGCGATCACACCCACCAATAATATGAATCCCATGATGAACATGATCTGGTGTTTGCGTTCGGTCGAAATCTTTACAATCTCGCTCTCCTCTTTTTCCTGTTCGGTGAAACCCTTCATCACGCGCAGACTCTCGTCCTCCTGCGCATGGCTGACACCAGGCCCCAATACCGCCAAGGCGCCCAGGGTAACGGAAAGCGACATCACCCACACGATGATGCGCCCCACGTTTCTCCCATGCATCTTCCGCATATCCTGTTTCTTTTTCATTCCTTCCCAGAATTGAGTCGCGAGAGGATTGTTCACATGCTGGAGCCGTGCTTCCGGCGTCATTCTTCTGGCGTCATTCTTTCCGCGGATTCCTCACCACCTTCGTTCTTATCTTGTTTCTTATTCGCACCCATGATGGCGAAGCGCCAATAGAGAATTGCCATCAACACGATGGGCACCAGCACCATGGGCAACAGGAAGAGAAAAATTGCCCATGGGGTTTCGATGGTCACGTGCAGCCATCGATAACTATCCGCAGCCCACACCGTGCTGCTACCAGCCACGCAGCCCAGCAAGGCTATGACAAATTGCAATAATCTATTCAACGTCTTTCGCACACCTGAATCCAAAAAAATCCGATGCAAAATTAGGCCATGAGAAGTTACGATGATACCCGGAAGTGGAAAACGGGTCACTCTTCCATGAACCTCCGCGTATCACCTTGTAACGTTCCTCCGTGGTCATAAAATCGACAACCTTCATGGAACGTTCGGCACCAGATTTGGGCAAAACCGGGACCTTGGCCTGAAACATGCTGCTGGGAGCCTTGGAGCCCGGATAGGGCAGGAAATCGTCATACACCCATTCACTGACATTGCCAGCTAAGTCCATCACCCCCTCGGGACTGGCGCCTTCCGGATAGCTACCCACAGGGGTGGTAGATCCCACCTGATAGTATGTGTTCAGGCGTGCCGGATCCATGTTGTTGCCCCAGGGCCAGCGCCGGCCATCCGTGCCTCTGGCGGCACGCTCCCACTCGGCCTCGGTAGGCAAACGTTTACCCGCCCACTCTGCATAGCGTTTGGCATCAAACCAGGAAATCATGGTTACCGGATGCAGCTCAAGGCCTTCCGGGATACGGCCCTTGTCCCAGTGTAACGGTGGGCGATAATCAGTAGCGGCTACGAAGCGGGCGTATTGGGCATTGGTCACTTCGTATTTATCGATCATGTAGGCATCCAATTCCACCACCCGCTGAGGCTTGTCCTGGGGATCTGCGCGGTGATAGTCGGTACCCATGACGAAGGTACCCGCAGGAATGAGAATCATGGTTTCCAGCTCAGCCCATTGCTCAGGACTCAAAAGGGCTTCGGCTTCTTCCACCGTATAGCTCTCGATCTGTTTGAGCTTGAACTCGTGGAAAGTCTGCCGGAAACGCTCTTCACCCGCGGCCCTAAGTTTGGATTCTAGTTCCGAAATATCGTAGGAGATCTTACTGCGCATCTCGTGCATGCGGTTCGACCCCAAGGTGAGCACGTGTATCGTGCCCCCGATCAGGGTGAGCACGATGGCAGTTACGAATGTGGCGCCCAGGAAACGGCGCCTCTGCTCCACCTGTTCCTTACTAATGACGATTCTGCGTCTTTGAATGTAGTCGTTGGCCATGAGCAAACCCTCAAGCCATCCTCATCTCACCGCAATCTTACCGCAATCTCACCGGGCATCCTGTACGGCCTGGCGCTTGGCCTTTTTTCTGCGGCGCCGTTTGTGCAGCTGCCCCTCTCTGCCATAGGTACGCTTGACAACGACCTCTCCTACCACGCCCCCGATGGCGGCAAACTCTGCGGCCACGATAACCACCAACAACCAATACCCCAACGGTAGCAGATCCGAGCCTGGGGGAGGGCCCTCCAGGTGTAATTGATAGTAACTGATCACACGTACGATCAGCGGCGAGAAATGTGCCAGGATCTTCCCTCCAAGACCATAGATCAAGGACACGACAATTCCGCCAAGAAACGGAACGAAGAACAGATCCACGATCCACAAGGGATGGAATGTAGCGATACCGTAGAAAAGCTCCAATTTGACGCCCAGCAAGGTATCGCCCACATAAATCACGAGAGCGCCACAGGAGACGGCAATAGTCGCTACCCCCATATCCATCAACCGCTGCTTGAGCGCTTTATTCATCGCTCTTCGGCACGTAAGGCTTTCCCGTCAACTTTTCATATTCGGCCTTTCGGGTCTCTTCCAGATACCAGTCTTCGACCTTCAGGCTTGCCAGATAGGCCGCCAGCAGACGTCGCTCCTTTTCTGGCAGATGCGCATACGAAGGCATGCGGTATTCTGGACGCAGCCGACTCGGCAAGATCGATTGCGGATTCTCTGCCGAAAGATAGCGATAAAACCACTCTTCGCTCCTCAATGAGCCGATTCCGTCCAGTGCCGGAGCCGGCACATTGGCCATCATGTTTCGTACCATCCACAGGGCATGACACTTGGAGCACTTGAGTCGCTTGTACAATGCCTCCGCTTCTCGTTTGAGTTCCGGAGAGGCCGTGGTGTAGAACGGGATGCCAGGATCCGGATCGGTAAATTCCTGATATCCCCGATAGACGAGCATGAAACCTACAACGACAGCAATGAAAATAAGCAGGTTTTTCTCACCCGCTTTCATTTGCGTCGTGCAGCATAACGCTCGGCCTTCCTCCGCAGGTATTCTTTGCGCAGCTCCTCTTGGTGTGCGATCACTTCTCTGCTCTTCTGGTACTCCTCCGGATCCATCTTGTCCTTATCGTTCTCATCGAACACCACGTATTTGATGTTCTCGTCGAACTGATCGTTCTTCGCCGCCCAGCGCAGCAGAAAAACAGCACCAATGAGGATGGCTGCTGCAGCCACCATCCAGACATAGATTGTCCAGCCGTCGGGCAGCGATTCAATGAATTCTTTCATCACCTGTCTCCTCTAAACAAGATATCCTTCGATCAGCTGCAGCCAGCCGAATGCAACCGCAATGAAGAGGCCCATGATGATGGCACCGAACATGATTTTCTCGCCGCGCTTGAGGGCTTCCTCCTTACCACGCTTTGGCCAATAGACCCAAATGATATAGGCAAAAATGATCAGCGAGATGACCAGAAAAACGAAGATGCCTATACTGAATTTTCTCGAGCGCAGACTCTCGATGCTCAGATCGATACCTAAAACCGTAGTGTTCTGCGCCACTTCCACCAAGACGGGAAGAACACCGCCCGTCAACCAACCCAACAGTTGGGACAGCATGACTAACCAATCTTGCATATCAATCCACATTTCGCGGTTACACGACCCAACACGGGTGCTCGCACAATGGATGGTAGCTGATCGTCAGATAAGTCTCTAAAACTGAAAGAGTTTCGGACCCCGACCCCCCCCATAAGCGGGTATAACAGGAATCCCCTGCCCTAGGTCCACATCGAGTCTATAACTATAGGCTCTTCGACTGCAAATGTAAAGTGCTCTCGCAGCCAACACAGATGCATAACCGACTGTTTCAAATAACTTTTTCACCTGTTAGAAACCCGCCGTTCGCGTCACTGACGATCGAAAATCTGGCTAGCAACTTCTTATCTCAAGTTTTCTCACGAGCAGTCACACGACTTCTACTAGATATCCACTGCCTCTTCCAAAATTAAAAAAATGCCGCTGACTCGTAAGAATCAGCGGCATTCAAAGAGAGTTAAACTGCCTATTATCGTTTTAGTTGAAGGCGTCTACATCAGGTGAATCTTCCGCCTTATGTTTCTCCCAGTACTTGTCTACCAGCATATAGCCATACAGAGCTGGCAGAATGAGCACAATTAGAATCTCCACGAGGAAGACAGTTGGTGCAAAGTCGATATCAATCATGACGTTATTCTCCAAATGCTGTTGGTATGTATCAGGTGGCCTTGGACATATCAGGCTTCATCGTGTACGGCGGCAAGCGTTTGCACACGATGACCATAGCCAAGACAAAATAGGCTACGTAGAACAGGTCGATAGTAAAGCCCAGATCCCACCACGGCTGGACACGTTCGCGCAAGCCATCCGGGCGGAAACTACCTTCAAAGTTGGCCAAGACCACTTGGTCACCGACCACATTGTAGCTCTCCAGGCCGTAGGGTCCTCCCGCAGCGGCAATCTCCCGGATTTGAGGCGCGATCAGCTGCAGATCGAGCCAGTTGATGGGATGCCGGTCCAAAAGTCCGGGTAACCTGGAATCATCCATCGCTTCAAGAACTTCCATGGCGCGATCAGTTAGATAGGCGATCTTCTCCTCGGGAGTCGTCAAGCGTTGGACTTCTGGCGAATCCATCAGCTCCACCATGGGTGCATACAGCTGAGCTGTGGGGCGCTGCCCCCAGATGGGCATGGTGATCAAAAAGGCAGTCAGAATCACCAGGGCAATGAGCCAAGTCAGAGGATATGGCAAGCGGTTGTTACCTTCCCACAGACCGCCGTGTTTCTCCGACTCCCACTGTGAGATCATCTGCTTTACTTCCTCTTCATCGGAGAGCGTATAAAGAGGGTTGTCGAATTTCCATCCCATTGTCTAATCCTCCGCTATTCTTATTTTAGGCTGGTGAGTATCCAGTCGATCAAAGCCCTGATTTCCGTATCCGGGGCATATTCGGGCACCTCGGGCGGATAGGGACGCAACCCTCTCCGATACTCGTCATACTCCTTGCGCCACTTGGCGAAATCGATAGGGTTGCCGTTGGCGTCCACCTTACCCCATAGATAGTCGAAGCGTGGCATGATGGAATTGGGCTGCACCAACCGCGGATTGAAGAAGTGCAACATCATCCACTCGCGAGACGAGTTACGTGAGGCAACGTGCAAGAGGTCTGGAGCCTTGCGGTCCGAGCCAAAGACCGTTGGCATCTCACCATTCATGTCACCTACGTAAGGCGGCCAGCCAAACACTTGCCAGTCCTGAGTCTGCTCGGGCAACAGTGTGTGACACCACCAGCAACCTTCCGTGATGTACACGGTCTTCCCCTTGCCCACGTACTTGTGCTGGCTGTCATCCGTGGAGTTGAGGATCAAATCAGGTGTCCATCCTCGGGTCACCGTAGCGTTTTCCACATAAGCCCACTCTTCACCATTTACGTCTGCATAATTAATGGTGAAGACAGCACCCTGAGCTTTATTGACTTGATCGATCTTCCCCTTGCTGATACTCAGGCTCTTGACGGTGGGACCCAGATTGTCGGGATGGTTAATCACCGCTGCGAAAGGCGTTCCCGGCTTGTAGACATAGACGCGTATAGCCGGATCGAACTCCTCACCCGTCTTTGGATCTTTGTCCAAGATGACGGTGATGGGCTTGCCTTCGCCACGCACCAGTGGATCTTCATAAGACCAACCAATCACGCGCCCATTGGACAAGGACTTGTCGAGCCCCACCCAGGTTGATTCAGCAGACCGGAAATCCCAGCTCGGCAGGAACAGCGTGATGGTCATGGAGAACCCCAGCATCAAGCCGACACCCGCCGATCCGAATTTATACGATTGAAATGCCACTTCTCGTTCCTCCCCTGATTATTTTTAGCCCTCCCCGGCCCCTTGCGGGGGACCGGGGAGTTTTCTAGTTAGAGGCTGGACGTCTTTCGTTTCCTTACCCGAAAAAGCGTCACGCATCCAGCGTGATAAGGCGTCCACTTACCCGCTTACCGCTCGTAGGCCAGCTCGTGGGCGTAACGGCCCTTGGGCACCACGGTTCCCTCGACGGCCGTCATATACATGTTGTAGAGCCACACGAGATTACCGGTGAACACCATGGTGCCGCCAATCCAGCGGGCGATCATATACGGGTGCTCGGCCACCACCACGTCGATGTACGGAACTTCGTAGATCTTGCCCGCACCCTGGATCAGACCCGCAATGGTCATAGAGATCCAGTAGATGCAGAAACCAATAATCACGAACCAGTAGTGGAAATTGGCCAGAGCCAGCGAGTACAGCTTGCGGCGCAGCATTTGCTGCAAACCGAAGTACACGGCTGCGATTTCCAGGAAGCTCGACATACCCAGTAGGGCCAAATGAGCGTGAGCCACGATCCAGCCGGTACCGTGCACGTACCAGTTGATGGCACGAGTCTGTTGGAACCCACCCTGCATGTTGAGCGGAATGGCCAGCAGCACACCGGTGACGCTGAACTTGATTTCCACATTCTCCACAAACATGCTCCAGCGCCCCTTCATGGTCAGCAGGATGTTGGCCACGAAGGCGATAGCGGGAATCAGGATCAGCACGCCTTCCACGGAGGCAAACGACTTCAACCACTCCGGCAGCGGAGCCGAGAGCAGATGATGAGAAGCCGGCGTGGAATAGAAGGCGATAATGGCCCAGAAGTGCAGATGGCCGATGCGGTGTGAGTACAGCGGATTGCCCGTGAGCTTGGGAATCGTGTAGTAAGCGATCGCCGCAGCTACTGGCGTGATCCACAGACCCAACACGTTATGTGCAAACCAGAAGGTGAGATAACCCTCGGTCAGCCCGGTGAGGTTGAACAGTTCCGCAGACTGCCCCACCAGGAACACCACCCATACCATGAAGATGCAGGCACCGAAGAACCAGTTGGTGATGTAGATCCCCTGCGTGCGACGGTGAGCGATGGTCATCCATACGTTAATGCCCAACGGCACCAGGACCCCGAACATGATTACCAGGTCGATGGGCCAAATCAGGTCCGAATATTCACGACCAGAGGTGAACCCCAGCCACAGCAAGAACAGACCCAGAGAGAGCCCCACGTTCCACAGAAAGGCCGTCCATAGACCCAGCTTTTCGGACCACAGCTTGGTGTTACCCAAAGCCGGTGTCATGTACATCATAGTCATGGCAAAGGCCATGGAGATCCAGCCCAGAATCACGGCCAGCACGTGCACTTGGCGCATGTGCCCAAAAGCAAAAAGCTCGGTACCCGTCACGAAATCCGGGAACGCGAGCTTCGCAGCATTGAAGGAACCGAGACCCGTCCCGATAATGAACCAAAAAATGGAAGAGAATCCGAAATAGATTGTCGCTGTCCCTGGCGGGATATCCTCGTTCTTCGCCATTAAGTATTTAAACAGCATCCTTCCAGCCCTCCTAAAATCGATTTACGTTCATGTCTGCTTTCTTTGTTGGTCTTCTTCTCACTCAGACTGTTTGTTCAGCAGATACCAGGAAAACCACATGCTCGAAAATGCAAGGAGCACGCCGCACGCTGCTGCAAACGCTGCCAACATCGTTCACCCCCTATTCAGTTGATTCTGTTTTCCAATGCCTTTGAGTAATCGGTGCCTCACCCAAATTTAGCTTGGTGATCACCAGCCGGTATTGTCCCGTTGCATTTCGATCTCACCATGCTTCTTCAGCGCAGTGGCCACGATGATGGCAAAGGCAAGACCAAAAATGATCATCACCCAATCGATGAATCCGCTGAAAGTGGTGGGATCGAAGGCCTCAAGCCCCCAGCCACCCCAACTCTCGAAAGGACCACGGCCGATGGCACTCATCACCGCAGCGCCGAACACGCTACCGTTACCCATACCCACGGTGAAAGCCGGTATGAGAAGTACCCAGAAGAGATTACCTAGCGTGAGTTTGTTTTCCATACTCCCCCCTTATTTTAGTTGTGATAAGGAACCTAGACAGCCTGGAACCATTGTTAGCGAGTCGTCCATCCTGCCCCTTCCGGCTCCTCGTGGGACTCAGAATCAGGAGTCGCTCAAGTCAGGCATCACTCACTGAGAGACCACCCGCATGACCTTGGATTATAGACCCAATTCCAGATTTTGCAACCACTCTACGAGCGATTCAGAACGCTTATTTGCCCCTTTCCCCCTCCCTGAACTACCCCCCACCAAGGAGGAATCTCACAAAAAATTCCAATATATCTGTAGGTTAGCGCTACTTCCCACTATTTATCTCGCCTGTTATCGCTTGCCGCGATCTCTTCATAAAACCGTTTTTCGTGCAACAATTCCAACAATCAAATGCAGGGGTTATAGATAGTTTGCTTTCATCCCTGTAGCAGATATCTTAGTAACCGGTGATGTGAACTTGTATCGCAACGAGGAGAATCCTGTGAACGGCAAGGAAATCATCATTTACGGAATTGTGGCCATCAGCTCCCTGACTTTGCTGGCCTATACGGTTCACATGTTCGTAGGTGGATTGGTGAGCGAGCGCACGGAAAACACCATTATGTGGACCGTGGTCGTTATCGGTGCGGTGGCCATGGGCTTCATGGCACGCAGTATCGTACGCCGCCGTCGCCTACATCAGCTGTACATGCAACAACTGCAGGCAAGGGAGGAAAGGCAATCCCCTGAAGGAGACAATGCAGAGCGATAAAGCTACCCAACTTCATTCGCGAGCTTCATTTTCAAGATTCGCGACTTTGTTCGGGTTGCGGTTATGTACGCCATAATACGCCGGTACCGAAAGTATCGGTTACAGCTCGCAAGATATACACAGGCAAACGCGATACAGTATAGCAACATCGCATCTTGCGCGAGTGTTTCACAGGACATCTCGAACTCACCCACTGAATCACTATTACCCATGCGGTGCACGGCGTCCTGCAACACACGGTACTCAAGACCCCGTGCATATTCGCCTGCATTTTACCCACGCGCGCTGGAACAACAGGAAAATCACGAATGATTGTTACCAGACGGCGCAAAAAAATCCCCGGCGACCCAAAGGAACGCCGGGGAAGAAAAACCGATCCGATCACTTGGATTCAGAACCCTGAGATCAGATCGTCGCTGCGGGAAGAATAACGAAGATCAAGAACGCAAGCGCAAACAACAGCAACAAAACATTGATTTTCATAAATACCCTCCTCGATTTCGCTATATCCAAAAATCGTCAGGCCGCACTTTACCTGCCCCAATTCTCTCGTTCTGCATGCGGTCATTCCTGACCGTTTCACTCTACAAAAAAGGGAATAGAGATGCAACTCTAAACAAACTGCACACTGGAAGATTCACACAGTAAGAAATTCACAGTCCAAGCAAAACATGCTCCTGCATGTGGGTTGCCCCTCGAATATTTTGGACACATATTTGGTCGTAGAGTGAGAACGACAGGAGGTGTCCATGAGCACGAAGTCTGTGAAGCGTTGGTCTGCAAAGCGCAAGCAAGAGGTGGTGCTGCGACTGCTGCGAGGCGAGAGCCTGGATAC
>WFNO01000006.1 GCA_015488555.1 Gammaproteobacteria bacterium
AGAAGGAACACTCATGTCTCTGTCACGAAAAGCGCGGCGAGGGGATACTATCCTGGAACAGGTGCCGGCAAGCGCAGCATCCCGTCACCTGGATCCTCCCTGTCGCTACCACCCCTATGCCCGCGGGCGCTACGAGGTGGCGGCCGGCCTGCACCCCCTGGGCAGGGATCTGGGCAACGGCGCGGCCGATGCCCGGGTCTTTCAGCTCGACCGGCACTGGCAGGCCTACGCCCGCGAGAAACGAGCGGCCCGGCGCGAGGCGCTGTCCAAATATGTCCTGCGCGTGCAACCCTCCGGCGCCTTGCTGGCGGTGGTGATCCCTTGGCTGGCCCGCAGGCTCGCCAGCGAATATCCCGCCTGGTTCCACTTGACTTCGACGCGCGACCAGCACCGCCTGCACTGCCGACTCAGCGGCGAGACTCTGTGTTTCGATAGCGGCTGGCACCTGCGCGAGGTGTTGCCCGCTCCACCCGATCCCCCTTACCGGGATGCCTGGGACGCCCTGGGCACTCAGGTCCAGGAGGACCTGGCTCTGGTGGACCTCTCCGATGGGAAATCGGACCGGCTCTGCGCCCTGCATCTCTGCCTGCCCAACTACTGGGCCGCCGCCGACAAGATCGGGCAGGACTTCGCCGCCATCCATGCGCCCGTACCCGGCATGAAACGGCTCAACCGCAATGCCGGCGCCCTGTTCTCGGCCGCCATCGAGCGTGGGCCTTACGTGCGCTTCGCCTGGGGGCTAGCCACGGACCCGCGGCTCAATCACCATCCCCAGCCCCCGCCGGGCGTGGATCCCGTGCACTGGCAGGGACGGCGCTTCGATCCGGCAAGGCCGGCCCTGTACGTGCGCGTGGAACGCCAAGTGCTGGTGGGATTCACCCGCCCGCGGGGATTGCTGTTCACCATCCGCACCTACCTGGAAGCGGTGGCCGCCCTCCCCGCCGCTCAGCGCCAGGCCCTGTACCAGGCGGTGGCGGGCATGGATCCGGACACCCTGCGATACAAGGGCCTGTGGTGCGGCCGCAGGGCCATCCTGCGCCATCTGCGGGAGCTGGCGGAGTGCGCATCGGCCTGCGCGCCCGAGCACGAATCCCACAGCGCATCGCAAGACAAGGGACATCGCCTCGCATCCACACCCCGCGCCCGGACATGACATCACGTGCTGTCGATCGCCCCCCCTGCGTGCAGGTGCAAGGACTCGTCCATGGCTATGGCGAGGGCACGCGCCGCCAGACGGTGCTGGACGGCGTGGACCTGGAAGTGGCCCGGGGCGAGTGCGTGGCCCTCATGGGTCGCAGCGGCTCGGGCAAGTCCACGCTGTTGAATCTCATCAGCGGCATCGACCTCCCGGCAAGCGGCCGCATCCTTATCGACGGTCAGGACTTGACCGCCATGGACGAGACCCGGCGCACCCTGTTCCGGCGACGCCACATCGGCTTCGTCTATCAGTTCTTCAACCTGCTGCCCACACTGACGGTGCGCGAGAACGTGCAGTTGTCCCTGGAACTGAACGGCCTGCCCCTGGGGCGGGCGGACGAACTCCTGGAGGCCGTGATGTTACAGGACAAGCGCCATCGCTATCCCGACCAGCTCTCCGGCGGCGAACAACAGCGGGTGGCCATCGCCCGGGCCCTGGCCCACGATCCCCTGCTGGTACTGGCGGACGAGCCCACGGGCAATCTGGACGAAGACAGCGGCGCCCGCATCCTCGAACTGCTGGAACGGCTGGTGCGCGGCGCCGGCCACACCATGATCCTGGTCACCCACGACCGGGAGACGGCTGCGCTCGCGGACCGCGTCCTGATCCTGCGCCAGGGCCGCCTGGAAGCGGACCGGCACTTCCCCGCGGCACCCTCCCGCGGCATGGACTCCGGGCCGCCATGATTCCCGCCAAGATCTCCCCCGCAATCTCCCCCGGCATCTCTTGGTGGGGCACATCGCTGTTCACCCGGGCGGGACTGCGTTTCCTGGGTCGCCATCCCTGGCAGTTGGGCCTCGCCCTGCTGGGCGTCGCCCTGGGAGTGGCGGTGGTCACCGCGGTGAGCCTGGCCAACGACAGCGCCACCCGCGCCTTCCGCCTGTCCATGGAGGCGGTCAATGGTACGGCCACCCACCAGATCGTGGCCGGACCCGCCGGATTGGACGAAGCCCTCTACCGCCGCCTGCGCCTCGAATGGAGCCTGCGCGAGAGCAGTCCGGTGCTGGAGGCCTACGGGCGCAGCGGTGACGAAGTGCTGCACCTGCTGGGCATCGATCCCCTGGCGCAGGCCGGCATGAGCAACGCCTTGCGCCCGGCGCTGGCGGTGCGCGGGGACACCCTCACCACCCTGCTCTTGCGACCCGACGCCGCCTTGCTGTCCGCCCGCACCGCAGGGCGCCTCGGCCTGGCCCCCGGTGACGGTTTCGAGGTGGAATTCGGCGGCCGCCGCCAGCGCCTGGTGCTGGCCGGACTGCTGGAAGACGAGGACAGCCAGGCCCTGCTGGACGGCCTGCTGGTGATGGACATCGCCGCCGCCCAGGAAGTGACGGGGCTGCTGGGCGTATTGAGCTGGATCGACCTGCGCCTCCCGGAAGGCGCGGCCGGCGAGGCACTGAAGACCCGTATCCGCGAGCACCTGCCCCCCGGCGTGCGCCTGGTGACCGCCGCCTCGCGCAGCACGGCCCAGCTCCAGATGAGCCGGGCCTTCCACACCAACCTCACCGCCATGAGTCTGCTCGCTCTGCTGGTGGGCCTGTATCTGATCTACAACACCATGAACTTCCTCACCCTGCAGCGGCGGCGCCAGCTCGGCATCCTGCGCCTGCTGGGCGTGACCCGCGGCGAACTGCTGCGCCAGTACCTGTTCGAGACGCTGTTGCTGGCCGCGGCGGCCACGGCGCTGGGCCTGCTCGCCGGCGTGATCCTGGGCCGCGGCCTGCTGCACCTGGTGGGACGCACGCTCAACGACCTCTATTTCCAGCTCACCGTGGGGAGCCTGCAACTCAGCCCCTCCGCCTTGCTGCTGGCCGCCCTGCTGGGCCTGAGCGGCACTCTGCTGGCGGCCTTGCCGGCCCTGCTGGAGGCCACCGCCACGCGTCCCGCCCAGGCCTTGCAGCGCACGCGCCTGGAAGGACGCATGCACCATCTGGCGCCGCGACTCGCCCTCGCGGGCGCCCTGCTGGTAGTGGCGGGCACGCTCACCCTGCTCCTGGGACCGGGCCTGACTGCGGGCTTCACGGGCCTCTTTCTGATCATCCTGGGTTGCTCCTGCGGAGTACCCTGGATCGCGGGGCGGACGGCCGATGTCCTGTCCCGGCTGGCTCCCCATCTCCTGGATCGCCTGGCCTTGCGCAGCTTGGCCGCGGGACTCAGCCGTACGGGCATCGCCACGGCCGCCCTCATGCTGGCCCTGGCGGCGGCCCTGGGGGTGGGTATCATGATCGCCAGTTTCCGCATCAGCGTGGCGCACTGGCTGGAGGCCACCCTGCATGCCGATCTCTACGTGGCGGCCCCCGATCTCGGCACGGGCCGGGCCCACGGGACCCTGGACCCGGCCTTGCAGCAGGCCATCCTGGATCTGCCGGGCATCCGTGCCCATTCCACCGGGCGGCGCGTGACACTGGAACGCGAGGGCGAACTCATCGATTTGTTCGCCCTGGGGCTGTCACCGGGACTCCAGCCGCGCTATCCCTTGCGCGAGGCCTTGCCGGGGGTGTGGGAGGATTTTCGCGCCGGGCGCGGCATACTGGTCTCGGAACCCTTGGCCTACGCCCGCGGCCTCGCCCCGGGCGCTACCCTGGTGCTGCCCACCGACGGTGGTGACCGCCCTTTCCGGGTGCTGGGTGTCTATTACGACTATGGCAACCCCGCCGGGCAGGTGCTCATGGACCGCGCCCTCTACGAACGCCATTTCCGGGACCGCGCCGTGGGTGGTCTGGGCCTGTACCTGACAGAGCCGGAACGCGCGGCACAGATCCAGGCGGCGGTACGGCGTCTGGCCGCGGTCCATGGCCAGGCCCTGCGCATCCGCTCCAACAACGAGATCCGGGCCCGCTCCCTGGAGATCTTCGATCGCACCTTCACCATCACCCGGGTGTTGCGGCTGCTGGCGGTGCTGGTGGCCTTCCTGGCGGTGTTCGGGGCCCTGCTGGCCCTGCAACTGGAACGCAGTCGCGAGCTGGCCATTCTGCGCGCCGCAGGGGTCACGAGAAGAGGCGTGTGGCGCATCACGCTGGTTCAGACCGGCTTCATGGGCCTTACCGCCGCCCTGCTCGCCCTGCCCATGGGCATGCTGCTGGCTCAACTGCTGATCTTCGTCATCAACCGGCGCGCATTCGGGTGGACCATGGAGAGCCACGTGCCCGTGGATGCCTTGGGGGTCACCGTGATCCTGGGGCTGACCGCCGCCTGGCTGGCTGCCCTCTATCCGGCCTGGCGCCAGACCCGCCTGCCGCCGGCCCGCATCCTGCGGGAGGAATGACCGTGTTCTGCTTCCGGTACCCGCCTTCGGTCAAGGCCATGCTGCTGGGCCTGCTGCTCCTGGCGGGTTGCAGCGACTCGCCGCCTCCCGAAACCGGAGGCGATCTGGGCGCGCTGCTTGGGGAAGTGGAAGACGATCCGGGTTTTGCCCGGGTGGCCGGCCCGCGCGAATTCCGTTTTCCGGAGGATCACGGAGCCCATCCGGCCTATCGCAACGAATGGTGGTATTTCACCGGCAATCTCACCGCAGACGGCGGCCGGCGCTTCGGATACCAACTGGTGATCTTCCGCACGGCTCTGACGCCGCGCCCGCCCGCTCGCACCTCCGCCTGGGCCGCCCACCAGGTCTACATGGCCCATTTCGCCATCACCGACGTGCGGGCAGAGCGCTTCCGGTATTTCGAACGTTTCGCCCGCGGCGCCCTGGGACTGGCGGGCGTACGAACTTCCCCGCTGCGTATCTGGCTGGAAGACTGGCGCATCGAAGGCGACAGCGAGGGCTGGCGCCTCATCGCCGCCCAGGACGGCCATGCCATCGACCTGCGGCTCCGACCTCGCAAGCCCATCGTGTTGCAGGGAGAACAGGGGCTGAGCCGCAAGAGTCTGCGTCCCGGACACGCCTCCTACTACTATTCCCAGACCCGGTTGGAGACCCGCGGCACACTGCGCCTGCCCTCTGGCGACTTCCGGGTGGCCGGCTCGAGCTGGCTGGACCGCGAATGGAGCAGCAGCGCCCTGGCGACGGATCAGGTGGGCTGGGACTGGTTCGCCCTGCAGCTGGACGACGGTTACGATCTCATGTTCTATCGCCTGCGCCGCAAGGACGGCAGCGCCGATCCTGCCAGCAGTGGCACACTCGTGGATCCCGAGGGGCGCGCCACACACCTGCCCTTCGAGGCGGTACGCCTGTCTCCCCGCGGCCATTGGACCAGCCCCAGAGGCGGGCGCTACCCCTTGCGCTGGCGCCTGCAGGTTCCCGAACACGACCTGATCCTGGACATCGCCCCCCTGCTGGAGCAGCAGGAACTCGACGTCACGGTACGCTATTGGGAAGGCGCGGTCACGGTGTCGGGACGCCATGGAAACAGGGCCGTACGGGGCCGCGGCTATGTGGAATTGACGGGTTATGCAACCACTGCGGGCAGGACATCGGAGGGCAAGACCGGCGGTGACGGTTGATGCCGCCAGTCGGCATCGCCTGTCGATTTCAAGGTGTCGATGGAGCCTTCCCGCCCATGACCTTCTCGTGCGCCCAATCCAGCACCGCCTGCAGGCGCTCGTTGAGCAGGGCGGGACCTGTCTGAATTCCCTTTATCGCGCATGACTTTTCTCCCAGGCACCACGGTTGGGTCACCGACCACTGGCATGCGACGCGATCCCTTGGCAGATAGACGGGCCACAGCAGGAAAGTACCACCTCAATGCCGCCCGTGGCATGATGTCCTTGTGACCGTGATCGAGACATTCTCCCCCACAGGTGGCCAGCGAACAACGCGCCATGCGGCGCTCGCTGCGGCGCTGCGCCGGCACGTGGGCATCCTCGCCGGCGACATCGGGGAGCGCAACGTCTTTCGCCCCCATGCCCTGCAGGCGGCGGAAGACTACATCCGCGAGACCTGGCGATCACAAGGACATGCGGTATTGGAGCAGCGTTACGAGACACACGGCGTCTCCTGCGCCAATCTGGAAGTGATCTTGCCCGGCACGCTCGGACCGGAGCGCATCCTGCTCGTCGGCGCCCACTACGATTCCGTGCGCGGCAGTCCCGGTGCCAACGACAACGGCAGCGGCGTCGCCGCGCTGCTGGAACTGGGCCGCTTGTTCCAGGGAGCCGGCCTGCGCCACACCCTGCGCCTGGTGGCCTTCGTCAACGAGGAACCACCTTTCTTCCTCACCGCCCATCAGGGCAGCATGCGTTACGCCCGCCGGGCCCGGCGCCGCGGCGAGGACATCCGTCTCATGCTCTCCCTGGAGACCATGGGCTATTACTGCGATGCGCCCGGTTGCCAGCGCTATCCCCCGCTGTTCCGCTTCTTCTATCCGGACCGCGGCGACTTCATCGCTTTCGTGGCCAACTGGCACAGCCGCAAGGTGATGCGCCGGCTGGCCCGGTGCTTCCGCGCGGCGAGCGATTTTCCACTGGAACACGTCACCAGCACCGCGCTCGTACCCGGCGTGGGCGCCAGCGATCATTTCTCCTTCTGGCTGCGGCGTTACCGGGCCCTGATGGTCACCGACACGGCCTATTACCGCTATGCCCATTATCACCGGGCCAGCGACACGCCGGAGCGGCTGGATTACGAGCGCCTCGCCGCCGTCACCCTGGGCCTGCAGGGGGCTTTGCTGGAGCTGGACACCTACGACGTATGAACGCGGCATGCTGTTGCTTCGATATGCCGGAGTAATCAGGCGGTCGCGCTGAAGAAGCCTGATGACGCGGCACCTTACTAACGGCCATCGGCCAGTACAGACCTAAGCGACATGCCGCGGGGCACCCCCCATGCCGCAATGCGCGCACGCTCCTACTTTCAAACGATGAAGAAAAAGATGGAAGGTCTGTGCAGATGGTCGCCCACGGTTCAGTCTTGCCTTGCTCAGAGCCATTCCATGCGCACGTCCAGGAGCTGGATTTCTCCTATTTCCTCCACCAGTCGATTGAGGGCGCTGTGTCCCTGTTCCAGATGGCGGCGTTCGTTGCCGATCATGGTGACGCCAATGACGCTGCGTTGCCATTCCTCCAGATAGGCGATCTCCGCCACCGAGGCATTGAAACGGGCGCGGATGCGGTCCTTGAGACTCTTCAGCACTCGGCGCTTGGATTTCAGCGAATCGGCGCAGGGGATAAGAAAGTCGATGGTGGTCAAAGCGACATGTGCGGTTGGTTGCTGGGTCATTTTTCGTCGTTCTTTCATTTCCAAAGAGTTGCCTGAGAATCGCGGGCCGAGAACAGCAGGGTTCGCCCTCCATCGCCTGCACCGCCGCTCCCTGGTAACCCCCTCCGTCTTCTGTTCTCAGCCCCCTGGTTTAGTATACTCCTGACATGCGTACCGGCTACGCCCAGTTTCCCTTGCATGGCGGCAAGGCCCGCCGCGCTGATTGTTCCGGCGCATGGTACGCCTGGCCCGTGAAATGACCTTGCACGTGATGAGCACCTATGGCAGTCGTGGGATGTTGCTCTGGCTCTCCGATCCGTACTGGTTTCAGGCCTTCGGTTGTGTGCTGGGCTTCGACTGGCATTCCAGCGGCGTCACCACCAACTGCGGCGCCCTCAAGGAGGGCCTCAAGGGCCTGGAACGAGAACTGGGCCTGTACGCCGCCGGCGGCAAGGGGAATGCCGCCCGCAAGCCCCCCCAGGAGATCGCCCGCGGGTGCGAGCACCTGGGATGGGATCCCGCGTCTCTGGTGTCAGGCCAGCCGACTCTCCGCCAAGGTAGACAACAGCGCCGTTCAGGGCGGTCACCAACTCTATCACCACAGCTTCTTCTATACCGCCGACGGCCGGTGGTGCGTGGTGCAACAAGGCATGGACGACGCGGCCGGAACCGCGCGCCGCTACCATTGGTTGGGCGAACGGGTGGTGGACTTCAGCGAGGAACCTCACGCCGCCGTCTGCCGCCAGGCACCCGCGGCCACTCTCAACCTGGTGGACCGCGAAAATCGCGCCGCGCGGCAAGCCATCGTGGCAGTGACATGCCAGTTGCCAGCCCCATGAGCCGGCAGCGGACAGGGCGGCATACCGGTTCGCGGGCAGCCTCAGATTCGGACCAAGCCCTGGCGCAACGGGCTGCGGCCATCGCCAGGCGCCTGCAATGGATGTATCCGGATGCGCGCCTGGAACTGAATTTTTCCACTCCGCTGGAGTTGCTGGTGGCCTTGATCCTGGCCGCGCAGTGCACGGACGAACGCGTCAATGGTGTCACCCGCCTGCTGTTTCGCAAATACCGCGACGCCCGGTCCTATGCCGAGGCCGACCCCGCCGAGCTGGAGCGGGACATCCATCCCACCGGCTTCTACAAGCGCAAGGCCCGCACCCTCATCTCCTGTTGCCGGCGGCTGCTGGAGGTGCATGGCGGGAAAGTACCGGACGACCTGGAAGCGCTGGTGCAATTGCCCGGCGTGGGACGCAAGACCGCCAATCTGATCCGTGTCTGTGCCTTCGGTCACCCCGCCATCGCCGTGGACACCCACGTGAAACGGGTCAGCCGGCGCCTGGGCCTGACCGCGAGCGAGGACCCGGACCGCATCGAAGAAGAGCTGGCGGAATTCGTTCCCCGCTGTCACTGGCGCCATTTCACACTGGCCCTCACCCTCCACGGCCGGCGTGTGTGCGTGGCGCGGCGCCCGCGTTGCGAGGCCTGCGGCCTGCGCGATCTATGCCCCTGGCCGGAACGGGGCACGGAATCAATGGGGTCGGAGTAAGGTACTCCGACCCCATTGATTCACTCGACCTCATTGATTTTGCGGTATCATTTGCAGCCATGTCCGAATCCGAATACATCGTCGAGGCCACGGCGGACAACTTTGCCGAGCTGGTGCTCGCCCGTTCCCGCACGGTGCCGGTGGTGGTGGACTTCTGGGCCGGCTGGTGCGCTCCCTGCCAAATGCTCATGCCCGTACTCCACGCCCTGGCGGAGGAATACCGGGGCAAATTCATCCTCGCCACGGTGGATACCGACCGGGAACAGCAACTCGCACTGGAATACGGCGTGCGCAGCCTGCCCACGGTGAAGCTCTTCATGGACGGGCAGGTGGTGGACGAATTCATGGGGGCGCAACCCCCCGCGGCCGTGCGCGCCTTCATCGACCGCCATCTCGAAAAACCCTGGGACAAGCTGCTCACGGCGGCACTGGTGGCCCTGGACGGCGGCCAAACCGATCAGGCCCGCCGTCTCCTGGAAGAGGTGCTCGAGCAAGACCCCGCCAATCTCCAGGCCACCCTGGCCCTGGCCCGACTCCAGATCCGTTCCGGCGAGGCCCAGCAGACCCAGGCATTGCTCGACGCCCTGCCCCTGGAGCATCGCGAGAACCCCGAGGTCAAGGCCCTGGCCGGCCTGGCCCGTTTCGCCCGGGCGGCGCAGGAGGCTCCGGACGCGGCTGAACTGGAACGGCGGCTGGCCGAGGATCCCGCCGACCTGGAGGCGCGTTACCGGCTGGGAGCCCGCAAGGTACTGGCCGAGGACTACGAGGGGGCCATGGAGGAATTTTTGGAAACCATGCGCCGTGACCGTAGTTTCCAGGACGACCTGGGACGGCGCAGCCTGCTGGCGGTGTTCGAGATCCTCGGTGACCGCGGCGAACTGGTCAATCGATACCGGCGCCGCATGGCCAGCCTGTTGTACTGATTCGTTGTCCTGATTCGGCGCGCGGCGGGTTCTCCCGCCTTCAGCGGCCCTCCTGGATTTCCTCCAGCGCCCGCCGGTAGGCCCGGCAGACCTCGGGGCCGAAGCAGACCAGATACACCGTCTCCGGCAGCGCGTGCCGTTCCAGGAACTCCCGTACCTCTCGCACCGCGATGCGCGCCGCTTCCATCACGGGATAGCGGTAGACCCCGCAGCTGATGGCGGGAAAGGCGATGGTGCGCACACCCTTCTGGCGTGCCTGTTCCAGACTGTTGTGATAACAGGCGGCCAGCAGTTCCGCTTCGCCCCGATCGCCACCCTGCCACACGGGGCCCACGGTGTGAATGACGTAGGTGGCCGGCAGGCGGTAGGCCCCGGTGATGCGAGCCTCCCCCGTGGGACAGCCCCCCAGGGTGCGGCATTCCGCCAGCAGCTCCGGGCCCGCGGCCCGATGGATGGCTCCGTCCACGCCACCGCCCCCCAGGAGACTGGAATTGGCGGCATTGACGATGGCATCCACCGCCATGCGGGTGATGTCACCCTCCACCACTTCCATTCTGGCAAGTGCCTTGGAACCGGTATGGGTCTCGGAGGCGCACATCTCGGCTTGCGCTAGCAGGTGAATCTTCAGGCCCGGCCGACGTTGGAGTCGTTCTGAGTGTGGAAATAGTCGCTTTCCTCGGCGAACTGCCGGGTCATCCGCAGCAGTTCCGCCAGGCGCTGTTCGGCCGTGCTGAGGGGGGCGCAATCTTCACATCGCGGATCCCCGCAAGGTTCGCGGGAATACAGCCAGAATTGCACCGCCCCGGCCAGAATGCCGTCGGCGATGTCCCACAGATCGGCGTTTTCGTCATCGGCGGCCATTTGGTTGCCCAAATCCACGGCGCGCCAGGCCGCAGTGTTGAACAGCTTGGTCTGATCCTCGTCCACTTCTTCGGCCTCTTGTTATAGATTGCAGTTTGCAAGAACAGGACCCATCATTGGGGGCCCGAACCCTAGGGAGACTATCCCCGCTTGCCTCTCGGGGTTCATGCCTGTGCACGGTCCAGACGTTCGTTTCCACATGGAACATGGGTTGAATCGTTCATTATAGGGGATTCCTGCCATCGATTCATGGGAAGTGCCTGAAGGGGAGTGTCTGGAAATGACAGGTCGACCTCAGACTTTTACCGGTGCAAGAAGAACTGAACTTGGCGAACTCGGATCAAGAATCGATTCGAAGGACTTGCTGCTGCGGAGGTCCGTGATTGATTCAAGTGTGGGGATATATAAAATTGATAGTCCGGCTCAGAAAAAAACGACACATACCAGAATGACAACCATGGGGGGAGAAAACGTGCGAGGCTACAAATCCATTCGTTTGCTCACAACTCTGCTCCTGAGCGGGATTATGACCTTGCCTGGGGCCTTACAAGCGTCCACGGTGAACATCAATTCACCAGAGTGGCTGGGTAACCTCAAACTGGACAAAGACCAGCTCACGGCCATCAAGGAGGCCATCACCGAGGCCCTGGAAGCACCCATCGATCAGGAAATTCAATGTGCCAAGGTACGAGGGGACTGCGTGGTGCGGGCCGCCCGGGAATGGACCTTTCAGGGAGACCGTTTCCGCGAGATTGTGGTCTATCTGCATACCAAGGGTCATGCCTCCCAGACCGTCGCTCAGACCAGAGGCCGCTGGCCTACCATCGTGACAGGTTTGGGATCCGACAATAAATCTAATAAAAATAAAGACTAAACAAGATTTTTTTGTGCCAATTCTCGGCGGGACGGTGCAATTCCGTCCCGCCTTGTTTCGTATCCTCTCCGCCCCCATTCTCTTTCTGTATCTGCCGATGTGTCCTGGTCTACAGGCAAAGAAAGAGGCGATATTTGATATCATTTAATCAACTAAATCTCAATCGAGGAGGTCGTGCAATACCTCGTCCCCACTCGACAGCGGTTTCCCAGGCCGCAATCGAACGCTCTGGAGCCGGCACCATGAGCAAGGAAGACAACCCCCTTTCCCGAAAGTCGTCGCGCTCTGAGATCGATGCCTTTCTCGATCGGGTGGCGGCCATGCCCAAGGTCAAACGCGCAGGTAAACGCGGCCGTTTGATCTTCGCCATGGATGCCACCGCCAGCCGCGAACCTACCTGGGATCACGCCTGCCACATCCAGGCTCAGATGTTCGAAGCCACCGAGTCCCTGGGCGGTCTGGAAATCCAGCTCTGTTACTATCGCGGATTCAACGAATTCCGTGCCTTTCCTTGGGCCAGCCATGCCGCCGAACTGCTCCAGGCCATGTCGCAGGTCTTCTGCGTGGGCGGTCATACCCAGATCGAACGGGTCCTGCGCCATACCCTGGAGGAACATCGCCGCCACAAGGTGGACGCCCTGGTGTTCGTGGGAGACTGTGTGGAGGAAGACGTCGACCGGCTGGCGGCCGTGGCCGGTGAACTGGGCCTGCGCGGCGTACCGGCCTTCATGTTCCACGAAGGATACGATCCGCTGGCCGCACATGCCTTCCGCGAAATCGCTCGCCTGAGCAAAGGGGCTTATTGCGCCTTCGACAGCGGCAGTGCCGGCCAGCTCCTGGAACTGCTGCGGGCGGTGGCCGTCTATGCCGCGGGCGGGCGCCAGGCGCTGGAAGACTACGGCCGCCGCCAGGGCGGGCGCCTGCCCCGGGAACTCATCCGCCAACTGCCACACAAGGACTGAAGTCAGGGTCCGAGATTGATCCCCCGTTTCGTCATCGTCATCGTCGCCCTGGTGCTGGTGTTCCTGTTCCTGCGCTGGTTCGTGCGCACGCCTCCGGAACAGGTGGCCGCACGCCTGAAGCGCACCGCCCTCTGGGCGGCGGTGGCCTTCGTGATCTATCTGGCGGCCACCGGCAAGCTGCACTGGTTGTTCGGCCTGCTGGCCTCGATGGCACCATTCCTGCGCCGGCTCGGCCCGCTGCTGCGTTATCTGCCTTTCCTGCGCCACATCCTCTCTCGCTTTCCACCCTTTCCGGGCCCAGGCGGTCCCTTTCCCGGGGGCTATCCCGGCGGCCGCCCGGGAGGGCACGCGGGGCCCGGTGCAGGCAGGGGACCTGCAGCGGGGCGCAGCTCGCAGGTAGAGACCCGCTTCGTACGCATGACCCTCGACCACGACACCGGAGAGATCGAGGGACTGATTCTGGAGGGCCGCTACAAAGGCCGCCACCTCTCGGAACTGGCGCTGGAGGAGCTGGTGGCCCTGTGGCGGGAGTGCCTGGCGGTCGATCAGGAATCGGCGCGTCTGGTACAGGCCTATCTGGACAACGTACACGGCGAGGATTGGCGCCGGCAGGCCGGTGCCAGCGACCAGGAACGGGCGACACCGGGCAGCGGCACCATGAGCCGCGAGGAAGCCTACGAAATTCTGGGGTTGGAACCGGGAGCCAGCCGCGAGGAAATCATCGCCGCCCATCGCCGCCTGATGCAGAAACTCCATCCGGACCGCGGCGGCTCCACCTATCTCGCGGCCAAGATCAATCAGGCCAAGGATCTCTTGTTGGACGAGGCGGATCGGGAAGAGGCGTGACCATCCGACTCATTCACCGATGTGCAGCAACAACCCCCGCCTGCGCGCCACCTGGAAGGCATACAGAAACAGCCCCGCCCCGATGCACAGATAGACCACGTTCAGGCCCACGGCCTGCCAGAACAGATCGCTGGGAAAGCGCTGTTCCAACATCACCGCGCGCATGCCCTCGAAGACATGGCTGGCGGGCAGGATCTGCGCCAGCGGCTGCAGCCAATCCGGCAATACGCTGATGGGATAGTACACGCCGCTGATGGGCGTGATGGCGAAGATCACCACCCAGGCCAAGCTCTCGGCGCCCAGGCCATAGCGCAACACCAGGGCCACCACCATCAGGCCGATGGCCCAGCCCATCACCAGCAGATTGGTGAAGAAGGCCAGCAGGTACAGGCCCATGTCGAAGATGGAATAGTGATAGAAGACGATGGCCAGCAAGGCCGCCGCGCCCACGCCGATGGCGGTGCGCAGAAGGCTGATGCCGAGCAGGGCCAGGATCAGTTCGTGCGGGCGCAAGGGGCTGACGAACAGATGACCCAGGTTGCGGGAATACAACTCTTCGAAGAACACCAGCGACACTCCCAGCTGGGCCCGGAAGAGCACGTCCCAGAGCAGTACCGCGGCGATGAACAGGCCGGCGGCCTGGGCCAGCCAGGCACTCTGTCCCACCAGGAACTGATTGATGAAACCCCACAGGATCATCTGCACCGTGGGCCAGTAGATCAGCTCCAGCACACGGGGCCAGGAACCGCGCAACAGATAGGTGTAGCGCAGCACCATGGCATAGATCCGGTTCAAGGAGGCGGTGATGCCTGACACGGGATCTTCCCCTCTTCTTCATGGCGAGATATGGCCAGAAAGACCTCTTCCAGGGTCTCCCTGCCGAACCGCTCCAGCAATTGGCGGGGACTGCCGCGGGCCACGATGCGGCCGCTGCGCATGATGAGGACCTGCCGGCACAGGCGTTCCACTTCCTGCATGTTGTGCGAGGCGAGCAGAATGGTGGCGCCGCGCTCGCGCCGATAGGCCTCCAGGTGGGCGCGGATGCGATCCGCGGAATCGGGATCCAGGGATGCGGTGGGTTCGTCCATGAGCAGCACTTCCGGTTCGTTGAGCAGGGACTTGGCCAGACTCACGCGCGTGCGCTGGCCGGCGGACAGGGAACCGTAGGGACGTGTCAGCAGGGACTCGAAATCCAGGCGCGCGGCCAGCTCGGCCACCCGCCGGCGGGGCCGGGGCACGCCGTACAAACGGGCATACACCAGCAGATTCTGAATCACGGTGAGGCGCTGGGGCAGATCCACGTAGGGGGAGGTGAAGCCCATGCGCGGCAGGACTCGGTAGCGGTGCCGCAGCATGTCCACCCCGAGGATGCGAATGGAGCCGCTGCTGGGCAGCAACAGTCCCAGCAGCATGGAAAGGGTGGTGGTCTTGCCCGCGCCGTTGCCGCCCAGCAGGGCACAGGTGGTGCCCGGCGCCACTTCGAAGCTCACGCCGTCCACCGCCGTCACCCCCTTGGGATAACGCTTGACCAGGTTCTCGACCGCGATGGCCGGCCTCGTAGCCGCGACGCCGGCCATTGGCGCGGACAGGGCTTCAGACACGGAGCGGCTCATGCCTGGAAGGCCCGGAATAGCGGCTGGAACGACGAGCGGAGCGGCCCGCGGATCCCGCCATGAAATCCGCCCGCCTTCAAACGAGGAAGCGCCCGCCGCCGGCGATAGCGATGACGAGCAAGCCCAGCACGAGATTGAGGCCCACCAGCCGGCGGATACGATTGAGTTGTTCGCCCCCCGCTGGCCAATGCTGGTCCGCCACCGCCAGGCGCAGGCGGCGCGCCGGGGCGAAGAAGACGTGTCCGAAGATCAGGATCATGACGAGACCCAACAATAGCATGACGTGTACGTAGACCGGTGCCTGCCCCAATCCGCCGAACAGCTGCCAGGCCAAGAGCAGGCCGGTGAGGGGCAGCACCACCACCGCCACCCAGACCCAGCGGAAGAAACGCCCCAGGACCCGGTTCCAGAGCCGCAGGCGCAAGGGGGGCTCCAGCTCCGCCACGGCGGCGGGCCGCAGGACCAGATAGGCGAAGAACATGCCTCCCACCCAGATCACCGCGGCCAGCAGATGCAACACCATCAATCCGGAAATCATCGTCGTTCCACACCCCCTCCTGCCGGACTGGCGGCCTGCGTCACAGGGATTTGCGAATGCGATCGAAGCCGTTCTTGATCTCCTCGGCCAGCAGTTTGGCCGCTTCCAGCACGTCCTCGGAGGCCTCGCCGGCCTCGCGGCGTACGATCTCTGCTTTTTGCTTCAATTCCTCGACTTTCTTCTCCAGGGCCTCCAGCTCGTCCCGGGCCTCCGCCTTGGCCAGATGCAATTGCAGGCGCAGTTCGTCGGCCTGCTGCTTGAAGCTCCCCAGCAGTTCCTCCAGGTCGAATAGTTCGCTCATCTCACGCTCTCCAGCAGTGCAATGGATTCGGAAGCGTATGATTATACGCCAAGCGCCTTACCAGGCTGTTTATATGGACTCCCCCGATTTTGCAACCCATGCTGTTGAGGTAGAGGGTCAGATTGCATGCTTATATCCGGCCTTTGTACGGGTGAATGTTGAACCCTGGCCCTGATGGGGTCCGCACGCCGGCTCCTCATTTGAAAATCGGC
>WFNO01000007.1 GCA_015488555.1 Gammaproteobacteria bacterium
ACTGGTTTCGCGCCAAGGGGCAGCTTTCCAGCGGCGTGGTGGAGGGTTTCAATACCAAGGCAAAACTGACGGTCAGAAAAGCCTTTGGTTTTCGAACCTATCACGCTATGGAAATCGCTTTGTATCATACACTTGGCGCCTTGCCTGAACCGGAATCTACCCATAGATTCTGCTAACGAGGCGTTATTGTGTATCTGTTTCTGAATCCGTGCCAGGAGTATTTGAGATGGTGAATCCACATAATGCGATATGACAGGAGGATAAGGATGAACAGAGGGAAATCCATGCATGGTATGGCGAAAGCTAGGGGCTGCAGTCACGCGCGACTCGGAAATTTCTGCAAAATGTTTTCCAGCGTGCCTAGTTGGGCGGAAGATTACGGTATCGGAAACCGTTGCGAAGCGGAGCAGGTCGCTGCAATACTCGGAGGTGCAGGTGGTTTGATGCACGATACTGGAGGCAGTTCTCCCGACAGTTGTATACCTGCGGCCTATACCTTTTTTGCCCAATTTGTCGATCACGACATCACACTGGACACCGAAAGCGAGTTGCACGGAGATGTGCTTGCCGATGAGGCTATTGCTGAACTGCCTAATCTACGAACGGTTTCCCTTGATTTGGATTGTGTCTATGGTCTTGGTCCTGAGGCTATGCCCTTTCTATTCGATCAGGATCAGGAAGGGCGTCTATTGGTTGGCAATGAACACAACATACACGATCTACCGCGTAACCGGGATGGCCGAGCCTTGATCGGAGATCCTCGCAATGATGAAAACTTGTTTGTAGCTCAGATGCATCTTCTGTTCTTGCGCTTCCATAACCGTCGGCTTGCGGGGCGTAGTTTTGAGGATGCGCAACGGGATGTGCGCTGGCATTACCAGTGGCTGGTTTGGAACGACTTCTTAAAACGGGTTTGTGACCCTGCTATCTATGACTACGTGTGTAGGGAAGTGGCACAGGGGCGCTATCCCAAGTGCGAGTTTAAGGATACCTGCGGGAAATTGTGCATGCCTGTGGAGTTCTCGGTGGCAGCGTATCGCTTTGGCCACACCATGGTGCGTTCCCACTACCCAGCCAATGTGGACTATCCCGCGATCGAATTGTTCGATGAACGATTCGGGACTCTGGGGTTTGGTCCTGTACCACCGGAGTTGACCGTGGATTGGCGTTTCCTGTTGGATGTGGATCCATGTCAGGATTACACGCTTTCCAAGGCCCTGGATCATCTCTTTGCCGACGAACTGATTCGCCTGCCTGATCCAGTAGTAGGCACTGCTTCGGAAAATGACCGTTCACTCGCTTTCCGCAACCTGTTGCGCGGCTATGTTCTGGGCCTGCCCAGTGGGCAGCGTGTGGCACATGCCTTGAGACACAAAGGTTATCCTCTAGACGATACGGTAGATCTGCACTTTGCCGAGATCGATGGTTGGCACTGCTTAGAGGAGGATCTACGGAAGAAGCTGGCGCAACATACGCCTTTGTTCTTCTATCTGATGCGTGAGGCCGGCGTATTGGGCGCTGGAAAACATTTGGGACCAGTAGCGTCGGCGATATTGCTAGAGGTTTTTGGTGCCGTGTTGTTGTCTTGTGACACCTATCTAAGGCAGCCTTGCTGGCAGCCAGATGCTTGTCTGGGTGGACAGAACTTCACATTGGCTCATATGGTGCGCTATGTGAACGCCGCGTGATGGAGCAGACGGGTTGGAGTGAGTCCTGCAATACGTATCTTACACCATATCTGAGTTCAAGAAGAAAGGGAAAGACGATGACCATTACTCCACCATATTATCCCATCGTCTATATCCGCGGTTTCGCAGCGACCATGGGGGAGATCGAGGATACCGTGGCCACGCCCTACATGGGCTTCAATCTCGGTTCCACCAAGATCCGCCAGAATCACGAAGGCGAGATCGTGCGTTTCATCTTCGAGTCGCCGTTGATCCGCCTGATGAAGGAAGAGGGTTATGTGGATACCTATGCCAACGGCGATCTGCTGCCGCGCGGCATCCGCAGCCTGGCCCGCAGCGTGTGGATCTTCCGCTACTACGAGCCCATGTCGGAGTCGCTGGGCGAGGGCGAGCGCCGCGACATCCTGGAGATCGCGGCGGACCTGCGGCGCTTCATCCTGCGCATTCGCGGGCAGGTCTGCGGTGACGATCCACAGGCGCGCGCCGCTTTTCGGGTCTATCTGGTGGCCCATTCCATGGGCGGTCTCATCGCTCGTGCCTATTTGCAGAATCTATGCATCAACGGCAGCGGCGACGGCGCGCTGGATGCGGAATTGGAGTTGCCGGGGGCGCACCTGGTGGACAAGGTGTTTACGTATGGCACCCCTCATGGCGGGATCGAGTTCCGGGGTCTCAACGTCCCGGACCTGGGGCGTCTGGACCCCTTCCACGTGCGCAATTTCAATCGCGAAGTGATGCGCGACTATCTGGACCTGCCGGCGGACGAGGACGTGCGCTCCCTCGGCGGGCGTTTTCCGCCCCAGCGGTTCTTTTGCTTCATCGGCAGCAATCACCGGGATTACACCGCCTTTTTCAATCTCTCGCGCAAGGGTACCGGCCCCATGAGTGACGGGCTGGTAATGCTCCAGAACGCCGCCGTTGCGGGTGCCCCCCGGGCGGTGGCCTACCGCAGCCACAGCGGCCACTACGGCCTGGTCAATTCGGAGGAGGGCTACCAGAACCTACGCCGCTTTCTGTTCGGGCGATGGCAGGTGAACGTCCTGTTGCAGGTGGCGGAACTGACCTTGCCCGAGCCTCTGCAAAGACTCAAGGAACAGGGGCGCGAGATCCGCGCGGCCTATTACATCGAGAGCGAAGGCCGGGTGCGCGGCGCGCCCTATTTTCTGCACCAGCGCCGGGTGGACCAGAATTCCGCGATCCGGCGCACCTATGACGCATTGGTCAAGGCAAGAAAACCGGTCTACCTGTTTTCGACCTACCTCGATCCGCGGGCCAGGACGTCCGCGCCCGGCAAGGCCCTGGCCTTCGCCCTGCGGGTGGCCATTCAGGTGCCCCTGTACGAGGTAGACCGGCGCTTCTGGTTCGACGAATACTACGAAGGCGGATATCTCCTGGACGAGACCCTCACCTTTCATATACAGCCCGGCGGTAACCTGCGTTACGGCCTGGCCTCGCAACACGGTGTGGGCGTGGCGAGGAAGGCGCCGCAGCGCGAGGCACTCGACGGCGGCGGACTGCGTTTCACCATTCCCCTGGGATTCAAGGAAGGAATGGCCAAGCCGCCGCGCCCCGGCTTTCGCGGCAGCCTGGTGTTGGAGGCGCGGCCCTGGAACCGGCAGGATGGGGCGGCCTGAACGTGAAAGTGCTGGTGATCTGCGGTCATCCCCGCAAGGAGAGTTATTGCCAGGCTCTGGCCCAGGCCTACGCCGAGGGGGCACAGGCCGCAGGTGCCGAGGTGCGGCGCCTGGAGCTGGCCGACCTCCATTTCGATCTTCACGTGCGCTTTCCCTCGCCCAACCAGCAGCCCTGCGAGCCGGACGTACAGCGGGCGCGCGAACTCATCACCTGGGCCGAGCACGTGGTATTCGTCTATCCCACCTGGTGGGGTACCATGCCGGCGCTGTTGAAAGGATTCCTGGACCGGGTGCTGGTGCCCGGTTATGCCTTCGAAGAGACCGAGGATCCTGCGGTCTGGAATCGCCTGCTGGAGGGACGCAGCGGCGAGTTGCTGGTGACCATGGACACGCCGCCGCTGGTCTATCGCCTGGTCTACAAACAACCGGGGCACCAGGCCATGCGCCGTGCCACGCTCGGTTTTTGCGGCATCGAACCCACGCTCGTCCAGACCTTCGGCCCGGTCAAGCCCGCCGGTGATGCCCAGCGCCGGGCCTGGCTGCGCCAGGCGCGGGAATCCGGTGCGCGACTGCCGCAGCGCCTGCGCCTGGCGCGCGCGCGCCAGCGTGCCAGGAGTTGGATCAAGGCCTTGCGCCTGCAGTTCTATCCCATGACCTGGATCGCCTATACCATCGGCGCCCTGGCGGCGGCACAGGGCGGGGCGGTCTTTTCCAGCGCCCGTTATTGGCTGGGCTATGCGGCCTTGTTTCTGGTGGAAGCCATCACGGTGTTCATCAACGAATACGTGGACTACGACTCCGACCGGCGCAACCGCCATGCCGGTCCCTTCAACGGCGGTTCGCGGGTGCTGGTGACGGGGGAGTTGCCGCGCCAGCACATGCCCTGGGCGGTGGCCCTGCTCTGCCTGCCCCTGGCCTGGGTGGTGTGGCGGCTCTTCGCGCCGCCCTCACCGCTGGACGGCATGGACTTCATGTTGCTGGCGGCGGCGGGCCTGCTGGCGGTGGGATATACCCTGCCGCCGCTCAAGCTCAGCTACCGCGGCCTGGGGGAACTGGACGTGGGGCTCACCCACAGCGTGGTGGTGATCCTGGCCGGCTATGTGGTGCAGACCGGGCGCTGGGACGACCCCTATCCCTGGCTGGTGGGCCTGCCCCTGTTCTTCGCCACCCTGCCAGCCATCATCCTCTCGGGGATTCCCGATTGTGAGGCCGATCGGGCGGTGGGCAAGCGCACGCTGGCCGTGCTGCTGGGGCCGGACCGTGCCGCCTGGCTGGCCATGGGCAACGTACTGCTGGCCCTGCTGGCGGTGGTGGTGTTGCGCGCGGCGGGAGTGCTGGAAGGCGCGCTGTGGCATCTGGTCTATGCCATGGCCCTGCATGGTGCAGCCTTGTGCTATGCCCTGTGGCGTTACCTGCAGCAGGGTGCGCCGGTACAGCGCATCAACGGCCTCATGGTCTTGTCACTCACCTATATCCTGTGGTTCGGCCTGGTGCCCTTGTTGGATCTGTGGTTGGGATCTGTGGCTGGAACCTGATCGAGAGCTTTCACTCACGGGGCGCCTTCTTCGCTGCCTGCTTCACAGGCGGCGCGCTGTCTTTTCACCAGCACGAAGTCCCAGACGGTCGCTGCGATGACGGCCATCAGGCCGAGGATGTGCACGGGCATGAAAGTGAGGATGCCGACGACGGCTGCGAGCGCCCCTCCCGCACCCAGATAGAAGGGTTCCGCACGGCCATGCCGGCGGCGGCTGCTCCACAGTCCCCAGAGAGTGAGGGCGAGGAACAATGCCAGCAACGGTACCAGTATGGCGTCCTGGAGCAGGAAGCCCAGACCGGCTGCGGTGAGCGCCGCCAGCAAGGGTGGCAGCCCCAGGCAGCAGAGGCTGGCGAAGAGTGCGCCCAAGGTGCCTGTGATCTGCTTGAACATGGCTCAGCCAGCGCAACAGGAGAGTCGATCGACGTCCTTGGCGAAGGTCTGGGCGCAGAGCTTGAGCCCCTCCACCATGGTGAGATAGGGGAAGAGTTGGGCGCTCAGCTCCGCCACGGTCATGCGGTTGCGCAGGGCCAATGCCGCGGCCTGGATGATCTCGCCACCCTCGGCAGCCAGTGCCTGGCAACCCAGCAATCGGCCGCTGCCCTTTTCCGCCACCAGTTTGATGAAACCTCGCGTGTCGAAATTGGCCAGGGCCCGGGGGACCGCGTCCAGGGGGAGGGTGCGGCTCTCGACCGCCAACCCTTCGGTGCGGGCCTGGTCCTCGCGCAATCCCACGGTGGCCACCTGGGGGTCGGTGAATACCACCGCCGGCATGGTGCTCAGGTCCAGTTCCGCCTCGCCGCCGGTCATGTTGATGGCCGCCCGCGTGCCGGCGGCCGCCGCCACGTACACGTATTGCGGGCGATCGGTGCAGTCCCCGGCGGCGTAGATGTGCGGCACGTTGGTGCGCAGCCGGGTATCCACCACGATGGCGCCGCAGGCGTCGGTACGCACGCCGGCCCGCGCCAGGTCCAGTCGCGCCGTGTTGGGTGCGCGGCCCGTGGCCACTAGGAGGCGGTCGCCGCGCAGCTCGCCGCCGGGCAGTTCGAGCACGAAGTCCTTGCCGTCGTGGCCTACGGCCTGCGGCACGGTGCGGGTGCGCACCTGGATCCCTTCGGCTTCGAAGACCGACTGCAGTGCGGCGCCCAGCGCCGGATCCTCCCGCGACAGCAAGGTGCTGCGGGCCAGCACCGTGACCTCACTGCCCAGTCTACGAAAGGCCTGGGCCAGTTCCACGGCCACCACTGAACCGCCCAGCACCAGCAGGCGGCGGGGCAGTTCTCGGGCGACCAGGGCCTCGGTGGAGGTCCAGTAGGGGGTCTGGGCCAGGCCCGGGATGTCCGGGACGTGTGCAGAGGCGCCGGTAGCCACGAGGATGCGGTCTGCAGCGACGGTCTGCACAGTTCCCTCCGGGCCCTCGACGGCCAGGGCGTGCGCGTCCTGAAAACGTGCCCAACCCCGTACCAGGCGGATGGCCGGGTTCTGCGCCAGGATGTTCTCGTACTTGGCCCGCCGCAGTTCCGCCACCCGTGCCTGCTGCTGCTCCACCAGAGCGGCGCGATCCACTGCGGGGCGCTGGTGGGAGAGGCCCGCGAAGGGATGATGGGCCTGCAGGTGGGCGAGGTGAGCGGCGCGGATGGTGATCTTGGAGGGCACGCAGCCGATGTTGACACATGTGCCGCCGATGAGATCGCCACCCTCGATCAGCGTGACCCGCGCTCCGTTGTCCGCCGCCTGGATGGCGGCGGCGAAGGCCGCCGAACCGGAGCCGATGATGGCGATATGCAGGCCGCCCTCAGGCGTGTCCTGGCCGCAGCAGCCGGACGAGGTATGATCGGTCATGGTTCGGATCCTCCATTCGGTTTTCCATTCGGGCGGGGTCTGGCGGGAAAGCCCGCTCGTTCCGAGGCCTTGCGCAATGCTTCGATGTTGGTGCGCGCGGGGTCGAAGGTGACCTTGGCCCAGCCGATCCCCTTGCCTTCGTATTTGGCCTTGACCTTCACCACGCCGTCCACTTTGCGCAGTGCCCGGCGGACGGTGATGGGACACAGCCGGCAGGTCATGTTGTCCACGTCGAAGACCACGGTCTCCAGGCGGTTGCCGCGGTCTCGTTCGCCGTCCGGAACCGCCCAGGCAGGGGAGGCTGCCCAGAACAGAGCTACAACCAGACACAAGAACAAGGGAAACGCGGGCCAGGCACGCGGCGGGATTCGCTTGCAGGTATTCATGGTACCGGTCTCATTCATGATTCATTCCAGGAAGAGCGGGGCGTACCGGGGAAAGGCGATGGCGAGCACCGTCACGGCCACCAGGATCCAGAAAATGCGGCGCTGCAGGCGCAGCCCGGCGGATACCTTGCAGTCGGATGTGTCCGCGCAGCGCAGCGGCAGCACATACAGCTTGCGGTAGGCCAGCCAGAAGAACGACAGGGACGCCCCGATGAAGAGCGGGCGGTAGGGCTCCAGGGCCGTGAGATTGCCGATCCAACTGCCACTCACACCCAGCATCAGCAGGACCAGCGGTCCGGCACAGCAGGCCGAGGCCGCCAGCCCAGCCAGCAGGCCGGCTGCGAGGCTGCCACCGGCCTTGCCCTGGCTCGCGCTAGCGGTTGAGGATCGGAGCAGGTTTTCTTCCCGTGAGGTCATGGCAACCCTCCTGTGTGAAGGATGGCTCACAGCCTATACTCCGTACCCGGGTACGGGGTCAAGCTCCATCGAATCAATGGGGTCAGAGTAAATGTTCTGAACCGGGAGCAATCAGAATCGATGGGCGCAGAACATTTACTCTGACCCCATTGATTCCCGATAATGAGACCTTGCACTGTTCGGCTCACATTTGATATGTCCAAGAAACGGGAATGGCTCACCATCGGCCGCCTCGCGCAGGCGGCTGGTGTGGGCGTGGAGACGGTGCGCTATTACCAGCGTATCGGGCTGGTGAAAAAGCCGCCCAAACCCCTGCAGGGAGTACGCCGCTATCCACCGGATACTGCGCACCGCATCCGCTTCATCAAGCGCGCCCAACAATTGGGATTCAGCCTGCAGGAGATCGCCCAGCTGCTGGAGCTGGGCGAGGGCCGTTGTGAGGACGTGCGCCGCCAGGCCGAAACGCGGCTGGCCCAGATCGAGGCGCAGATCCGCGATCTGCAAGCCATGCGCAAGGTCTTGCGCCGCATGGTGGACGATTGCCGCCGCCATGCTCGTCCCGGACATTGTCCCATCGTGCAGAGCCTCGCGGGCGACGATTCCTGATTTGTTTGTCGGAAGCGCGATCCCGTTGCTGTTTCTATGGCTTTCCCTGTGCGGCACGCCCGTTTCGGAGGACGGAGGGCAGAAAGCATACGATCTCTGCCGTCTGGCATCCGAATATCCGGCTCGCGTTTTTGGGTCTTGACACGGAGCCGGCTACGCACTGTAGGCTGCGGGTAAACGGGATGTGAGGAGTGGCGGATGAAGCGCGTGCCAGGTAAGACAGTAAGAGCCGGGTGGTGGTCTTTCGGTGTACTGGCGGGTCTTCTTGCCGGACCTGCGGCGGCCCATGACCCGGTGTTCGGTCTGGGGCCCCACACCCTGTTCAAGGAGGGCGTGGAGATCCATCTAGGCCTGGATCGCAGCGAGGCCGGCGCCCGGCAGGATACGGTGACCACCCTGGAGCTGGCCTATGGTTTGACCAGCAATTGGACGGTACGTGCCGAGCTGCCCTATGTGGACCGCAGCGGCGGGGTCGATGGTGCGGGTGATCTGGGGGTGGCGACCAAATACCGGTTCTGGCGCCGTGATCGCCTGGGCGAGCAGATCTCGGGCAGCATCTTCGGGCGGCTCAATCTGGATACCGCCGGCGAGGGGCGAGGACGCGATGCCACGGATGCCATCGTCGGCGTCGCCTACGGTTACGAGAGCCGCAAATGGTATCGCTGGGCGGCGCTGCGTTACCGGTACAACGGCGAGACCTCGACCGGACTGGACCGGGGCGACAAGGTCCTGGTGGATCTGGTGGGTGGTATCCGCTTCCGGCAGAGCGGTTATCTGGAACCGGACTGGGTGTGGATGCTGGAACTCAACGGCGAGCAGACCGGTCGCAGCCGTCTCGACGGCGCTACCCTGCCCGACAGCGGTGGCAGCGAGTGGTTTCTCTCACCCGGTTTGATGTGGACCCTGCGCAATTTTGCGCTCAAGACGGGCGTGCAGTTTCCGGTATGGAGCGACCTCGATGGCAACCAGAATGCCAGTGACTATCGGGCGCGCCTGGAACTGGAATGGCATATGTGAGCAACATGGTTTTGGAGGTGTTCACCGTGGCGATATGGGAAAAGAAGTCGATGCTGTGGTGCAGTTGCCTGATGCCGGTACTGCTGTGGTGGAGCACCGAGGCCTGGGCCGGAGGCGTGCAATACGAATTGCGCGTGGACGGTCTGGCCTGTCCTTTCTGTTCCTATGGCATCGAGAAGAAATTCAAGAAGACGCCGGGGGTGACCGGAATCGAATTCGATTTGGAACGCGGCTTGGTGATCGTGCGTACCGCGGAGGGCGTGGAATTGAGCGAGGAGCGGTTGCAGCAGATCGTGGCCGACTCCGGTTTCACCTTGCGCGGCGTGAAACGCAGGCTGCTCGAATCTCCATGAACCGGGCGGGTCGCGGCGCAGCCACCGGGGCCGGGATGCGGGTGACCAGGGCACTGTTGCTCCTTGCGGTCGTGCTGCCGCTGGCGGCCTGCGCCTGGTTCCCGATGGAAAAAGAGCCTCCCTATCGGCTGGTGTTGAGCTGGGGGGGCTTGGGAGAGACGCCCGGCCGCTTCAACGAGCCCACCGGGATCGCGGTACATGCCGGCGAGGTGTTCGTCTCGGACGCTCGCAACGCCCGCATCCAGGTGTTCGATTTCGAGGGCCGTTTCCTGCGCCAGTTCGGTACGCCCGGCGAGGGTCCCGGACAGTTGGGACGGCCCATGAACCTGACCATCGCCGGTGGCGAACTCTACGTGGCCGATTACTGGAACGATCGCATCCAGGTCTATTCCCTGGCCGGCGAATTCCGGCGCAGTGTGGGGGAGAGCGGCTCGGGGCCCGGTCAGTTCGATGCCCCAGGTGGCGTGGCCGTGGCCGGAAACGGCGATCTTTTCGTGGCGGACTTCTACAACCAGCGCGTGCAACGATTGCGCCCGGACGGCCGTTTCGTGCGCCAGTGGGGTGAGACCAGACGGCCGGGATGGCGCGCGGGCTATTTCAGCTATCCCACGGACGTGGCCGTGGCGGGTGACGGGAGCCTGTACGTGGCCGACGGCTACAACGATCGGGTGCAGGTATTCGCCGCCGATGGCCGCCTGCTGCGCAAATGGGGCGGGCCCTTCGCCCTCAACATCCACGGTTCCTTCCGGGGTTGGTTCGCTACCGTCACCTCCATCGCCCTCGGCCCTGGAGGCGAGGTCTTCGTCGCCGACTTCTACAACGATCGGGTCCAGAAATTCACTTCCCAGGGCGAGTTTCTCACCGCCTTCGGCAGCGCCCCCAGCGGGGCCAGCCATACGGCCATGGCCGTGGCGGTGGCGGCCGACGGTACGGTCTTCGTGGCCAACCTCGACGCCCATCGCGTGGAACGCTGGCAACAACCTGTAGCCACAAGGTAGTTCCTTTCTGGCATTGGGTTTGCAAGCTTTATTTACAGGATTCCGGGAACCCAATGTTCGGGAGGAGCCATGGTTACGGTAGACAAATTACTGGCGGACAAGCGGGGGGTCGTCTGGTACGTGGAACCGCAGACACCGGTGCGTGCCGCCGTGGCCTTGATGGCGGAGAAGGGAATCGGTGCCCTGGTGGTGTTACAGGACGACCACCCGGAGGGGAAGCTGGCAGGCATTGTCTCCGAGCGTGACTGCGCCCGCGGGGTGATCGCGGAGAGGCGTGATCCCGATACTACCACTGTGGGGGATATCATGACCCGCCAGGTCTTCTACACCACGCCCGAAGAAGACGTGAACACCTGTCTGGCCACCATGACGCGGCATCACATCCGCCACCTGCCGGTGATGGAGCACGAGCGGGTCGTGGCGGTGATCACCATGGGCGACGTGGTCAAGGAGATCCTCGCCGCCCAGCAGAACCGCATCGAACATCTGGAGCGCTACATGAGCTGGGAAGAGACCTTCTAACAGGCAGCTGAGAGGGGGATGCCCTCAGTCCATCGCCGACACCGAGATATGCAGGGCGATGGTGAAGGTGAGCAGCACCAGTGTGATCAACCAGTAGTCTTCGTTCATCGCACTTTCCTCCGATTCCCAGCGCAGGCCCAGCCGCAGTGTTTCAACGTCGCGCGAAGATCCGCCGCGTGGTCAGGAAGACGTTGGCGAAGAAGATCCAGAAACCGATACCCATCACGGTGGCTGCCGCCACGATGAAAGGGGTATAGATCCGGTGCACCGCCTCCATGGCGGCATGATCCTCGGCCAGAAACAGCCTTCCCTCGATGAAGCCAAAGACCATCAAGGTAGTGTAGAAGGCCGTGATTCCAATGGCTGTCCACCAAAAGGTGTGCTGGACCAGGCGGTGGGAATAAAGGGCTTGGCCGGAGATACGGGGCAAGAGATAATAGGTCACGGCCATGCACAGGATGACCACTCCACCTACTACATTGACATGGGCGTGGGCCAGGGGATCGATCATATGACCGGGGCCCCAGTAGGGGCTGCCAATGGAATCCAGCCAGGCCCGAATGGGTGGCTGTACTTGCAAGACCCCGTGTACCGTACCGACGAAGAAAAAGAAGGCTGACGCCAACAGAAACTTGATCAGATGTTGCTCGCTGTGTTGCGTGCCAGTCATGATTCTCGTATCTCATACCCAGGCCTGCGAATGATTCCTGGAGCACGCTCGCAGGAGAAACCCTGTGGGGGTGACCTCTACGCTGAACACTCCAGGGATATATCCTGGGATACAATAAAAACCGAATCTAGCGCAGCGGGCGGGCGCCGGTTACTTTCCGCTCATGTTGATCTTCAGCATAGGATGATACACCATATTAGAAAAAGTCGATTATTATGCATTGATTTTTCGGTTATTTCGATATCAGTGCATGAGGCTCCCCATCATGCGTGCGCAACGGCGCGGCTGGAAATCACAGGTCGTGTCTGAGAAGCGCCTGGAATCTTCTCTCACCGACGCCCTGGGGATGGCGGTGCTCACCGTCTCCGACACGCGCAGCCTGGATACGGATCGTTCCGGGGCATTGCTGGCAGAGCACTTGCAAGCCGCCGGGCATCGCTTGCTGGTACGGGAACTGGTGAGAGACGATCGCTACCGGCTGCGGGCGCTGGTGGCTGCCTGGATCGCCGATCCCCTGATCGAAGTGATCTTGATTACGGGCGGGACCGGATTGGCTGACCGCGACATCACTCCCGAGGCCGTGCTTCCCCTGCTGGACAAGCAAATCGAGGGCTTCGGCGAATTGTTTCGCAGTCTGTCCTATGAAGAAGTGGGCGTCGCCACTTTGCAGTCCCGGGCGCTGGCGGGTCTGGCCAATCACACCCTGGTGTGTTGTCTGCCCGGTTCACCCACTGCCTGCCGCCTGGCATGGGAGCGGATCCTGGAACCGCAACTGGACAGCCGCTACCGGCCGTGCAATTTCGTCCAGGCCATTCGCGCGCGCGGGTCTCCAGCCTCCATTTCCGAATAACCCTGTTTTCGATCCAATTGAAATATAGGGTGGCAAAGGGTAAGTTAAGGGCCAGTCGAACGACCGCCCCCGGCCAGCGGTGGTGGTCATACGATCCCGCCGGTGACCGGCGGGATTGTTTTTCCTTCACCATCGTCAAAAAGACATGAGGAGTGCGTCATGAGTGTACTGGTTGCCAAGCAGGCCCCTGATTTCACCGCCACGGCCGTGATGCCCGACAACAGCTTCAACGAGAAATTCAGCCTTTCGGACTATCGCGGCAAGTACGTGGTGCTGTTCTTCTACCCGCTCGATTTCACTTTCGTCTGCCCCACCGAATTGCTGGCCTTCGATCACCGGATTCCGGAGTTCGAGAAGCGCAACGTGCAGGTGATCGGCTGTTCGGTGGATTCCCATTTCACCCACCTGGCCTGGAAGAATACCCCCGTGGACCAGGGCGGGATCGGCAACGTGCGCTATCCTCTGGTGGCCGACCTCACCAAGCAGATCGCCCGTGACTACGACGTATTGCTGGAGGACGGCGTGGCCCTGCGCGGTTCCTTTCTCATCGACCGGGAAGGTGTGGTACGCCACCAGGTGGTCAACGACCTGCCCCTGGGGCGCAACATCGACGAGATGTTGCGCATGGTGGAGGCTCTGCAGTACACGGAGGAGCACGGCGAAGTCTGTCCCGCAGGCTGGCAGGAGGGCGCGCCGGCCATGGAACCCACGCCGGAAGGAGTGGCCAAGTTCCTCGCCCAGGAGGCAGACAAGCTCTGATTTCGCTCCGGCGCCAGCCGCAGCGGCGAGCGATACAGGACAAGGGCCGGGTGGATCGTCTACCCGGCCTTTTTATTGGTCAGTGGTGCGAACCACCGAATGACGAGTGGTAAGGCGCAGCCGAAGATGAACCGCTGGCGGCGTTGGCGGCGCCTGCAGCAATACCGGCGCTGTCGCCAGCGGGGGCCCGACTTTCGCCTGTGGTTGCAGGTCAGCCACCGCCTGGATCTGCTGCGCGGCCTGACGGCCGGCGAGCGGGTACGGCTGCGCGCGCTGAGTTTCGAATTCCTGCAAGCCAAGACCATCACCGGCGTCCAGGGCCTGGAAGTGACCGAAACGATGGCGCTCTGCGTGGCGGCCCAGGCCTGCCTGCCCATCCTCAATCTGGGCCTGGACTATTATCGGGGTTGGGTGGAAGTGGTGCTCTATCCCGGGACCTTCGCCGTGGAACACGAGGAACAGGACGAAACGGGCGTCGTCTCCACGGTGGCGGAGCTGCGGGAGGGCGAGACCTGGCCGCAGGGACCAGTGATTCTCTCCTGGGCGGAGCTGCAACAGGACCTGGAACATCCGGAACCCGGCTACAACGTGGTGGTGCACGAATTCGCGCACAAGCTGGACATGCTCGAAGGTGGCGCCAACGGCCTGCCGCCTCTGCACCGGGACATGTCCGTGGCGCGATGGGCACAGGTCATGGAACGGGCCTTTCGCTGCCTGCAGGCAGGAGAGATCCCCGCCGTTGCGCCATCCCCCGTACCGTCCTTCGTGCAGGGACGGCATGCCCGTCCGGTGCTGGACGACTATGGGGCGCGGGATCCCGCCGAATTCTTCGCCGTGGCCAGTGAGGCCTTTTTCACGGATCCGGGACGGCTGTACGCGGCCTTTCCGGAAGTCTATGAACAATTGGCCCGCTTCTACCGCCAGGATCCCCGGCGGCGCCGCACCTGATTCCCCTGAGTTTGCCCGGCATGCTCTGCGCCTACTTGGTGAGGATCAATTTGTCCTGCCGGGTGATACGCAGGCGATAGGTATGATCCCCGTGAACGATGAGGATCTCACGGCTGCCCCGGAAGAGTTCGGCGCTCGTGTAGCAGTGGCAGGGAGGCGCCTCGGCAGTACTGCCGGCCCCTTCTTGGCGCTGTTTGTCTTCGGTGGTCATCTCTGAACTACAGTCCATGATGACGGTAGGGCGAATTTCCTACCATGATAATGAGATTGATTCCTATTTACAATCTCATTCAATCTCGCCATAATATGCCCCAGCCAGCGCGTGCCCGAGCGCGCCTCCGACCGCGGCGAGATCAGCGGCGGTTCAGGAAGCGGGTTCGGGATCCAGCCAGCCAGAGGCCCCGCTGCTATCGGTATGCGGGACGTGGATGGAGAATTTTTTGGAGGAGAGCAGTGAAAAGAACACAGAACGAAATTCGCAAGGCCATTGCCCGGGCCGTCGCTGCCGGTGCCCTGGGGCTCGTGAGCCTGTCCACCCTGGCTGAAGAGACCGCGGAGGAGAAGGCCGGAAACGCCGGTGCGGCCCAAGTGTTGGACAAGATCATGGTCATCGGTAATCCCGCCAATGTGGAGACCATGCCGGGTGCCGCTCGCATGATCGGCAAAGAAGAGATTCGCCAGCAGAGTTACGACGACGTGAACCGGGTGTTGCGCAAGGTTCCAGGCGTCTACGTGCGGGAAGAGTTCTTTGGCCTGTTTCCCAGCATCAGCCTGCGCGGGGTGGACACGACGCGCAGCGCCAAGGTCACGCTCATGGAAGATGGTGTACTCATGGCGCCAGCTCCCTATTCGGCGCCGGCGGCCTATTATGCACCCACCACGGGGCGCATGAGCGGTCTGGAAGTGCTCATGGGGTCGAGCCAGATCAAGTATGGTCCCCATATCACGGGTGGCGTGATCAATTATCTGTCCACGCCGATTCCCACGCAGGAAACCGTCTACGTCAAGTCTCTGGTGGGTGATTTCGAGGAACTGCGCACGCATGCCTATGCAGGCAACACCTTCGACACCGAGCTTGGTCAATGGGGGATCCTGGTGGAAGGTTATTTCCGCCAGAACGAAGGTTTCAAGCGTATCGACGAGACGGGTGATTTCCGGGCTGGTGAGGCCACCGGCTTCTACAAGAAAGACCGCATGGTCAAATTTTCCTGGGAGCCTGCCACGGACGTGTACCAGCGCCTCGAGTTCAAATACGCGCGCAACGCCCTCAATGCCAATGAGGGCTATCTCGGCCTGAGCGAAACCGATTTCGAGCAGGATCCCCTGCGCCGTTACAGCGCCTCGCGCTTCGACAATATGGATACGGAGCAGGAGAATGGTTATTTGCGCTATGCCCTGAGTCCCACCGACGATCTCGACATCATCACTACGCTCTATACCACCTATTTCAAACGCAACTGGTACAAGCTCAAGGACCTGCGCAATCTACCCTCGGCCTCCAAGATGGGGCTGTCGGCGGCCCTGGCCGGCGCTGGAGGCGGTGAGGGGCTAGCCTGCCTCGAGGGCGAGCTGCCCTGTACCCTGCGGGTGCGTGCCAACAACCGTGAATACGAGTCCCGCGGTGTCGAATCGGTGCTCTACTACCGCTTCGCCACCGGTCGCGTGGAACACGAGCTCAATCTGGGCGTGCGCCTGCACCGCGACCAGGTGCGCCGCTTCCAGTGGGACGACGACTACATCCAAGCGGCCAACGGTACCATCACGGACATGAAGCCGGGTACGCCGGGCGATGCCGGTGATCGCCTGCAGCGCACCGAGGCGCTGGCGGTCTACGTGCAGGACACCATCGAGATGGGACGCTGGACCTTGACGCCTGGCGTGCGTTACGAGCAATTGGATCAGCTCTATGAGGAGCCCAAAGGAAGCAAGGTCGGCGACAACGAGCTGACTATGACGGCCGGTGGTATTGGCGCGGTCTATCGCTTCAATGACAACTGGAGTGGTTTTGGCGGGGTCCACCGTGGTTTTTCACCACCGAGTCCCAAAGGGGCCGTCACCAAGAATCTCAAAGAGGAAACCAGCACGGCCTATGAGATCGGAGCGCGCTATACCGACCGCCCGCGGGCCTTGGCAGCAGAAGGTGTGCTTTTCTACACCGATTTCCAGGATCTCATCGTGGTGGACAACATCGGTGGTGCCGGTGCGGGTGACGATGAAAACTTCGGCGAGGCCAGGGCCTATGGTTTGGAATTGGCGGCTCAGTACGATGCCGGACTGCATCGCCAATGGCGCCTGCGCAATCCCTGGTCCCTGAGCCTCACCTATACCAAGGCCGAGCAGCTCAACGATGCCCGTTCCACCGATCCCGAATCCATCTTCAGCTTCGGCAAGAAGGGCAACGAACTGCCCTACGTGCCGGAGTTGCAGTTCAGCATCGGTACGGGTATCGAGTCCGCCAATTGGGGCGGTTTTCTCACGGGTTACTATGTGAGTGAAACCTTCACCAGCGCCAACAACGTGGAAGACCAGGTGAATGGTAATGGTGATCCTGATGCCCGCTTCGGTAAGACCGACAGCTTCTTCGTTACCGATCTCAACGTCTTCTATCGCCCGCGAGAGGCGGTCAAGGTCTTTGCCGGGGTGCAGAACCTCTTCGACGAAGAGTATCTGGCCTCCCGCCAGCCGCACGGGCCCCGCCCCGGACTGCCGCGATTCGTCTATGCGGGTGTGGAGATGAAACTGTGAGACGTGGGCTTGGGCAGGGTGTCGTCCTGCAGGATGCACCCTGCCGTTTTTTTGGCCCTGCGGGAAGTTGAAGGTTTACAGGGAGGTAAAAATGCGAAAAATGCGCGAGAGGGGAAAAAGAAGACTGGAGTCAGGATGATGTATCGCGGGGAAATGAGCGCGTGATGGAAGGCTTGACGGCACAGGCCTGGTGGTCCGGCGGCCTGGAGTTGTTCCGCCAGGGCGGTCCGGTGATGTACGTATTGCTGGCCTTTTCCGTCTTGGCGCTGGCCATCATACTCGCCAAGCTCTATCAATTCCTGCGCTGCGGCCTGCGGCGCGTGGACTTCGTCGAGGAGGTGATGGCCGCCTTGACGAAGGGGGATCAGGCGGCGGCCATGGCGTGTCTGTCCCGCGAGCGCAGTCCCGTGGCCAGGGTCATGGAGGCCGCCCTGCGTTGCGGTGCCGATCCTGCCATGGCCGTGCGCGACGTGGAGGCCGAGGTGAGCCGCGTGGGATCGGCACAGATCCGCGCCCTGGAGTCCTGGCTGCGGGGCCTGTCCGCCATTGCCCACCTGAGTCCTCTGCTGGGCCTGCTGGGTACCGTCACCGGCATGATCACCGCCTTCATGCGCCTGCAGGAGGCCGGCAGCAGGGTGGATCCCGCCCTCTTGTCCGGCGGCATCTGGGAGGCCCTGCTCACCACCGCCTTCGGCCTCACCGTGGCCATTCCGGCCATGGCCGCTTTCTATTACTTGGAAGGAGAGGTGGATCGTGCCCGCGGGGCCATGAAGGATGCCAGTATCCGCGTGCTGGTGTTCTTCGGCAAGGGACCGGAACACGTCTCGGACCACGACGATGCCCGCCTGGAGAACGAGACGCATGGAATTTGAAGGACGTTCGCGTATTCGCGCCCATCTGGATCTGGCACCGCTCATCGACATCGTCTTTCTGTTGCTGGTGTTCTTCATGCTCACCAGCACCTTTCTGATCCCCGCAGCCATCGAACTGGAGCTGCCGGAATCCGAGACCGCCGACGCTCAGGTGCCAGAGGGCATCGTCGTCGCGTTGGACAAAGCTGGGCGCGTGGCGGTCAACGGAGTGGAGGTGCCCTGGGAGGGCTTGCGTGAAAGGCTGGCCGCTCTGATCGAGGCGCAGCCCCAGGCGGCCGTGGTCCTGCGCAGTGACGCGCGCAGTGAGGTACAACAATTGTTGCGCCTGATGGACGAGATCCGGGTCGCCGGTGGCAGTGACATCGTCCTGGCCACCCTGCCCACCGGCGGTTCGAACGATGGCGGAAGGGATTGAGACATGGCCGTTGCAGGGGAGTTATCGTCGCGCCATATGGTTGTTGCCCTGTTTACGGCCTTGCTGTTGCACGGCGTGCTGTTGTGGCGCTTCACCCTGCCCGAGGCGGAACCGATGGCCCAGCCCCGGGAGCTGCGCGTCCAGGTGCTGGCCGCGGTGGCGGAGCTGGCCAGCCGCACCGC
>WFNO01000008.1 GCA_015488555.1 Gammaproteobacteria bacterium
CCCAAGTGAAAATCGCCGTCGTCCCAAGGAGTTGCGAGCAACGCTTGCACAACGCCACTCGCATGGAATTTCGAGACAGGTTCAAAAAGACTCGTGATCCTATTCCGAGTGGATCACTCGGTTTCAGGGTGGCCTTTTTGGCCTTTCGTTCCGGAAACGGGTACAGTGACCGGCAGGACGAACCGGAAACGCTGCGGCATAACGCGCATCATTTGGATGCGCGAGGATCCCCGAACTCGGGGCGGGATACGTGCCAGCATCACCCTTCCGGTTCCCACATCGCCGGCAGACGAGGGAGGGACGCCCATGAACGTGTCTCCACCATCACCACAGCGGGCCGCGCAGATCGTCGCCATGGCCATCGAAATGGAACGGCGTTGTGCCGCGCTCTACGAGGAATGGGCGCGCCGGTTCAAGCCCTACGATCGCGGCATCGCGCAACTGCTCGAGGAACTGGCGGCGGAGGAACACCGCCATGCGCGGGAATTCCAGGACATCCTGCGATCGGTGGCGACATCCCCCGATGCGGAGGAGGGCCAGGCGCAGCCGCCAGCCCCTGGATTCGACGCTTGCCTCCAGCGCCTGCGCACCGTCCAGGACCACTTCTTCGTCACCGGACCCGTCATGGCTGGCACCATCCTGGAAGCGGCCCTCGACATCGAGCGCTTCACCCGCAGACTCTATCGCGAACTCGGCCAAATGGACGATCCCCAGGTAGCCGCCATCTGCCGCCAACTGGCCGCCCACGAAGACAATCACGTCCAGATCCTACAGGAACGCTTGGAATTCGAGAAACAGAAACCATAATCGAGGACAGCGGGAAGATGGAGCAGAAGGTCGTAAAACCACAATCCGGATCCAAAGGCCCGGCCCCTGACGCGCATCGAAATCACCTGGATGCGCAACACCTGGAACATGCCCGCAAGATCATCGAGGTGGTGCTGGGCGACTACCGCGGGCCGGTGGCCGTGTGCCTGTGGAACGGTGAATGCGTTGTGCCCGGGAATCAGAACCCGCGCTGCACGGTGGTATTCCGCCATCCCGCGCCATTGCGCCAACTGCTACTGCAGCAGGACATCGTGCGCCTGGGAGAGGCCTACCTGGCGGGTGAGGTGGACGTGGAGGGGGACATCGAGGCCCTGTTCCACCTGGTGGCCCATCTGCAGCGCCACGCTCCCACCTGGCTGGAGCGGCTGCGCATCCTCACCCGCGCCCTGCGCCTGCCCCCCAACGACGCCGGCCGCAGCCTGGCGCCGCTGCGTGCCCGCCGCCATCACCAGCGCAATTCCGCGGCCAGCATCGCCCGCCACTACGACGTGAGCAACGATTTCTACCGCCTGTGGCTGGATCCGCGCATGGTCTACTCCTGCGCCTATTTTCGCGACCGGGAGCAGAGCCTGGCCGAGGCCCAGGCCGACAAGCTGGACTACATCTGCCGCAAGCTGTGTCTGGCACCGGGCCAGTCCTTCCTGGACATCGGCTGCGGCTGGGGCGCCCTGGTCATCTGGGCGGCCCAGCACTATGGCGTACAGGCCCACGGCATTACCTTGAGCCAGCAACAATACGACCTGGCCACCCGCCGGGTACACGAACTGGGCCTGACCGACCGGGTCACCATCGAGCTGCGCGACTACCGGGAACTGCCCTACGACGCCCGCTACGACCGCGTGGCCAGCGTGGGCATGTTCGAGCACGTGGGTATCGACCAGTTTCCGGTCTATTTCGGGACCGTGCGCCGGGTCCTCAAACCGGGCGGCCTGTTCCTCAATCACGGCATCACCAACGACACCGGCTACCGGCGCACGCCCATCGCCGATTTCGTCAACCGCTACGTCTTTCCCGACGGCGAACTCACCAACATCAGCGCGGTATGCAGCGCCATGGAGGCGGCCGGTTTCGAGATTCTGGACGTGGAGGGCTTGCGCCGCCATTACGCCCTCACCCTGCGCCGCTGGCTGGCGGCCCTGCAAGACCACCGGCAAGAGGCCGTCCGGCTGGTGGGAGAGCCCACCTATCGCGTGTGGTACTTGTACATGGCCGGCGCGGCCTATTATTTCGAGCGCGGGGAACTGGGCGTCTATCAAGTCCTGGCCGGACACCGCTACCAGGATCCGCCCCTGCCCTTGCGCCGCGACCACCTGTATCGCTGAGGGCCGCAGCCGGCGGCGGACGGTACCACGCCAAACTCTCCCCGAAACGCTGCCAGAGAGTTGCTGGACGGCCGCCAGCGGCTCACTCGAACATCGGGGTTATAGACCTACTTGATCAGCGGCCTTCATGGTGTGCATCATACACACCATGAAGAGTGCGGACATCATCAAAATGCTCAAGTAAAGATGGTTGGGTGCTGCATCACGTGCGCGGCAGCCACTACCAGTTCAAGCATCCCGAGAAACCGGGAAAAGTGACGGTACCGCACCCGAAAAGTGATCTGCCGCTACCGACATTGCGAAGTATTTATCGACAGGCAGGATGGAAGTGGAGGAAAGGCAAATGAGATATCCCATCGTCATTCACAAGGAAGACGATACCGACTACGGCGTGATCGTCCCTGATTTACCCGGCTGTTATTCGGCCGGTAGCACCCTCGATGAAGCCATCGAGAATGCCCGTGAAGCCATCGAATGTCATCTGGAAGGCCTGCTGCTGGATGGAGAGCGCATTCCCGGGCCAAGCACCATCGAGGAACACAAGGACGATCCGGATTATGAAGGGGGGGTGTGGTCCGTCGTGGACGTGGATCTGGCACGACTCAGCGGCAAGACCAAACGGGTCAATATCACCCTGCCCGAGCGCGTACTGGCAATGATCGACGAGGCTGCGCTGGCTTCGGGAGAATCACGTTCGGGTTTTCTGGCAAAGGCCGCCCTGGAAGCGATGATCAGAGAGCGAGAGCGTTCCAATCCGGGGCAGGGATCATGACGCAACCGTAAACAATCGGACTGGAAACCGAGGCTGAAACCCCGCAAAACCGGCTATCCCAGCAGGACCCTCCCGGCATCCTGATCCGGATCTGGCATCCTCTCCAACATCCACTCCGCTCCTGCGGACAGAACGGCGGACTTTGTGCTGCAACATCGGGCTGTGGTAAGAAAGGAAGCTCCATACTCCCGCGATTTCGGACCCATTCACCATGTCATACGACTTCGATCTCCTGGTCATCGGCGGCGGCAGCGGCGGCCTGGCCACCGCCCGGCGGGCCGCCGAGCACGGGGCCCGCTGCGCCGTCGTCGAGGCCAGCCGGCTGGGCGGCACCTGCGTCCACCGGGGCTGCGTACCCAAGAAGATCCTGTGGTATGCGGCGGAGATCGCCGGCGCCATGCACCTGGCACTCGACTACGGCTTCACTGCCAGCCTGGAGGGCCTGGATTGGGCCGGCCTCAAAGTGGCCCGCGATGACTACCTGCGACATCTGGAGGAGATCTACCGCACCAGTCTGGAGGATCATCGCATCCAGCTCATCCGGGGACGCGCCCGCTTTCAGGACGCGCATACGGTGCGCGTGGACGGGCGCGATTTCCGCGCACCGCACATCGTCATCGCCACGGGCGGGCAGCCGGTGGTGCCGGAGCTGCCGGGCGCGGGCCATGGCATCACCTCCGATGGTTTCTTCGGCCTGTCCGCCCAGCCGCGGCGGGTGGCCGTGGCCGGTTCCGGGTACATCGCCACCGAGTTGTCCTGCGTGTTGCGCGCCCTGGGCAGTGAGGTCACTTTGCTGATCCGCAAGGAATGGTTCCTCAACGCCTTCGACTCCCTGATCCGGGAAACCTTCATGGACGCCCTGCAGCTGCAAGGCATCGACGTGCTGTCCAGCATCCTGGTGACCGCCGTCCACCGCGACCACGACGGTCGCCTGAGCCTGCACACCAGCAAGGGCCATGTCCTGGAAGGCTACGACTGTCTGCTCTGGGCCGTGGGGCGCGCACCCAACACCCGCGACCTGGGGCTGGAGCACGCGGGAGTGCACTGCGACGGTCCCGGCTGGATCGTCACCGACCACTACCAGAACACCAGCGTCCCCGGCATCTATGCCGTGGGCGATGTCACGGGACGAGCCGCCCTCACCCCGGTGGCCATCGCCGCCGGCAGGCGCCTCGCCGACCGCCTCTTCGGCGGCCAACCGGACAGCCACCTGGATTACGGGCTCATTCCCACGGTGATCTTCAGTCACCCCCCGGCGGGCAGCGTGGGTACCAGTGAGGAAACAGCCAGGGCGCGGCATGGCCATGCCGTCCGCGTGTACCAGAGCCGTTTCACTTCCCTGCAATACGCCCTCGCCCAGCGCAAGCTGCCCAGCGCGGTGAAACTGGTAACCCTGGGCCCGGAAGAACGGGTGATCGGCTGTCATGTGGTTGGCCCCGGCGCCGACGAGATGTTGCAGGGTTTCGCCGTGGCCATGGGCATGGGGGCCTGCAAGGCCGATTTCGACCGCACCGTCGCCATCCATCCCACGGCCGCCGAAGAACTGGTGACCCTGCGTTGAAGGCTGGCGTGTATTTCAATTACTCGAAAAGGAGGCATCCGCCATGACGATACGCAGCTTCAACGGCATCACTCCGCGCATCGCCGCCAGTGCCTACGTGGACGAAGCGGCGCTGGTCATCGGCGACGTGACCATCGGCGAGGACAGTTCCTTGTGGCCCATGACCGTGGCCCGGGGTGACGTGCACCGCATCATCATCGGCGCGCGCACCAACATCCAGGACGGCAGCGTGCTGCACGTCACCCAGGACAATGCCTTCACCCCCGGCGGCTTCGCCCTCCACATCGGGGACGAAGTGACGGTGGGTCATGGCGCCATCCTCCATGCCTGCACCATCGAGGACCGGGTGCTGGTGGGCATGGGCGCCACCGTGCTCGACGGGGCGGTGGTACGCAGCAGGGCCATGATCGGGGCCGGGGCCCTGGTACCGCCAGGCAAGGAGCTGGAAGGGGGATATCTCTATCTGGGCAGTCCGGCCAGGCAGGCGCGGCCCCTGACGGACGAGGAGCTGGAATACCTGGAATACTCCGCCCGCCACTACGTGGCGCTCAAGAACGCCCACCAGGCGGACGGGGAAGGAAGGCCGGCGCCTCCAGCCTGACCGGCGGCGGGTCCCGAACGACGCCGGCCCGCCACGCCGGTTTGCCAGCCCGCATCAGGACTCAGTCTTCGTCATCCTCCCGCCCTTCGCCTGCGTCGGGCTCGGATTCATGCTCGTCCCCGCTGTCATGCGCCGGATCCGGCTCTTCACCGGCCGCCTGCGCGGCGCGCAGACTCAAGGCGGCACTGATTTCTTCGACCAACGTGCGGGAAGCGGAAAGGGTCGCATCCAAAGCGGTGCTCTGCGTCCCGCCATCGTCTTGCGCTTGTGCATCCGGCTCCGGATTCGAGTCCGGAGAGAGCGCCGTCGCGGCACCGAAGAGCTGGCGGAAAACCTCCCCGGGGTGAGAGAAGCCGTGTGCCATCTCCGGCAGTTCCATGGCCGCCTTCATGTCCTGGATCAGCCCGGAGAGGCGATCCACGGCCTCGGCCAGTGAAAGCCCAGATGAAAGCCCAGGCGAAATTCCAGACGAAAGTCCGGATGCCGGCTCGACACGGGTTCCATCCGCCTGGGTTGCAGGAACGGCGCTGGCAGCACCCGATGCGCCCGCCGCCACCGTGGCTGCCGGTTCCAGGGCCGCCACCTGCTGATACTGCAGGCTCGCCTGCCGGCTGATCTCCATTTGCATGTCCAGGCTGAAAGAAACCAGCGTCTCGCCGTCCAACTCCATCGCCATGGCCTTGGCGAAGGCTGCCTGCATGCCGTGCTCGAAGAAGCGCTCCGCCAGCTTGTCCACCCGCTTCATCAGGGATTGGATAGCCTCGACTTCCTGTGCGTCCAGCTCCCCCTCGACGCTGAGGCTGAAACGGCTGCTGGTGTAGACACTACGTTCCACGGAAAAGGTGGCACCATCGGCCGTCACGAGCAGCGAGGCGTTCTGGCTCAGGCCGCGGCTGCTGGACAGCAAGAGCGTCACCGTGTCGCCGTCGCGGGTGGTGACCTGCAGGGACAGGCGCTGGGAACGGCTGGCCTCCATGCTCCACGCGCCGCTGTAGCTGGTGTAGCTGGCGGCGGGCGCCGGCGGCGCGAGCTGGGCCTCCAAGGCCGCCAGCCCTTCTTGCAAGGCATCCTCGGTCTCGTCCACCTGGGTCATGAGCGGGCCCTCGCCCACGCCCATGCCGCTCAGCACCGCGCGCGCGTCGGCCACACCCTGTTCCACCCCGGAGCGGGCCTGGGCCAGCAAGTCGCGCAGCGCAGCGTCGTCGGCCCCCTGGCGGCGGGCCTCCTGCAAGGCCTGTCCCACGCGATCCAGCACCTGCTGCGCCGCGGCCTGCGGCCCCGGGGAAGCATTTGCAGCAGGCGGCTCCATGGTGGCGAGCAGCGCCGCGACGGCGCCGCCCCCGGCACCGGCAGTGGATCCGGCCGGACCGGCCGCGGGCAGGAAGGCGGCTAGCGACCGCATGACCTCGTGACCGGTCACCCGAGCGGCCGCATCCGGGGCGGACCACAAGGAGGCTGCGACCCCCGGGGCCGGAGCGACGATCTCGGGCATGCGTACCGTGGGCCCCTGGTAAGCCAGCCCTCGAAACCCTTGAAAACCCGCCTGGGCAAAACGCAGCAGGAAACCATTTCCCTCGAAGCCGGACCGCCCGGGCATCCCGCTCATGAAACTCTCGACGTGCATGACAAACCCTCCACCTCCAAGACCCGCTGTTGCGGGCGGTGATGGAGAGAACATCGGAAGCCGGTGCAGATTCCTTTAGAACCTATCTCGAAATCCCGCGCAAGTCGCGGCCGTGGGGAATTTCGTGAGACAGGTTCTAGGCGCTTTCAGCCGCTTCCGGCGTCCTTCCTGAGGGGCCTACCAGATGGCGCTGGAAAAATCTCTGCAGGCCCTCCGTATAGAGAGAACCGGAAGTGAGATAGCCCTGGTAGTGCCGGCCCTGGATCTCCAGGAACTCCTTGGGCGGATGGGCGGCGGCATAGAGGCGTTCGGCGTGGGAGAAAGGGATCACCTCGTCTTCGCGGCTGTGCACGATCAGCAGGGGACAGCGAATGCGGCGCACGAACTCGATCACCGGATAACGATGGCGTACCAGGAAGTGCACCGGCAAGTAGGGATAGCGCACGGCGGCCGCCTCGGGCAAGGAGGTGAAGGTGGACTCCAGCACCAGGGCGGCGGGCGCGTGGCGGGCGGCCACCGCGGCCGCGATGGCCGCTCCTAGAGAGCGGCCGAGCAGCACGATGTGATCGGCTGCAAAACCTCGTGCCCGGAGTCGCTGCCAGGCGGCCTCCCCGTCCCGATAGGTTCCTTCCTCTCCCGGAAAACCCTCGCTCCGCCCATAGCCGCGGTAATCGAACAGAAACAGCGAGAAGCCCATGCCATGGAACATCTCGATGGTCTCCAGGCGGTCGCCGATGTTGCCGCGGTTGCCATGGAAGAAACACAGCACGTGGCGGGCGCCTGCGCACGGCACGAACCATCCGTGCAGGCGCACCCCGTCAGCGGCGGTGAAATGCTCCTCTTCGTAGTCCAGCCCGAGTGCGGCGGGCGTAGCGGCGAGTTCGCGCCGCGGTAGATAGAGCAAGCGCTCCTGGTTGCGGTATACGTGTAGCACGGCCCCGGCGTAGCCCAGGGCGGCAAAGGCCAAGAGCAAGAGTGGCAGTTCCACTGGTGGACGTTTCCGGCTGACCTCACACGTTGACCGGGGATGGGCTGCTGGTGATGCGACAGCGTTCCAGCCACCAGGCCGCCACCACCCCCCAGACCGCATTGAAGAGCAACACGAACAGAGGCGTCAGGGTGCCCAGCGCCAGCCCCCCCACGCCCTTATCGGCCTTGACGGGGAAAACGATGAAGAGCTGCACCAGCGTGGGCCCCAGACTGAACACGAGTCCGCGCAGCCACCAGCGCAGGCGCGGCAATGGCGACAGGAACAAGGCCCCCCAGATCCCGCCCCAGACGATGCGCGGATAGAGCCAGGCGGGCGTCAAGGCGGGGGCGATGGCCACGCCCAAGGCCTGGGTGATATCCCATTGGCCGAACAGCCACACCGTGAGGCTGTTGGCCAGCGCTCCCAGGCAGCCGGCGGCGAAAACCAGGGAAAGCCTTACGTTCAGGGCAAGCACGCGCTGCATATGGCACCTCGGGTCGAAATCAAGGAGAACTCAAGGGGGCTGCCCCGCCTCGGCAAGCAGGGCCTCCCGTACCAGGGCGATGACGGGAGCGGTCTGCGGCCGCACGCCGCGCCACAGACAGAAGGACTCGGCGGCCTGCTCCACCAGCATGCCCAGGCCGTCGTGGCAATGGGCCGCGCCGTGCTTTGCGGCCCAGCGCAAGAAGGGCGTGGGCGCGGCTGCATACATCATGTCGTAGCACCAGGCATCCGGGACCAGCAGGTCTTGCGGAAGGACTAGCGCGGCCCCCTGCAGGCTGGCCGCAGTGCCGTTGATCACCGCATCGAAATGCCGGCCCGCCAATGCCTCGAAACCACAGGCCTCGAGCCTGCATCTGGCGGCGGCCGCCTGCGCCCGGAAGCCGGCCACCAGTTCTTCCGCCCGCGAGACGGTGCGGTTGGCGACCACCACGGCCTCCGGACGCTGCTCCAGCAAGGGTGCCAACACCCCGCGCACCGCGCCGCCGGCCCCCAGGATCAGCAGCCTGCGGCCGGCGAGTTCCAGGCCGAGGTTGTCCCGCAGGTCGCGCACCAGCCCCACGCCGTCGGTGTTGTCGCCGTAGATGCGCCCGTCCTCCCGGAACAGAAAGGTGTTGACCGCACCGGCCACCTCGGCCCGCGCGCTGCGGGTATCGGCCAGCTCCCAGGCCTCGCGCTTGAAGGGCACGGTGATGTTGAGCCCCTTGCCGCCGCTGGCCTGGAAATTGCCCACCGCCTGGGGGAATCCACCCTCGTCCACCTGGATGGCCTCGTAGACCATGCGCTGTCCCGTCTGCCGGGCGAAAGCGGCATGGATCATGGGTGACTTGCTGTGGGCCACGGGATTGCCCATGACGGCGTAGCGGTCGGGTGGGGCATCGAAGTCGAACAGAGAACTCACGAGACTGCCCCCTCAGCCGTAGAAGATTCCCTTGAGTACGAAGAAGAACAGGGAGGCGAGCAGGGCGCCGGCGGGCAGGGTCACCACCCAGGACATGAAAATGGTGCGCACCACGCGCATGTTGAGGGCGGCGATGCCGCGCGCCATGCCCACCCCCAGCACCGCCCCCACCAGGGTGTGGGTGGTGGAGATGGGCAGGCCGGTGCCGGAGGCCAGCACCACGGTGCCGGCCGCCGCCAGGGTGGCGGCAAACCCCCGGCTGGGCGTCAGTTCCGTGATGTTGCTGCCCACGGTGGCGATCACCTTGTGCCCGTAGGTCAGCAGACCGGCCACGATCCCGATACCGCCCAGGATCAGGATCCACACGGGCAAGGGCGACTTTTGCCCCACCTGACCCCCATGCTCCACGATGCTCACCACGGCGGCGATGGGCCCCACCGCATTGGCTACGTCGTTGGAGCCGTGGGCAAAGGCCATGGCACAGGCGGTGACCATCATGAGCACGGCAAACACCTTCTCCACGCTGGTATAGTGAAATTCCCGATCTGCCTCGGGATCCATCTGGATACGGCGGATGAAGACCGCACACACCCCCGTGACCAGCAGGGCGAAGAGCGCCGCCAACACATAACCCTGCAAAATGCTCAGCTCCAAGCCCACATGCTTGAGACCCTTGAAGAGCGTAACCAGGGCAATGACGAACACCGTGAGAAAGATGTAGACGGGCACGTAGCGCTTGGCGTTGCGGAAGGGATCATCGGTGTCGATGATGAAGCGCTGCACGCTCAGAAAGAGTCCGTAGGCGATGGCACCGGCCATGAGCGGCGAGACCACCCAGCTCATGACGATGGAACCCACCTTGCCCCAGTGCACCGCCTCCATGCCCAGCCCCGCCACTGCGAAACCGACGATGGCGCCGACGATGGAATGGGTGGTGGACACGGGCCAGCCGAAATGGGAGGCCACCAGCAGCCAGATACCCGCCGCCAACAGTGCGGCCAGCATGCCGTACACCAGCAGCTCCGGAGTTCCTGCCAACAGGCCCGCATTCACGATGCCCTTGCGGATGGTCTCGGTCACCTGGCCGCCGGCGAGGAAGGCCCCGGAAAACTCGAAGACGGCCGCCACCAGCACCGCCTGGCGAATGGTCAGCGCGCGCGAGCCCACGGAGGTGCCCATGGCGTTGGCCACGTCGTTGGCGCCGATCCCCCAGGCCATGAAGAAACCGAAGGCGCAGGCGAGGACGATGTAGAAGGTGCCCCACTCCATAGCCTGCTCCGTACCGGCCTCCAGAGGCTACTTGGCCAGCATCAGCTGCAGCCGGCTGCCCACCCGTTGAGCCAGATCGGCCACGTCCCCCACCCATTGGATCACCTGATAGAGGAACATGACGTCCACTGGTGGCAGCTCCTTTTCGATCTCGAACAGGGCCGCGCGCAGCTCCACTTGCAGGACGTCGGTGTCGTTCTCGATCTTGTTCAGGGTCTTGATGAGCCTCTTCACCAGGCGCACTTCGTTGCCGCGAAAACCGGTCTCCAGCAGCTCGTCGAATTCGTCGATGGCCTTCTTGGCCTGCGCGGAGGCATCCACACTGCGCTTGACGTACTCCAGGAAACGCGGCGCCAGAGGTTCGGGGATGGTCATGCGCCGGCCCAGCACCAGCCCGGCGATGTCCTTGGCCTTGTTGGCGAGATTGTCCTGCATGGTGAGCAGATCCAACAGGTCGCGCCGGGACACCGGCAGGAACATCCCTTTGGGCAGGTGCAGGCGCAATTCCTTCTTGATGGCATCGGCCTCGTGCTCCAGGGCGACGATTCGCTCCTGGATGCGGCGCATGCCCTCAAGGTCACGGGCGACCACCGCCTCGAAGAAAGGCACCAGCTCCGCCACACAGGCCAGGGCCTTGGCCATGTGCTGCTGCAGCGGCCGCACCGGTGAACTGCCGAACATGCGATAGAGATAATTGGACATGCGTCTACTCGTCCGCTTGTACGCCTGCGCCTGGAGGGTCCCGGATGTGTTCGGATATGTTCCCAAAGACGTTCCCGGAGATCGGGTACAGGAGACCACCCGGCCCGGGGCGCGGCCATGGTACCATCAGGGGAACTGCAGGGGTAGCGTCAGCCCTCCTCCCGCAACCACTGCGCCACTTCCCGGGCGAAATAGGTGAGGATGCCGTCGGCGCCGGCCCGTTTGATGGCCAGCAGGGCCTCCAGCACGGTGGCCCGCTCGTCCAGCCAACCCTGGGCCGCGGCCGCCTTGAGCATGGCATATTCCCCGCTCACCTGATAGACGAAGGTGGGTACGCCGTACTGGTCCTTGACGCGGCGCACCACGTCCAGATAAGGCAGGCCGGGCTTGACCATCACCATGTCCGCCCCCTCCTCCAGGTCTTGTCCCACTTCCCACAGGGCCTCGTCGCTGTTGGCAGGATCCATCTGATAGGTGTACTTGTTGCCCGCGCCCAGATTGGCCGCCGAACCCACGGCGTCCCGGAAGGGCCCGTAGAAACTGGAGGCGTATTTGGCGGCATAGGAGAGGATGCGGGTGTGGACATAACCGGCATCCTCCAGGGCATCGCGGATGGCGCCGATACGTCCGTCCATCATGTCCGAGGGCGCCACCACGTCGGCTCCCGCCTCGGCATGGGACAGGGCTTGTTTCACCAACACCGCTACGGTCTCATCGTTGAGGACATAGCCCGATGCATCCACCAGCCCGTCCTGGCCATGGGTGGTGAAGGGATCCAGGGCCACGTCGGTGATCACACCCAGCTCCGGATGGGCCGCCTTCAAGGCCCGCACCGCGCGTTGGGCCAGACCCTCGGGATTGTAGGCCTCGCGAGCATCCTCGCTCTTGCGCGCCTGGGGCGTGACCGGAAACAGGGCCAGGGCCGGGATGCCCAGGGCCTGGGCCCTTCCTGCCTCCTCCACCAGCTGGTCGATGCTCAGGCGTTCCACGCCCGGCATGGAGGGCACCGGCTCGCGCCGGCCCTCCCCTTCCAGCACGAACACCGGCCAGATGAGGTCGTCCGGCGCAAGCCGGGTCTCACGCACCAGACGCCGGCTGAAGTCATCGCGGCGCAGGCGGCGCGGCCGACGCCTGGGGAAACCCGCACTCAGGATCTGCTTGGAAACCATGACACCCTATTCTCCGGACAGTCCTTCTCGCCGGCTCACTTCTTCGCCGCCGCTTTCTTGACGGTCTTCTTGACGGTCTTCTTGGAAGTTGCCGCTTTCTTCACGGTCTTTTTCTTCTCGGTCGTCTTGGTTTTGGCCTTGGCCGCTTTCTTGGCCTGTGTTTTGGTGGCTGCGCTCTTCTTCGCCTCCACCTTTTTCACGACCTTCTTCACCGCTTTTTTCGCTGCCGCCTTTTTGGTGGTGGATTTCTTGGTGACGGTTTTCTTGGTGACAGTTTTCTTGGCGGCGGGCTTCTTGGCGGAAGCCTTTTGCGCAGCAGTCTTCCCAGTGGTGGTCGTGCCAGAATCTTTTCCAGAATCCTTTTTTTTGGAGGCCGCGGATTTTTTCTTCACCGTCTTCTGTGCCGGTACCGCACGCTCAGCAGTCTCGGTGTCACCGCTCGGCGGCTGTGGCGCCGAGGTCTGGCGCGCGGCGGCTGCGGCCCGTTTCATCTCGCCGATGGCGCGAGCTGCGGCGGAGGACGCGCGCTTGGCGGAAGCCGCCGCCAGGGTTTCGTCCACCACTTGGCTGATAGCGGCGAACACCTCTTCAATCTCGCCCAGCCCCTGCACCATACGCAGCTTGCCCTGCTTGCGGTAGTAGTCGATGAGCGGTGCGGTTTGGCTCTCGTAAACGCGCAGGCGGTTGCTGATGGTCTCTTCGTTGTCGTCGGCCCGATGGCGCAGCTTGCCGCCGCACAGGTCGCAGCGATCTTCCCACTTGGGCGGCGAGGAATAGATGTTGTACATCTGGCCGCAGGACTCACAGGTGCGCCGCCCCGTCATGCGTTGCATGAGGATGTCCAGGTCGATATCGATGAGTACCGCGAGCTGCAGGGGGATGCCCAGCTTGTCCAACATGGCGTCTAGGGCCTCGGCCTGGGCCAGGTTGCGGGGAAAACCGTCCAGAATGAAACCTTTGCGGGCATCGGCCTGGGAGAGGCGTTCCCGAATCATGGCCAGCACGATCTCGTCGGACACCAGTCGCCCGGCATCCATGGCCGCCTTGGCCTGCAGTCCCAGCGGCGTGCCCGCCTTGACCGCCGCCCGCAACAGGTCACCGGTGGAGATCTGAGGCACACTGTATTTCTTCATGAGTAGTTTGGCCTGGGTTCCCTTGCCCGAGCCCGGCGCCCCCAGCAGAACGATTCTCATGTGGCCTGACTCCGTTTCTTGCCCGTTGTTCGAGAAGTCGAATCCGCGCCTGTGCCGCCCGCGCGCCCATCCTGCCCTTTCGCCGGCGGGGCAGCAGCCCCTTCCCAATCTTGCGGGCGGCTGCGAATCACAGCGGTTATACCGTTTTTTTTTTCCCTTGGAAAGCGCATTTTGCTGAGATCTGCCCGCTCCCGTGGTACCGTATGCAGTCGCGGCGGGCACAGG
>WFNO01000009.1 GCA_015488555.1 Gammaproteobacteria bacterium
GCTGGGCGAATCGCTGGGCGAATCGCTGGACAGCTACCCGCGGCGCGATCAGGAAGGCAGTTCGTGGGTCTTGAGCGGATAACCGCGGTCGCGATAGAAGCAGTAGCGCTCCCGGCCCTGGCGCCGCCGTTCTGGGTCCTGATCCACGATTTCCGCCACGCGCGGGAACCGGCTGAAGAACAGGGGTACCTGGGGTGCCAGGTTGATGAGCACGTCGGCGGCCGCCGCGCATTCTTTGTGATGGCCGATGCGCACCGCCACTTGCGGGTCGCCATCTGCGTGTGCCTCGTCCAGTTCGTGGGGCACGAAACTGCCGGCGCGGAAGGTCCAGAGCAGCTCGTCCAGTTGCTGGCTGTGAGCGGGGCCTGCGGTGTGGATGTACAGGCGCAGGTCCATCTTGTAGATCTTCTCCGCCAGCCGGCAGGCCAGGCGTTCGCGGGCCTGGGGTTCGCTGCCCGCCAGCAGGTAGAAATCGATCTGGGTCACGACTGCGGTGCAGCCTCCGCCGCGCGGTCCAGGAGGAACTGTACCAGCAAGGGCACGGGGCGGCCGGTGGCGCCCTTGTGCGGGCCGCTGAGCCAGGCGGTGCCGGCGATGTCCAGATGGGCCCAGGGATAGTTCTCGGTGAAGCGGGCCAGGAAGCAGGCGGCGGTGATGGTGCCCGCCTCGCGGCCACCCACGTTGGCTATGTCGGCGAAATTGCTCTTGAGCTGTTCCTGGTATTCCTCCCCCAGGGGCAGGCGCCAGGGGCGGTCGCAACTGGTCTCGCCGGCCTCGCCCAGTTGTTTCAACAAGGTCTCGTCGTTGCCCAGCAGGCCGCTGTAGTGTTTGCCCAGGGCGATGACACAGGCCCCGGTGAGGGTGGCGATGTCGATCACCGCCCGCGGCTTGAAGCGCTCGCTGTAGGTGAGGGCGTCACAGAGGATGAGGCGGCCCTCGGCATCGGTGTTGAGGATCTCGATGGTCTGCCCGGACATGCTGGTGACGATGTCACCGGGTTTGGTGGCATTGCCGTCGGGCAGGTTCTCGCAGCTGGGGATGACGCCCACCACGTTGAGGGGCAGGGCGAGGCGGCTCACCGCCGCCAGGGTGCCGAGCACGCTGGCGGCGCCGCTCATGTCGTATTTCATCTCGTCCATGGCCGCTGCTGGTTTGATAGAGATGCCACCGGAGTCGAAGGTGATGCCCTTGCCCACCAGCACGTAGGGAGCGCCGCCGCCTGGATCACCGCGATATTCCAGGACGATAAAGCGCGGCGGCTGGCGACTGCCTCGGGCCACTGCCAGCAGGGCTCCCATGCCCAGGCGCTGCATGCGTTTCTCGTCCAGCACCTGGATGCGGAAGCGTCTGTCACTGTTCGCCAGCCGGCGCGCCTCGTCGGCAAGGTGGGTGGGCGTGCACAGATTGCCCGGCAGGTTGGCCAGGTCGCGGGCCAGTGTCATCCCCTGGGCGATGGCCTTGCCCTGGCGCAGGGCCTTGCGCGCCGCCCGCGCCTGTTCCTCTGGGACATCGAAATGGACCCGCCTCAGGCGTACCGGCTGGCGGTCCTCCTTGCGCTTGAGCAGGTCGAAGCGGTAGAGTGTGGCGGTCATCACCTCGGCGGCCTGGCGAGCCTTCCATTCCAGATTGCGATCTTCCACATCCACTTCCAACAGGTGACAATCGGCCTCCCGCACCCCATGCCGGTCGAGGGTCCGGGCGGTCTGCTGCAGGACCTTGCGGAAGTCGCGCGGCGACATGCCCCGGTTCTTGCCGCAACCCACCAGCAACACCCGCTCGCAACGGGTCCAGGGCACGTCGTGGAGCAGGAGGGTCTGCCCGCACTTGCCCTTGATGTCACCGCGTTTGAGGATGGTGCGCAGGTAGCCGCGGCTGAGTTTGTCCAGTTGTGCGGCTGCGGGACTCAGCTGTTGCCGTTCGTGGACGGCGACGACGACGCAAGGGGATGGCTGTTTGCCCGGGATCGCTTGCTTGACCGAATATTCCATGCCGCCTCCTCGTGTGGATGGGCCCATGCGGGAGTTTACCGCGTCGGCGGCGGTGAGAGAACTGTGGCCGTGACCGGGATGCAGTGGGGCGGGAGAGGCTTCAGGCGCGTACGTCCAGCAAGGTGCCCATCAGATCGTCGGCGGTCGCGATCAGGCGGGCGCCGGCCTGGGCCTGCCGGCGTGCTTGCAACAGGCCCACCGCCGCCTCGCTCATTTCCTCCATCGGTTCCACGGGACGTCGGGATTCCAGGCGGGTGGCGGCCTCCAGCTTGCGCGCTTGGCGCTGGGCGTCCTGCAGGGCGCGCTGCAGCGCCTGGACACCCAGGGGCAGGATGGGACCGGTGCTGTGGATGGCATTCACGGCGCTTGGTGTATCGGTTTGGAACGGGGAACGGAATTTCCTGCTGGTTCGTGTCTATTGTGCCTGTGCCTGCGCTGCGAGAATGTGCGCGGCGTCACAAAAACACCGCTTTCGCTAACGGGAAAGAGTACAATGGCCGACATGAAGGCAGCGATGGAGGCAGAGGTGGGGAAGTCCATGAAGATCTGGATCGTGATGATGATCAATCGCTCGGATCCCGAGCACAAGGTATATATGCTGGGAGCGCATTCCTGTGCCGAGGCGGCGGGCCGCCAGCGTGACGCCCTGGAGGTTTCACCCGATCACACCACGTACGTGGTGGAGATGGAACTGGACGGTCCCCAGCCCCCTATCCTGGTGGGCGTGGCGCGGGATGGCTTTGGCGAGTGTAAAAAGAATACGCCCAATGGGTGAGCGCGCGATGGCAGGTGAGCGTTCTCGCATCGTTGCCGTCCATGCCGGAGCGGGCGGGATGCGTTCGTACCGGCAAGGGGATGGCGGCGCCTGAGGGAGGACCTTGGCGGTGGATATGAAGACCCGTTACAGCGACGAGGATCTCCTGCAGTTGCTGGGAGACCGGGTCAGTGAGGTACACCTGCGCCAGCGCCTGGGCATGGAGTCCGAGAACGGCCAGCACGTGTTCGGCTACGGGCGCACCTTCTTCCATATCGAGAACTGGTATTCCGTGCACAGCCTGATCCGCACCAGCCTGCGGCTGGTGGGCTTGCACGGGCGGGGGCGGCGCAATGCCCGGCGCCATCGCCTGTACCGCCATCGCATCGTCCTGCCGGGGCTGCCGCAACCCTTCCATGGTTTTCGCATCCTCCAGCTCAGCGACTTGCACATCGACGTGGACCGCGACTTCGCGCGCCTGTTGGGCGAGGCCGTGGCGGGTCTGGAATACGAGTTATGCGTGATCACGGGGGACTTTCGCTTTCATACCCACGGAGACTACGGCGGCGTGCTGGCGGCCATGGAAGCATTGCGCGCCTATCTGACCGCCCCGGTCTATGGCATCCTCGGCAATCACGACACCATTCGCATGGTGCCCCATCTGGAGGATCTGGGCATCACCATGTTGCTCAACGAATCGGAGCCCATCCGCCGCGGCGGTGCGGCCATCCATCTCGCCGGCATCGACGATCCCCATTACTATCGCCTGGACAATCTGGAGCGGGCCCGGCGCCGTATTCCTCCCGGTGACATCTCCATTCTGTTGGCCCATTCCCCCGAGATCTATGCCCAGGCCGCCCACGCCGGTTTCGACGTCATGCTCTGCGGGCATACCCATGGGGGCCAGATCCGCCTGCCGGGTGGTATTCCCCTCATGACCAATGCCAAGTGCCCGCGGCGCTTTTGTGCCGGTCCCTGGCGCCATCACGGCCTGCGCGGCTATACCTCCTTGGGGACCGGCTCGTCGGTGGTGGACGTGCGCTTCAATTGCCCGCCGGAGATCACGCTGCACGAGCTGGTGGGAGGGGATGCGGAACGGGACGTGGCGGCGCAGTAGAATCTATTTCAGGCTTCCCATGGCCGTGCGCCGGATGATTCTCGGTGAGACGTCCTGGCGCTGCTCCAGGTGCAGGCCATACCTGCGTGCTCCGCTAAGCTAAACAGGGCCTATCCATCGGTATTCAATACGGTTCGCGTCGAATCCCCAGGCGATACAGCAGGCGCGACAGCAGCAGTTCCACGGCGAAGAACAAGGCCACGACCCACAGCACTTCAGCCAGGGACAATTGCAGGTAGGGCATGGCCAGGAGGGCGGGCAGCAGGGCCTCCGGGATCTGGTCCAACCCCAGGGCCATGCTGCTGGAGGCGTATCCCAGGCGGCGCTTGAGAAAACTGGACAGTAGATCGCCGGCCATGGCGGCCGCCGCCAGCTCCAGTCCCAGTAACGGCGACAGGTCCAGCAGGGGCGCGGCGAGGATGCCCGCCAGCAGAGCGGCGAACAGGCCGCGCCAGGTCTTGGCCGGACCCAGCAGGGGACGCCCGTCCGCAAAGCGGCGGCCGCCGTCCACCGGCCAGGCGCCGCGTGAGCCCAGCAACCAGCGGGCCAGGATGGGCGCACCGTTGACAACCACCAGCAGCAATAACAGGCGCGCGATGTCCATGCGCAATGCTCTTCAACGGCGCCAATGGGAATGCCGGTAGGCTTCCCGCGCGCCGAGGCGCGCTACGGTGCGGGGTTCGGTATGGGCGGGTTGTGGGATGGTGCCCCCCCTTGCGTTTGCATGTTCCCTGCGGATCTTCTTGTTCATTGTTGTTTCTCCCGGGGAGGGGGACGCTCATTATAGCGCAAAGCCCCGGGCCGCCCCATGCGTTATATAATCCACCACATGGAGGCCGATCCGGCAAACCCGCGGCGGGTACGCGTCAAGATCTGCGGCATCACCCGGCCACAGGACGCGGTGGCGGCCGCCCGCTTGGGTGCCGACGCCGTCGGCCTCGTCTTCCATGCCGCCAGTCCCCGCCGGGTCACACTGCCCCAGGCCCGGGCCATCGTCCGGGCCTTGCCGCCCTTCGTCACGGCGGTGGCCCTGTTCGTGGACGCCCCCGCCGGCGAGATCCAGCGGGTATTGGAACAGGTACCGGTGGGATTGTTGCAGTTCCATGGGGAAGAACCGCCAGAAGACTGTAGCCGATATGGCAGGCCCTACATCAAGGCCTTGCGCATGCGCCCCGGCATCGACGTGGCCGCCTGTGCCGCCCGTTATACGGATGCCGCGGGCCTGCTGCTGGACAGTTACCGGCCCGGCGTCCCCGGGGGCACGGGGGAGACCTTCGACTGGCGGCGGGTGCCGGCGGCGCTGGACAAGCCCGTGATCCTGGCCGGAGGGCTGACCCCGGACAACGTGGCCCAGGCGGTGGCCGCGGTGCGTCCCTTCGCCGTGGACGTGAGCGGTGGCGTGGAAAGCAGGAAAGGCATCAAGGATGCTGCTAAAATGGCGGCTTTTATCGCTGGCGTTCGCGCTGCGGCGCCGTGAGGCGAGCGGACGCATGGTGTATCGCCCCAAAGAGTAGCCGGGAGTGTGGCTGGAGAAGATCTGGAACAGATCTGACTGAGTCGCATCCGGCGAGAACCAGGAACCGCATCGATGAACGAGACCACCACAAGCCGGTCCTGTAGCGGCGTCGATCTCGCCGCGCTGCCGGATGCACAGGGACATTTCGGGATCTATGGGGGGCGCTTCGTGGCCGAGACCCTCATGGCGCCCCTGGAAGCGCTGCAGCAGGCCTACGAGCGTCATCTGCGCGATCCGGCCTTCCTCGCCGAACTGGACGAAGACCTGCGCCAATACGTGGGGCGGCCCACGCCGCTGTATCATGCCAAGCGCTGGAGCGAGCACCTGGGCGGGGCGCGCATCTATCTCAAGCGCGAGGATCTCAATCACACCGGTGCCCATAAGGTGAACAACACCGTGGGCCAGGCCCTGCTGGCCCGGCGCATGGGCAAGCGCCGCATCATTGCCGAGACCGGTGCCGGCCAGCACGGCGTGGCCACGGCCACGGTGGCGGCGCGCCTGGGCCTGGAATGCGTGGTCTACATGGGGGCTGAGGACATGCGGCGCCAGGCCCTCAACGTCTATCGCATGCGCCTGCTGGGGGCCGAAGTGGTGGCGGTGGAATCCGGATCCCGCACCCTCAAGGATGCCCTCAACGAGGCCATGCGCGACTGGGTGACCCACGTGGACGACACCTTCTACATCATCGGCACGGTGGCCGGTCCCCATCCCTATCCCGCCATGGTGCGCGATTTCCAGGCGGTCATCGGGCGCGAGACGCGCGAGCAGATCCTGCGTCAGGCGGGCCGCCTGCCCGATGCCCTGGTGGCCTGCGTGGGCGGCGGTTCCAACGCCATTGGCTTGTTCCACCCTTTTCTCGAGGACGATGTGGAACTCTATGGCGTGGAGGCGGCGGGCGAGGGCCTGGACAGCGGCCGCCATGCCGCGCCCCTGTGCGCCGGGCGTCCCGGCGTGCTGCACGGCAACCGCACCTATCTCATGGAGGACGAGGACGGCCAGATCCTGGAGACCCATTCCATCTCCGCGGGTCTGGACTATCCCGGTGTGGGTCCCGAGCATGCCCTGCTCAAGGATTGTGGCCGAGCCCAATACGTGGCGGTGACCGACGAGGAAGCCCTGGCCGCCTTTCACGAACTCACCCGGCTGGAGGGCATCCTGCCGGCCCTGGAGTCCAGTCATGCCCTGGCCTATGCCGCGCGCCTCGCGCCCGCGCTGGGCCGTGACGGGCTCATCGTGGTCAACCTCTCGGGGCGGGGGGACAAGGACATCCACACCGTGGCGGCCCGGGAGGGCATACGGGTATGAGTCGTATCGACGAGTGTTTTTCCCGCCTGCGGGCGGTGGGACGGCGCGCCTTGATCCCCTTCGTCACCGCCGGCGACCCGCGGCCGCCCGTGACGGTGCCGCTCCTGCACGCCATGGTGGAGGCCGGCGCCGACCTGATCGAATTGGGCGTGCCCTTCTCCGATCCCATGGCCGACGGCCCGGTGATCCAGCGGGCCAGTGAACGTGCCTTGCGCCAGGGCACCAGTCTGCGCCGGGTGCTGGAGATGGTGCGCGCCTTCCGCCGGCGCGACGCGCATACCCCGCTGGTGCTGATGGGCTATCTCAATCCCATCGAGGCGATGGGCTACGAACGCTTCGCCCGAGAGGCCGCCGCGGCCGGCGTGGACGGTGTGCTCACCGTGGACATGTCGCCGGAAGAGGCCGAGGACTACACGGCGGCACTGGCGGCGTCGCGCCTGGATCCCATTTTCCTGCTCGCGCCCACCACCACCGAGGCGCGGCTGCGGGTCATCGCCGCTCAGGCGCGGGGCTTCGTCTATTATGTCTCACTCAAGGGGGTGACCGGCGCCGCTACCCTGGACGTGAGCGAGGTCACCGGCCGTTTGGTACTGTTGCGCCGCCTGATCGACTTGCCCATTGGGGTGGGCTTCGGGATCCGCGATGCCGCCGCGGCCGCCGCCATCGCCCGGGTTGCCGATGCCGTGGTGGTGGGTAGTGCCCTGGTGCGTCTCGTGGAGGAGAGTGGAGGTGAGGCCGCGCAAGAGGCAGTGCTGCAGGATCGCATTTGCGGGTTGCTGCGGGCCATGCGCACGGCCATGGACGAGGCGCTGTGCCCCGATACCACAGTGGAGTCACAGGAGAACGGCCGAGGGGAACTGAAGGCATGAGTTGGTTCGAGCGATTGCTACCGTCCAAGATCCGCACCGAGGGGGGCAAAAAAAAAGCGGTGCCCGAAGGTCTGTGGACCAAATGCGAGGGCTGTGGCCAGATCCTCTACCGAGCGGAGTTGGAACGGACCCTGGAGGTCTGTCCCAAATGCGGGCATCACCATCGCATCGGTGCCCGCCGACGCCTGGACCTGTTCCTGGATGCCGAGCCACGGGTGGAGATCGGTGCCGAGATTGAGCCGGTGGACATCCTCAAATTCAAGGATTCCAAGAAATACAAGGACCGCCTGGCCCAGGCCCAGAAGGCCACCGGTGAAAAGGATGCCCTGGTGGTGCTCATGGGGCGGGTGAAGGGCTTGCCGGTGGTGGCAGCGGCCTTCGAATTCGGGTTCATGGGCGGGTCCATGGCCTCGGTGGTGGGCGAGCGTTTCGTGCGCGGTATAAACCTGTGCCTGGAGCGGGACCTGCCCCTGGTGTGTTTCGCCGCCAGCGGCGGGGCGCGCATGCAGGAGGCGCTGGTGTCCCTCATGCAGATGGCCAAGACCAGCGCCGCTCTGGCGCGCCTGCGCGCCAGGGGGCTGCCCTATATATCCGTGCTCACCGATCCCACCATGGGCGGGGTGTCCGCCAGCCTGGCCATGCTCGGTGATCTCAACATCGGCGAGCCCCGTGCCCTCATCGGCTTTGCCGGTCCCCGGGTCATCGAGCAGACAGTGCGCGAGAAGTTGCCGGAGGGCTTCCAGCGCAGCGAGTTCCTGCTGGAGCACGGCGCTCTGGACATGATCATCGATCGTCGCGAGATACGCGATCGCATCGCTAACCTGCTTTCCATGTTGACTCGCCGCCGCCCGCCGGACGAAGGGCCTGGTGGAAAAACAGCCGAGAAAACGGGCACGGAAGCAGACGAAGAGCAGGCGGTTCGGGAAGCCGCCGCCGACAGGGAACCGGCAGCCAAGGAGACCGCAGGAGGTGAAGAGAAGGTCGTCGACAAGGAGGTGTTCGCCGGGCAAGAAACTATTGGTGGCGAGCACCCTAACGAAGACGAGAGAGGAGCTGGCATGCCCGCGAGCGAGACCGGGGAAACACAGCGCCCGCCTTCTAACTGAACCGCTGTCGGGGAGCGTTCCTTTCCTGTCTTCATGCGTTTTTCAACCCTCTCCCAATGGCTCGCCTGGCAGGAGAGCCTGCATTCGCGCGGCATCGATCTGGGTCTGGATCGGGTGCGCGAAGTGTGGCAGCGCCTGGGTGCACCGCGGCCCGCTCCCGTGGTGGTGACGGTGGCGGGCACCAATGGCAAAGGCAGTTGCGTGGCCCTGCTGGAGGCCATCCTGGCGTCTTGTGGCCTGCGGGTGGGCTGCTACACCTCCCCCCACCTGCTGCGCTACAACGAGCGCATGCGCATCGGCGGCCGCGAGATCGACGACGACTCCCTGTGCCAGGCCTTTGCCCGGGTGGACGGTGCTCGTGATGCCTGCTCGCTCACCTATTTCGAATTCGGCACCCTTGCGGCCCTGGATCTCTTCGCCCGTGCCGGCCTGGACGTAGCCCTGCTGGAAGTGGGCATGGGTGGCCGGCTGGACGCGGTCAATCTCATCGATGCCGATGCTGCTCTGGTCACCACGGTGGACCTGGACCACATGCAATGGCTGGGCCCCGACCGGGAGGCCATTGGCCGGGAGAAGGCCGGAGTGTTCCGCGTGGGCCGCCCCGCCGTGGTGGGCGAAAGCCGGCCGCCTCGTAGCCTGCTCGCACGGGCACGAGCCGTGGGTGCAGTGTTGTACCGCTTGGGGCGGGACTACCACTATCGCATCTCGACGGATGGGCGGAGTTGGGACTGGTGGCACGGCCGGCGCCGGTACCAGTGCCTGCCGGCACCGGCGCTGGCAGGCGATTGGCAGTTCGCCAATGCCGCGGCCGTATTGATGGTGCTGGAGGCCTTGCAGCCCGTTCTGACAGTGACACCCGAGGCCATCGCCAGCGGCCTGCAACGCGTGCGCCTGCCGGGCCGCCTCCAATGCTTTCCGGGAACCGTGTCCTGTGTGGTGGACGTGGCCCACAACCGCCAGGCCGCTATGGCGCTGGCCCGCTTCCTGCGGCATCATCCGCTTCCCGGTCAGTCCGGAGAAGTCCGTGCGGGTTCTCGTACCCACGCCGTGTGGGCCATGCTGGAGGACAAGACGCCCGGGGCCATGGTCGAGGCCTTGGGGGAGGTGGTGCAGTGCTGGCACGTGGCCGGGCTGGAGGAGGTGTCACGTGGTGCCAGTGCCGCGCGGCTGGAAGAGGCGCTGGCATGCGCCGGCGTCGCTGCCCGTGACCGCCACGTCCATACCACAGTGGCGCATGCCCTGCGCGCTGCCTTCCGGCATGCCCGGCCCGGAGACCGCGTGGTGGTGTGCGGCTCGTTCCATACCGCCGCCGCGGCCCTGCCCTTGTTGGCCTCTGGAGAATTCGGCCTGGATTCGGCTGGGGGGGAATCTGAAGGCGGCGGATTTGGGTTACAATCGCCGGGGTCATGAGCACCGAGGAACAATCGCCGCGCGGCTACGATCCCCGCCAGCGCCTGGTGGGGGCGCTGGTCCTGCTGGCCTTGGCGGTGATCTTCGTGCCCCTGGTGTTCGACCTGCGCGGCGGTGCCCGGGAAGAACAGGTCCTGCAACCCATACCGCCCAAACCGGAAGACTTCCGAGTGGAAATCCTGCCCTTGCCGGCCCCGGGGGAACCCGGCGCACCCGCCATGCCGCCTCCACCCCCGCCCATGTCCCAGCGGGCGTTTTCACCGCCGCCGAAAGAAGCCGAACCCGAGGCGCCTCAGACGCCCGCCGCTCCCGCTCAGGTTGCTGCCGCCGAGGAGTCCGCCGCCAAGTCACCGCCCGCGGCCAGTGAGTCGACAGCAGGCGAGTCGGCGACTGGCGGATCCCGAATTGGGGAGCAGGCGGAAGACGCGGCGAATGCCCAGTCTCGAAAACCGCGCGCGCCCTCCATTGCTCGAACAACAGAAGCGCCGGCGCCACCTGCCGGGGCACAGGACGCCGGTGCACAACGGCCTTCCGGGGCGGACCGGCAGGCGATGCGACAACCCGCCCGGCAGGAGGCGGATACCCTGCCGGCCGGTGGGGATCCTTCCAAACGGGGCTGGGCGGTACAACTGGGGCGTTTCACCTCGCCGCGCAACGCCGTGGCCCTGCGCGATCGCCTGCAGGCGCAGGGTTTTCGCGTCTTCGTGGATCAGCGGGGCAAAGGGGCGCAAGCCAGCTACCGGGTGCTGGCGGGTCCCGAACGCCGCAAGGCCCAGGCCCAGCGCCTGCGTGATCGGCTCCGGCAGGTGGGGGTACAGGGTCTGGTGGTGCCTTATGAAGGAGAGGCCTGGTGATCCGGATGCTGGATGCAGCATCTGTTCCTGAGGAGTCTGGTCTCGAAGAAGCGGCGCTTCTTCGCTTCGTGTTAAAATTACTTTTTTGTTTGCAGGGGTCAGAATGCCTTGATGTGTGCCTTCGCGCCGAGAAGGCCGGATGAAGGAGACATGTCAGAGAGCGCTGTGCCGGGCAGGGCTGCATGAACGAGCTGGACTACGCCCTGCTGGCGGTGCTGGCGCTGTCGGCCCTGCTCGGTCTGTTGCGCGGTTTCGTCAAGGAGGCCTTCTCCCTGGCGGGCTGGGTGTTTGCCTTCTGGGGGGCGGCGCAGCTGGCACGACCCATCGCCACCCGGCTCCAGGAAGGTGCGGGGGAACTCCTCGGCCTCCGGGAGCTGCCCCTGGCGCTGGCCTTCGTCGCCGGCTTCGCCGTGTTGTTGCTGGCGGCGGCCCTCGCCGGGCGCTTGTTGGCGGGGGTGGTGCGGGCCAGTCCCTTGAGCGGCCTGGATCGCAGCCTGGGCCTGGTCTTCGGACTGTTGCGGGGTTTGGTGCTCTTGCTGGCGGTGGTGGTGCTGGGCGGACTGACCCCCGTGGAGGAGAGCGTCTGGTGGCAGGATTCGCAGGTGGTGGCCATCCTGCAGGCGCTGGCGCGGTGGCTCCTGGACGCCATGGGCCTGCAGGTGGAGAGTTGGGTGCCCGTCTGAAGGACGCGGCGCCATGAGAGAGGTGTGAGGGCATGTGCGGTATCATCGGCATGGTGGGCAAGTCCCGCGTCAACCAGGCCATCTACGAAGGCCTGACGGTATTGCAGCATCGCGGCCAGGATGCCGCCGGCATCATGACTTGCGAGGGACGCAAGCTCTACCTGCGCAAGGACAACGGCCTGGTGCGGGACGTGTTCAAGACTTCGCACATGATCGAGTTGCGCGGCAACTGCGGCATCGGCCACGTGCGCTATCCCACCGCCGGTTGCGACTCGCCCTCCGAGGCCCAGCCCTTCTACGTCAATTCCCCCTACGGCATCGCGCTGGCCCACAACGGCAATCTCACCAATGCCGGGCAACTCAAGGACGAGCTGTTTCTCGACGACCGCCGGCACATCAACACCGAATCCGATTCCGAGATCCTGCTCAACGTCTTCGCCCACGAACTGCAGCAGTGCGGCAGGATGGAGATCGACGAGGCCGACGTGTTCGCGGCCGTGGCCGGCGTCCACCGCCGCTGCCGGGGCGGTTATGCCGCCGTGGCCATGATCGCCGGTTACGGTATCCTGGGTTTCCGCGATCCCTATGGCATTCGCCCCATCGTCTTCGGCAAGCGCGACACGGACGAGGGCACCGAATACATGATCGCTTCCGAGAGCGTGGCCCTGGACGTGCTGGGTTTCGAATTGATCCGCGACATCGCGCCCGGGGAAGCGGTGTTCATCACCATGGACGGCACCCTGCATACCCGCCAGTGTGCCGAGGCCCCGCTCCTGTCCCCCTGCATCTTCGAATACGTGTATCTGGCCCGGCCCGACTCCATCATCGACAACATCTATGTCTACAAGGCGCGCCTGCGCATGGGGGAATGGCTGGCGCGCAAGATCCAGCGCGACTTTCCCGCGCACGACATCGATGTGGTCATTCCCATTCCCGACACCAGCCGTACCGCCGCCCTGGCCCTGGCCAATGCCCTGGGGGTGAACTATCGCGAGGGCTTCATCAAGAACCGCTACATCGGCCGCACCTTCATCATGCCGGGACAACAACTGCGCAAGCGTTCCGTGCGCCAGAAGCTCAATGCCATCGACATCGAATTCCGCGGCAAGAACGTGCTGCTGGTGGACGATTCCATCGTCCGCGGAACCACTTCCCAGCAGATCATCCACATGGCCCGGGAGGCCGGTGCCCGTAAGGTCTATTTCGCCTCCGCCGCGCCGCCGGTGCGCTATCCCAACGTCTACGGCATCGACATGCCGGCGGCCCGTGAACTCATCGCCCACGGGCGCAGCGAGGAGGAGGTGGCGCGGCTCATCGGCGCCGATCGCCTCATCTATCAGGAACTGGAAGACCTGGTGGACGCGGTGAGCAAGGAACGCACCAAGGTGCAGCGTTTCGATACCTCCTGTTTCGACGGCAAATACATCACCGGTGACGTCAGTGCGGAATACCTGCAACACCTGGAGGCCCAGCGCTGCGACGAAAACAAGCAACAGCGGGCCGGCGCCGGACGCGGCGTGATGGGCCTGTGAAACGGCGCCGCGTGGACGATGAAGGGGAGGCTGGCCCATGAGTGACGAAACGGACCCATTGAGCTATGCTCCGGGCACGCGGGGCATCCGCTGCGGCCAGCGGCGCACGCCGGAAGGCGAGCAGTCCGAGCCCATTTTCACCACTTCCAGTTTCGTCTTCGCCAGCGCGGCCCAGGCCGCCGCCCGTTTCGCCGGCGAGGAGCCGGGCAACGTCTATTCCCGCTTCACCAATCCCACCGTGCGCACCTTCGAGCAGCGCCTGGCGGCCATGGAAGGGGGGGCGCGCTGCGTGGCTACGGCCTCGGGCATGGCGGCCATCCTCAGCACCTGCCTGGGCCTGCTGCAGGCGGGCGATCACATCGTCGCCGCGCGCGGCATCTTCGGCAGCACGGCCTTGTTGTTCCGCAACGTCCTCGGCCGCTTCGGCATCGACACCACTTTCGTGCCGCTCACGGACCTGTCCGCCTGGGAGGCGGCGCTCACGCCCCGTACCCGGCTGCTGTTCCTGGAGACCCCCTCCAATCCCCTGTCGGAGGTGGCCGACATCGCCGCCCTGGCCGACCTGGCACATGCCCGCCGTTGCCTGCTGGTGGTGGACAACACCGTGTGCACTCCGGTGTTGCAGCAGCCGCTGGCCCTGGGAGCCGACCTGGTGGTGCTCTCGGCCACCAAGTACCTGGACGGCCAGGGGCGATGCGTGGGCGGGGCCGTGGTGGGCGATGACGAACTCGTGGGCGAGCGTATCTACGGTTTTCTGCGCACCGCCGGCCCCTCGCTCAGCCCCTTCAACGCCTGGGTCTTCCTCAAGGGCCTGGAGACCCTGCGGGTGCGCATGGAGGCCCATTGCCGCAACGCCCTGACCATCGCCCGCTGGCTGGAATCACAGCGGGGGGTGCGGCGGGTCTACTACAGCGGCTTGCCTCACCATCCCCAGCACGAACTGGCGGGGCGCCAGCAGCGGGGGTTCGGCGGCCTGCTGGCCTTCGAACTGGAAGGCGGGCGTGAGGCCGCCTGGCGCTTCATCGATGCCGTGCGCATGATCTCCATCACCGCCAATCTCGGCGACGCCAAGACCATGATCACCCATCCCGCCACCACCACCCACGGCCGCCTCAGTCCGGAAGAACGCGAAGCGGCGGGCATCGAGGAGGGATTGGTGCGCCTGGCCGTGGGCCTGGAAGAACCGCAGGACGTCATGGCCGATCTGGAACGGGGATTCGCCGCCTTGCGCTAGCACCTGTCTCGAAGTCCACTCCGACTCGCGCACGGGTTCCAGTGACAAGGCCGGCGGCTCCCCATCGCGAACACCTGCAGGCCATCTACCAGGCGGCCCTGGAGGCGGTACACGGCCGCCGCCGGGTGGCCGAGTTCCTGCATCGCCATCCCCCCTCCGGTCCCTGCCAGGTAGTAGCGGTGGGCAAGGCGGCCGCCGCCATGGCGCAGGGCGCGCTGGATGCGGCGGCCGGCGCCGTGCGCCGCCTGCTGGTGGTGACCGCTGAGGGCGGTGGCGCCGGACTGGAACCGGTCCCTGGGCATGCCGCGCCGCCGCTGCTCCTGGTGGAGGCCGGCCATCCCGTGCCGGATGCCCGCAGCCTGCGCGCCGGGCGGCTGTTGCAGGAATTCATCGCCTCCGCACCGGCGGGGGAAGATTTCCTCGTCCTGATCTCCGGCGGAGCTTCCGCACTCCTGGAGATCCCCCGCCCTGGGATCACCCTGGAGGATCTGCAGCGGGTGAACCGCTGGCTGCTGGCCTCCGGGCTCGCCATCCGGCACATGAATGCCGTCCGCCGGCGGCTGTCCGCCGTCAAGGGCGGCGGCCTGGCGGCCCTGCTGGCGGGACGGCGGGTGCTGGGCCTGTTGCTCTCCGACGTGCCCGGAGACGATCCGGCGGTCATCGCCTCGGGGCTGCTGGCGCCCGCTGCCGATCCCGTTCCGTTCGAGGCGCTGTCCGCCCGCATCGCCATACCGGCATGGCTCTCCGACTTGCTCGCCGCGCATCCGCCCGCCGTGCCCGCCGATGCCGGGGAGGTGGAAACGCATGTGATCGCCACCAACCGCCATGCCCGCCGCGCCGCTGCGCGGGCGGCGCGGGAGCGGGGGTTTGCCGTGCACGAGCACGAAGACTTGTTGCAGGGGGACGTGCAGGAGGTGGCGCGTGAGCTGGCGGCCTCGCTGCTGCAGGAGCCGGGCCTGCACGTGTGGGGTGGCGAGCCCACCGTGCGCTTGCCCGAGTCCCCCGGCCGGGGCGGGCGCTGCCAGCACCTGGCCCTGCTGGTGGCGCAGCGCCTGCACCGTCGCGGCCATTTCGCCGTACTGGCCGCCGGCACCGACGGCCGCGACGGCTTCGGTGAGGCGGCGGGCGCGCTGGTGGACGGCGGCACCCTGGTGCGTGCCGCGCGCGCGGGGCTTGCGCCGGCCGAAGCTCTGGCGCGGGCCGATGCCGGTACTCTGCTCGCAGCCACCGGCGACCTGCTGGCCGCGCGATACACGGGCACCAACGTCATGGACCTGGTGTTGGGGCTGCGGGCAGCAGAGGACAGGAGACAGAAGACAGAAGACAGAAGACAGAAGACGAATGTTCCGTCGGTCTCTTTCTCTGCGGTTGAGGTGAGAACATGGGGTTTCTCTGTCGTCTTATAAGCTAAATCCTCATGTGCCGGTAGAAGATTGCCCGGTTGCATCTTCAATATTTTGAAGGAAATGTAAAGTTTTTCTTGCAACGGCCGCCAAGAAGGACAATTCCTGTCGAAGTGCTCGGTATGAACCGCACGGGCGAGTGACAAGGGCAGGCCCCGGAGGCCTCGTGGAGGGGGAAGGGGCCAAGTCGAACAGACAGAGGAGGCGGCGATGAAGCGCGAACACATCAAGTATTTCCTGCAGGGTGCCTGCACCATGGGCGCCTTGCTGCTCGTCACCAGCGCCTGGGCCGAGAGCTGGGTGGACCGCACCCGCCTGGATGGTTTCTTCAGCGCCCGGTACAACGTCACCGACGAGAAGACCCACTGGCTCGGCGGGCCGGCCGAGGACGGCATCGACGACGATGGCAGCTTCTACGGCACCAAGCTGGGCCTCAACATCACTTCCCGGCTCTCCAGCCGGGTGACGGTGGCCACCCAGCTCTTCGCGCCCATCCAGGAGAATAGCTACGACATGCACGTGGACTGGGCGTTCGCCAGCTTCGCCCTCAACGAGCAATGGTCGCTGCGCACCGGCAAGATCAAGTATCCGGTGGGCATCGTCAACGAGTACGTGGAAGTGGGCGTCACCTACCCCTGGATCCAGGCGCCGCTGGTGATCTATTCCGAGAACATGGAGGGCCCACAGGCCACGCGCGAGTCCTACACCGGCGCCAGCCTGTTCTGGAACCGCTACACGGGGGACTGGAACTGGAGCCTGGACCTGTTCAGCGGCGAGGTGGATCTGGAGAACATGAAAGTGAAAAAGATGGTGGGGGCCACGGCACGCGCCAACTGGGACGAACAGGTGGTCTTCCAGCTCTCCTATTACCAGGGCGATATGAAGATCAATCTGGCCAGTCTTATGGACGACGACATGAAGATGATGATGAAGCCCATGAACAACCGCCGGCACTCGGCCGTGGTCGGCGGGGTCAAGGTGGACTGGAACAACTGGATCCTCTACGCCGAGGCTGCTGCGGTGACCATGGACTTCGAGGACATGATGGGCGTGTCCGCGGGGGATTCCGATTCCTGGTACGCCACCCTGGGCCGGCGTTTCGGCAAGTGGTTGCCCCATCTCACTTACCAGGACTGGGAGCGCAACAACGGTAACGGCCACCAGATCACCACCCTGGGCCTGAATTACCAGGTCTCCAACAAGGTGGTGCTCAAGGGTGAGGTGAGCCAGGTGGATACCGATGGGGATGGCCTGTTCGAGGGTACGCCGGAAGAGGATTCCATGAACCTGTTCAGCGTGGCCGTGGACATGGTGTTCTGAAGGGAGAGATGACGATGAACCGATACAACGAACCCCGAGCAAAGTTCCAATCCCAGTGCGCGCATCGTTTCGGCCTGTCCCGGGTGCTGTTCCTGGTTCTGGCCCTGTGTCTGGCCGGCCCGGCGGCGGCGGGGGTGGCGGTGATCGTGGGCCCCGGCACGGGCGTGGACCAGTTGTCCAAGGCCCAGATCAAGTCCATCTTCCTGGGCAAGGTCAAGACCTTCCCCAACGGGGATCCGGTCACACCAGTGAACCAGGCCGAGAAGTCGCCCATGTATGACGCCTTCAACGAAAAGGTGCTGGGCAAGTCCAGCGCCAAGGTGTTGCAGTACTGGGCGGCCCGCGTGTTCTCGGGCAAGGGCAATCCCCCCGAGGTGGTGAACGACGATGCCGCAGTGCTGGAGTACGTCAAGAGCCACAAGGGCGCCATCGGTTACGTGGACAGCGCCGCCGTCAGCGGGGACGTCAAGGTGATCTTCTCCGCGGATTGACGAACGGAAAGAAGGTCGGGAAGAGCTGCCGCCCCAAATGAGAGCCCTTCCACGGCACGGGTGGAAGGGGTTTTCTTTTCAGATGTCAGACTTCAGACATGAATGGCACTAAGTTAAGCCCGTGACTTCTTTGTGTGCCCGTATTTCTCGATTTCTACTCGTGCTTGCTGCCGAGGTCGATCCAACTGCCGATGGGGCTTGGGCCTGCGTTTGACCGCCCGTGGCTCGATCCTTCCGGGGCGATCGGCC
>WFNO01000010.1 GCA_015488555.1 Gammaproteobacteria bacterium
GGCCGATCGCCCCGGAAGGATCGAGCCACGGGCGGTCAAACGCAGGCCCAAGCCCCATCGGCAGTTGGATCGACCTCGGCAGCAAGCACGAGTAGAAATCGAGAAATACGGGCACACAAAGAAGTCACGGGCTTAACTTAGTGCCATTCATATCGGAGAATACTAAAGACAGGCGCGCTTCGCAGGCACTGGCCCAGCCCTTGGCAAGAAGCACAATACCAAAGCGCCGCATCCGGCGCTCCCTGCAGGCGGGCCTATGGACGGCCATCCGCAGTGTTGCGCCTAGCGGACTGGCCGTCCAGAAACCCGCTGAATGAGGCTTTGTCATCGTTTGTCTTAGCAACTCCCCGCTCCTTCTCCCTATGAAAAGAGAAGGGGTTGGGTGAGGACTTTGCATACAAACCCATCTCTCCCCGCGAAAGAACATACAGGGAAGATGTTTTTTGACATCTGACATCTGATATCTGATATCTGACGTCTGATGTCTGACGTCTGAGTCACTCGCCGAACTGGTGGGCCATGCCGTGGAAGTTGTGTACCATGGCCTCCTGCTCGGCATTGGCCTCTCCGATACGGCGCGCCGCGGCCACCACTTCCTTGGCCAGGCGGCTGATCTCGCAGAGATTGCGATTGATCTCTTCGGCCACTTTGCTCTGCTCTTCAGCTGCTGCTGCGATCTGATGATTCATGTCACCGAGGTTGGTAATGTGGCGGGCGATATCCTCCAGAGCCTCACCGCCATGATGCGCGCTCTCTACACTCTTGCGTGCCTGTACACAACTCTCCTGCATCACATCCACGGCTTCCCCTGCTCGTCCCTGGAGATCGCTGATCATACGCTCGATCTCTTCGGCGGAGTCGTGGGTGCGCTGGGCCAGAGTACGCACCTCGTCGGCCACTACGGCAAAGCCCCGCCCCTGCTCGCCAGCACGCGCCGCCTCGATGGCCGCATTGAGTGCCAGGAGATTGGTCTGATCCGCGATTTCCTTGATCACCTCCAGCACCATGCCGATCTGCTTACTCTGTTCTGCTAGGGATTGAATCACCTGGGAGGCCCGTTCGATCTCCTGGGCCGCGCCATCACTGGCCCCAATGATTTGCTGCATGATTTCCCGACCCTGCGCAGCCTGTTCGTCCACCTGAGTCACGGCTTGGGTGGCCTGTTCTGTATGCTGGGCCACCTCTCGGGAGCTGGCCGCCATCTCATTCATGGCCGTAGCCACCTGCTCGGTCTCCTGTTGCTGGCGCATGATATCCGCCTCCGAACTGCGTATGGTCTCCGAGGTGCGGCCGGCCATTCTTTCCAGCTGCTGCGCCGCATCCCCGATGCGGCCGAGGATGGTGCGCGCCTTGGCTTCGAGCATGCGTATGGCCAGTAGGGGCTTGCCAATCTCGTCCTGGCGGCCGACGTATACCTGTTGCATCACTGGATTGTCCACGATGCGTGCGGCCTCGCGGGCAGCCGCCACGATGGGCCGGGTGTAGAACCAGGCCGCTGCGTAGGCCAGCGGTAACATGGCGCTGAACACTATTACCGCCTTGCCCACGTCCATGCTTCCCATCACAACCGAGATAGCCGCGAGCACACCGAGGAGAGCACCGATAATGGCGAACAAACGCCCGCACACCCCCCAGCGCGGCAGGGACAGATTCAGGCGTCTGCCTTTCTGGGCGTTGAGTCTGGCATACAGCTGTTCCGCCCGCTGTACATCCTCGCGCTTGGGCTTTACTCGTACCGATTGATAGCCCACCACTTCACCGTGTTCGAAAATGGGCGTGACATAGGCATCCACCCAATAGTGATCTCCGTTCTTGCAGCGGTTCTTGACGATCCCCATCCAGGGCCTGCCCGCCTTGATGGTCTGCCAGAGATCAGCAAATGCAGCCGGCGGCATGTCGGGATGGCGCACGATGTTATGGTTCTTGCGCAGCAATTCTTCTTCCGTGAAGCCGCTGACCTCGATGAAATCCTGGTTGGCATAGGTAATAATGCCCTTGAGGTCCGTGGTGGAGACGATCTCCACGCTAGCGTCATAGTCGTTCTCGCGTTGGGTGACGGGCAAATTGATTTTCATTTCTGGGCTCCTCGTGCCACCTCGATCACGGCCGTTTCCGGGTGATCAATTCTTCGATTTCTTCCGCCGACAGCGGCCTGCTGAACAGGTATCCCTGGTATTCCTCGCAGCCATGCCTTTCCAAGAAAGATTTCTGCTCCATGTATTCGACCCCTTCAGCTACGACCTTTAATCCCAAAGCGTGTGCGGTAGAAATGACCGCTTGCACCACAGCGTTATCTTTTTTCCTGTGCGGTACGCGGGCCACGAAGGACTTGTCGATCTTGAGTGCAGCGAGGCGGAAATCCCGCAGATAACTCAAGGAAGAATAGCCAGTACCAAAATCGTCCAGGGAACAGCGGATCCCGCGGACCGCCAATCCTTCCAAAGTAGTGATGGTCGCCTGCACATCCTGCACTGCTACGGTCTCGGTTAATTCAATCTCCAAACACTGCGGTGCCAAATTGGATACATCTAAGGCCTGTTCGATTTCGGTGACCAGACGGGGATTGCGAAACTGGCGCGCGGAGAGATTGACCGCTACCGCCAGGCGCGGATCCCCACTCACCTCCTGCCAGGATCGGCACTGGTGACAAACCTCTCGCAACAACCAGTTGCCCACTTCTTCGATACGCCCGTTCTCCTCCAGCAGCGGAATGAATTTCACCGGCGATACCAGGCCCTGTTCCGGATGGCGCCAACGCATCAAGGCCTCACAGCCCACGATGCGGTCGGCCATGGTAACCCGGGGCTGATATTCCAGATAGAACTCGCCCCGTTCTAGCGCCCAATGCAGACCGTTCTTGAGGACCAAGATCTCATCACATCGCAGTGACATGCAGCTTTCAAAAAAGCAAAAGGTGTTACGGCCGCGGCGCTTGGCTTCGTACATGGCCAGGTCCGCACGGCTGATCAGTTCGTCAATGGTGGCAGCGTCCTCGGGCACGAGAGCGATACCGATGCTGAGTGAAAGGCAATGTGCTTGGCCGGAAACCACCACGGGTTCGCGAAAGGCCTCAAGGATGCGGCAGGCCACCGCCGCCGCCTCCTCCCGCCTTTCCAGATCGTTCAAAAGAAGCAGGAACTCATCTCCACCCAGGCGGGCAATCATGTCCCGGGAAGAATCCCGCAAGTGACGGCGGATGCATGCATGCAGGCGCTGGGATACGACTTGCAGCAATCGATCGCCTGCTGGATGTCCCAGCGAGTCGTTGACGTGTTTGAAATGGTCCAGGTCCATGAACAGCAGGGCTACCCGCTTGCCCGACTCCCGGGCTGCCAGCATCGCTTGTTTGATACGTTCCCGTGCCAGCAGGCGGTTGGGCAATCCCGTCAGCACGTCGTAATGAACCAGTTCTTCGATGCGCTGGTCGGAATGCACGCGCTCGGTGATGTCGAAAAAGGTAGCGATGTAATGAGTCACCCGCCCACCGGCATCGTGTACGGCATTAATCTTGAGCCATTCCGTGTACAATTCCCCATTCTTACGCCGGTTACGGATCTCGCCCTGCCACTCCCCGTGTTCGAGGATACTGCGCCACATGCGCCGGTAAAAGGCCGCGTCTTGCTCTCCAGAAGACAAGACCCTGGGTGTCTTACCCACCACTTCCTCAGGCCGATAGCCAGTGATCAATGTAAAGGCCGGATTGACGGCAAGGATGCGCTCGCGGGCGTCGGTGATAATGATGGCCGCCTGACTGTATTCAAACACCAACGAGGACAGACGCAACTGATGCTCCAAGTGCTCGTGGTGGCGGCGTTCGAGAATACAATGTAGGGCCAACCCCACGAGTCGCCCGGCCAATCGCAGGAGATCCTCTTCCTCCCCACCGAAAGGTGGTTTGCCGCTGTGACGGAGCAAAAAGAGCTGCCCTTGAGAGTTATCATTCTCCGCCAACCCCTGAACCAGCAACGACCGGCACTCCGGATGGTAGAAAGCCACGTCAGCCAGGGATTGCTCCCGTGCAAGATCCGGAATACAAAGAGTGGCGCCCGGCTCAGGTGGGCTGCATTCAGGCATAGCAGCCAGTCGCTGGGCCTGGGGAGCCGTGAGATTCCAGGGATAGACAGTGGCAGAACAGCCGTCGCGGTCATATACGGCCAGCGCACCAGCATCGGCATGAAGTTGCCGAGCCACGATTTCCAGGCTCCGGCGGGCTAGAGCCTCCTCTCCAGGATGGCCGCCCATCACCGCCAACAGGCTTTGTATCAATTGCACCTGCTTGTCAGCGGCATCGTTACACGGCCGGCTCAAGGCCTGGAGCAGGCGCTGCAGCAGGCTGTGCGCTGTGACCACCCCCACCAAATCTCCATCCCTATCCAATACCGGTACCACGGCGTTCTGTTCCTGGAACCTGTCCAATATTCCCCTGAGAGGGATATCCGCCTGCACACCCGTCGGGACCTCATTAGGCAAGAGGTCGGCAAAGATTCGGCGCGGATAACGGCAAACCTGGTCTGCGGTCACCATGCCTTGAAACGCCCCATCCTCCGCGCGAAATACTGCGTAGGCGACACTGGGCTGTTCTTCGGATAGGCTAGATGGATGCTGGTCCAGCCAGACACGGGTAATATCCGCTGTCATGGCATCTGCCACGGTCAAACCGGAGAGAAGATCTTCGTGATCGGGTGCACACGCCGTCATTTCATGTTCTGATTGGTGCGCCCGTTTTTTTGCCCCGATGTTTTTCGTGGCCATACCTCCCTCCACGATAACCTTTCATTTGGTATGGACAATTATCGTTACGCGAGGAAGAGAAATTGATAAGGATTTTGCTTATTTTTCAGCGAGAAACGGCCTCCTCTCTGCCCAGGTCCAGTTGCCCCAGCCAGATTTGGCAGCGAGGATGCTGAGGAGGCCCATGCGGTTCAGGGTTGAATGAGTCCGTGGCGAATGGCCAGGCGGGCCAGATAGGCAGGACTGTCTGCCCCGGTCTTGTGCATAATCCGGGTGTGGTGTACTCCCACTGTCTTTTTGCTGATATGCAAAAGTTCGGCAATCTGGTTGACGCTCATGCCTTTGGCCAATAGCAGGAAGATCTCGAACTCGCGATTGGAGAGCCGGTTCAAAGGCTCGTCTTCCACCTCCGGCGGTTCGAGATCGTAATAGCATCTACCCTCAGCGATAAGGCGTACTGCTTCCACCATCTGCCGAGGCATGCTGCGCTTGGTCAGATAACCCATGGCCCCCAACTCCCGAGCCCGGGTCTTGAGCAAGGGGCTTTCATGAATGCTGAATACAAGAATCCGAGAGGAGGGCTCGCGAGACAGAATACGATGTATGGCATCTAGTCCGCTGCAATCCGGCAGCGAGATGTCCATGACGATGACATCCGGCCGGCAGCGAACCGTGGCCTCGTAGGCAGCCTGGGCATCACCCGCCTCTGCGATCACCTTCATAGCACCGTTATGTTCCAGTAACAGACGATAGCCATGCCGCACCACAGGATGGTCGTCTACCAGCAATATAGAAATCCGTTCCTTCAATTTCCCCTTGGGTGCCGGGCGCCTGCGCTCGGTACTACGATTCATGTGCCGAAATCCTCTTTGGCGTTTTGCTCTTCTGTGTTTATTCCAATACTCGTTACAGTGATCATTCCAAGGGTAGAACGACGCGGACGAGGGTTCCACAACCCGGCTGGCTCAAGAATACCGCGCGCCCGCCCAGGCCCAGTACCCGCTCGCGGATCCCGGTCAAGCCCAACCCCCGGCGTTCGGCCTCGGGTCCGAATCCTCGACCATCGTCCCATACATCCAGCACCAGACAGGTCGCTGCCGGTTTCACTCGGCCCACCGCCCTACAGAACGCCCATTCGCGTCCGATACCCTCGCCATCCTCTGAATATCCAATTTGGCGCCTGCAACGGATCCGTACTTCGCCAGCGCCCGCATGGCGGGCAATATTATTGAGGCACTCTTGGACAATGCGGTACAGAGCGATATCGAGGATCTCTCCCAAACGGTCGTCTCCGCCTTCCCACTCCAAGCGACAGCGTGCAGGGGCATGACGTCGCGACCAAGAATCGGCAAGATCCTGCATGGCATACCGCAATCCTACCTCGTCCAGCAGATCGGGACGCAGCCGGCGCAGCATGGCCTGGATACTGTCGTGTACGTGGTCGCAGAGTTCGAGTATGGTGCGACAGCGCTCCTGGATCCAGGGATCAGAACCACTATCCGCATCAATGATGAGTTGGAGATTGGCCACGATGGCGGTACAGTATTGCCCCATCTCGTCATGGAGTTCCCGGGCAATCTTGCGGCGTTCCTCTTCCTGCGTACTGAACAGGCGCTGAGTGAGGTGGCGATTGATTTCCAGCACCTGTTCCGCACGGTGCCGGGCCTGTTCGTTCCAGCGCAGCAATGCGCGTAATAAGCTGGTGTGGGTCACCACTCCTGAGAAACGGCCACGGGAGTCCAGCACGGCGATAGGACTGTGATCGCGCTCGAACAGCGCCGCCACAGCATCCACGGGCGTTTCCTCAGTGACCGTACGGGCGGGGGAACGCCCCAACAGATCGGCAAAGATTCGATGGGGATAACAGCTGATATGCCGTTCCTCCACCAGACCCAGGAATTCACCTTCTTCCGTGAACACCACTCGTACGCATCCTGGGTCACAGGACACATCACGGGGATGTTGATGGGCCTGCACTTCAATGAACAGTTCGGTACGTGCGTCCCTTGCACAAAGGGGCGCGACATTCATGCTCGGCGGTTTCTGGCCACAATTTCTACGGTGACATCCATCTCGATTTCGAGGATTTCGTCACTCGACATGAGCGGTTTAATCTCCCGAAGCACGAAGGAGACCAATTCCTCTCTGGAGACCCGTCTGAGGAAATGTTCCCGTACGATGATGTCACCCACGACCTCGTCTTCCGGTTCTATATGCGTGAAACGATATGCCGTCAGGAGATCCAGAGCCTTGCGTATGGCGATACACCCGATGGAGGCATCCCGCCCCAGAATGAGGCCATCTTGCAAAGGCGGAATCCGAAACTCACGAATGCGTGCAACGATTCGGGGACGACCGTACAAGTTCTCTTCCATATAACACCCTGCAGCAGAATCGTGGAATAGGGGAATTGCTTATTTCCCTCATCCACCGCTGGACGCGGACAACGAGCGATCCACATCCACTTACCCATACCTGCCTCGCTAGGTGTTATTATCTCACGAAATGTATGGAAATAGAAACAAAACGCACTCCTCGCAAGCGACGCCCTGCCGATTGCATACGATCGAAAACGAGCGCCAGAGACGCTAGGGAAAACTATAGGCTCAAAACTAATCGCCGCGTTCAGTGGCAATCTGGCGTTTGAAACGCTCCAAAAATCGGACGGCCTGATCGAAAGCTAGGAAAGGGCCCCGCCGGCCTTCCCGCAATTCTACATACCACAAGCCTCCGTCATGAAAGAAACGGCTGAGGCGAAATCGTTTGGATTTTCCGTGCAATTCACGCATGGCAACCCACTCCCCCATTGGTCTGTTCTGCACCAGGTCAGGCGAATCCCCCTCGGCAGTCAGCCATGCCCACCCGCTCGCCACCTCCCATGGCAACTCATCATCGATCCTCAGTGGTCGGATCGCCGCTCGCCGCCCGACGATGGTGATATGGTTTTCCTCGTCGTGTTTTTTCGTACGATCGGGATCAGGAACCAGTGATTTTACCGTCCCAGAAAGAAAAATTGAATTCTCGGATGGGACGCCCACTCAGGGTGACGGTTTCAAGCACCTCGTCTTGCGGCCCTGCCAGGATACTGAGCGTACCGGCACTGGGATTGGGCACCAGGGTCAGCGTACCCCGGCCGGGGTCCTCCACGAAAGCGATGGGACGACGGCCGCAGTCCGCTAAGCCGACGCGCACTTCGCGCAGCAGGCGCAACTCGGGCAGTACCCCGGCTTCGTATACTTGAATCAGTTCCCGCTGCAGATGCTCCCGTTGAACGCCCTTGCCAGTGGCGGCGGAAGTGACATACAACCTACTCCCATCGGGTGCAAAACGATAGGTGCTGGGATAGAAATCAGGCAACTCCAGCGTGTTTACCACCTCACCCTTCTCCACGTCCACCACCGACAGCTGGCCAATAACGTGTTCGGGATCTGACTTGCGGTCCGCACCTTTGCCGATGAGATAGCGCCCGTCAGGTGACAGCAGGAGATTGCTGCTCACCGGCAGCACGATGTGTCCTTCGATCTCGAGGGTCGCCGGATCAATGACGGCAATGGTTCCGTAACCATTGTTGAGGCTGTAGAGCTTGCCCGTATGCGGTGAAAACACCATACCATGCGGAAAGGCATGATTGGGAACGCCGTGCACACCCTCCGGCTCCCGTTCGGGCTCACACAGATCGATGGTGGCGAGCACCTGCAGAAAGGTCGCCGCATCCATCGGATCGTTGCCCAACACGGAAAGGTAGCCGTCAAACAAACTGCTAACAAAGGCCCTGCGAGGGACATGAGGGTGTTTTGGAGTGGGCGCCGTGAAGGCTACCACGTGATGGCCGCGCCCCATACAGCTGAGCTGCAGAAGCGCCGCGGGTCTTGTATCCAGCACCAGGATAGGTGCTCCACCACCATCGCAGTGGAGCGGATCATTGCCTGTCTCCTTGTCACCGTCGATGGTAAACCACAGACGTCCTGCCTCACGCTCCGGATAGCCGTACGGCGCGTGGGCGCGAGCCGGATAGGCTTCGCGCAGGGAAATGGCCCGGCTCACCGGATCCATGACGATGAGGCGGCGATCCGGTGTCCACCCCAGGAAATAGGGTGCATGGCCTTCCGGCTCGGCATGGTCCACCGGCAATGGCAGGGCACGAAAACCGTCATCGTTGCCCTCAATCATACATACGGCGCTTTCGCCGCCGTAGTCGAGATGACCCAATACGGTCCAGGTGGGAGAAGCTGTTGCAGTGGAGTTCATGTCGGTTGCTCTGGTATTTCCTTCCGGGATTCACAGGGTCGGGAATCAATGGGGTCAGAGTATTTGAAAACATTTTTTCAAGTACTCTGACCCCATTGATTACATTGATTTATTGATTGTGACTCCATTGATTTGACCCCGTTGATTTCTCAAAGTATAACCCAGACGGCCAGCGGAAAATATGGACGAATCATCCGGGAATGGAGTATCATCTTGTCCCACTTTTTCCGAGGCGCGGTGTAGATTCACCTGGAGGGGAGCAGCGACTTCAGTGCCTCTTTTTGCCTGCGAGGGCGGTTTTCCATTGGTAACTCCTAACTATTTCGGACCAAAATTGGTTTGATTCCAGTAATAGAAACTCGCTTCATAAGCTGTAAAACAAGGGGAAAAAGGTCTTCGTCTCGGTGATTGAAGCGAAACGAAACTTCACCCAGGTAAAGGTGGAAAAATTTGCCTCTTTTGAAATTTGAGTGGGTAGTTTACCCTTTTTGCTGAGACATGCGGAAAGGCAGATACGATGACGGGAGGTATGGAATCCAGACTGTTTGAAGCGGCCTTGGGCATTGAAGCGCCTTGGCAC
>WFNO01000011.1 GCA_015488555.1 Gammaproteobacteria bacterium
GTGGAGGCCGGCGAGGTGGGGCGGATCTTCTCCTGGGTGTTGCCGCCGCCTTCCACGTTGGCCTGGGCCAGGTACTCGGCCTCTTCCGGCGTGGTATCGCTGCGCTGGTGTACGAGGATGATTTCCAGCGGCGGGTGTTCTTCCTGGGGCGGATCGAGGAACTCCGGCTGGAAACTCACGCCGAGGATGAGCACGGCATGGAGCACAACGGCGAAGAACAGGGCCAGGCCCAGGCGGTCCGCCGGGGAGACGGGCGCCGGGCGCAGGGCCATGTTCATGGGCGCAGGCCCTCCCTGTCCTGAACCTCCGGGGCGGCCGCTGCCCGCGGGGGTTGGCTTTCCAAGTGGGGCAGCATGGCGGCCACGACCAGGCCGCTGGCGAAGCCGAAGAAAGCGGCCAGGGTCATGAGCGGCGGCAACAGGGTGAACAGGCCCTGGTGGGGAATGAAGAAGGCGTAGGCGCACAGGAATTGCCCGCCCATGTGGGCCAGGGCCGCCAGCAGGGCCATGCCCACGGGCCCGAGGTGCAGGCCCGGAGACAGGCGCGCCAGCCCCCGGGACAGTGCCAGCGCCGCGCCCAGAACCGCCAGGCTGGCCAGGGCACCGCTCAGGCTGAGGGCGAAGGCCGGGGTGAGAAAGGTGCCCAGCAGGAGGCTGCCCACCAGCACCCGCAGCAGGCTCACCCATACCGCCGCCCGCCAGCCGTAGAGGAACAGTACCGCCAGGGTGACCACGTTGGCCAGTCCCGGTTTGGCCCCGGGTAGGGGACTGGGCAGGGCGCTCTCGGCCACGTGGATGGCGATGGCCAGAGCGGTGAGCCAGGCGATGCGCAGGTCCTCGCGGGTGGGGGTGAGCGTGAGGGTGCGGCCGGATTGAGGGGTCCGGTTCATGTTCATGGGGCCTCAGAAATTGATGCTGTCGTAGAGGGTGCGCGGGCCCACCACCGCCACGCTGATGCGGTTGGGCAGGCAGGCGGCGAACTCCCCGCCATGGCGCAGCCAGCCGGCGTGGATGCAGAGTTTGCCGCGGCACGGCGAGGACAGGAAACGCACCGCTCCGTCGCGGATCTCGAGCACGGTGGTGCCCAGGGGGCCCGCCAGTTCCAGGATCTGGTCGTGATCCAGGGGAAGAGTGAATTCCCGCCCATCGGCGGTGGCGATGCGGGCGGCCTCGGCCCGGCCGTCCCCCGGGAACCCGGCCCGGGATTCGGACCAGAACAGGGTATAGAGCAGCACCAGCAGGAGCAGGGTGGCGGCCGCCACCCCGTAGTCGGCGCGGGTCATGAGGGCACGGGAATGGTTCACAGCGGTGTCTCGATCACTTCCGGTAAGGGTTCAGACTGGAAAATCAGGCGCTGGTTCATGGACGGGGTCACGTGGATGCGGCCGTCCTCGTCGATGAGCATCACCTGTTCGATACCCATTTGTCGGGCGACTTGTCGCCAGCCTTGAGGGCCGGCCACGAACAGGGCGGTGGCGGCGGCGTCCGCGGTGGCGGCGTCGCGGTGGATCACCGTGACGGACAGCGTGCCGGCGGCCGGATGGCCGGTACGCGGGTCGAGGATGTGGTGATAGCGCACTCCCTGGTACTCGAAGAAGCGCTCATAGTTGCCGGAGGTGAAGACACTCTCGTCCCCGCGGGTCTCCAGGGCGGCGATGATGCCCGGACCGCGGGGATCGCGGATGCCGATACGCCAGGGCCGGTCGCCGTGGCTGCCCACGGCGCGCAGGTCGCCGCCGGCGTTGACGATGGCGTTGCGCACGCCCAGGGCCAGCAGGCGCTCCACGGCCCGGTCCACGGCATAGCCCTTGGCGAAGCCGCCCAGATCCAGTTGCAGGGCCGGGTTGGTGCTGCGCACCCGGCCACTCGCGCCGTCCGGCGCTGCTTCCAGCACCAAGTCTTCCATGGTGGGGCGGCGGGCGAGGAAGTCTCGGATGGCCGCCGCCGGCGGCGGCGGGCCGTTCGGGGGATCGTCGTTGTGGAAGCCCCACAGGCGCACCAGCCCGCCGATGGCGGGATCGAAGAGGCCGCCGCTGCGCAGGGACAGATCCCGGGCCCGGCGCAGCAGGGCCAGGCGTTCGCTGCTCACGGGCACGGTCTCGCCCGCCGCCAGGCGGCGGTTGAGTTCGGCGAGGGGGCCGGGGCGCCAGGCGTGCCACTGGCGGTGGAAGCGGTCCAGTTCTTCTTCCACGACCCGCACCGCCCGGGCCCCCAGGTCCTCGTCCACGCCCCAGAGATTCACGTCCACCAGGGTGCCCAGGGCCAGGAAGCGGCTTTGATAGACCTGCGGATCCGCCGGCGCTTGCCGCTGGCCGCAGGCGCTCAGCAGGAGGGCCGCCAGCAGGGCCGGCAGGAAGGCCCGCCAGAGGGCCTGCCGGAAACTCACTGGGAAACTTACTGGGAAACTCGGCCGGAAACTCAATTGGGGATTTCGCCGGCGGCGGGCACGCCCGCCCGGCCGGCCCTTGTTTTGTTGGGATGGCATGTTCAAGAGGAGCGGGCCTCCGTGCGGGCCTGCAGGCGGGCCTCCAGGCAGTCCATGAGCCGGGCGCCGATGTCCAGGCCGTAGAGCCGGTCCAGTTCGCGAATGCAGGTGGGGCTGGTGACGTTGATCTCGGTGAGATGGCCGCCGATCACGTCCAGGCCCACGAACCACAGTCCCCGCTCGCGCAGCGCGGGTCCCACCTGCGCGCAGATCCAGCGTTCCCGCTCCGTGAGGGGCAGGCCCACCCCCTGGCCGCCGGTGGCCAGATTGGCGCGTGTCTCTCCCGGGGCCGGGATGCGGGCCAGGGCGTAGGGAATGGGTTCGCCGTCGACGAGCAGGATGCGCTTGTCACCCTCGCGGATCTCCGGCAGGTAGCGCTGGGCCATGGTGAAACGCCGTCCCCGCTGCGTCATCACCTCGATGATGACGTTGGCGTTGGGGTCGTCCTCCGTGACCCGGAACACCGATTCCCCACCCATGGCGTCCAGGGGCTTGAGGATGATGTCGCCGTGCCGGGCCAGGAAGCGGCGCAGGCGATCGCCGTCGCGGGTCACCAGTGTGGGCGACATGCATTGCGGGAACCAGGCGGTGTGGAGTTTTTCGTTGACGTCACGCAGGGCCCGGGGGCGGTTGAGCACCACCAGTCCTTGCGCCTCGGCCAGTTCCAGGAGGTGGGTGGCATAGAGGTATTCCAGATCCACGGGCGGGTCCTTGCGCATGAGCACGGCATCCAGCTCGTGCAGGGGGCGGTCGCTGCAGGGGCCCAGCCGGTACCAGGGCTCGGCCGCCTCGTCCAGGGCCACCTCGATGGCCTGCATGCGGGCATGGCAGCAGCCTTCGTGCAGATAGAGATCCCCCACTTCCATGACCCACAGGCGCCAGCCCCGGCGCTGGGCGGCGCGCATCATGGCCAGGGTGCTGTCCTTCTTGGGCTGGATGGCCGCCAGCGGGTCCATCACCACGCCGATCTCGATCATCGAAGGGCCACCTCGCGCGGCGCAGGGGCGTGTCCGGTGGGATCGATATCGGGATTCATGTACGAGCGGGATGGCGCGGGATGCCGCCGCTGCCGGCCTGCTCGCGGGCGGCGGCCAGCAGGGCGAGGCGGGCGACGACCCCGTAGGCATAGAAACGATTGGGCGAGGCGTCCGGGGCCAGGTCCCGCTCGGGGGTGATGCAGGGCTTGGCGAAGGCCAGGGGTTCGAAGTGCATGCCCGGGGCGTTGAGGTTCTCGTTGGCCCCGCGCCGGGTGTGGACGCGGTAGAAGCCGCCCACCACGAAATGGTCGATGAGGTAGACCACGGGCTCGGTCACCGCCTGTTGTTCGCCCCAGGTCTCGAAGGTGTAGACCCCCTCCTGCAGGATGACCCGGGTGGTGGCCAGACCGCCCTTGGTGGTGGCCATGCGGGTCCGCTGTTTGCGATTGAGTCCGCGCACTTCCTCGGGGCTGTGCACGGTCATGACCCCCATGCCGTAGGTGCCGGCGTCCGCCTTGATCACCACGAAGGGTCGGCAGTCCAGGCGGTATTCGTCGTATTTGCGCTGGATGGCCTCCAGCAGGGTGGCCACGTTCCGGGCCAGGCATTCCTCCCCGGTGTGGGACATGAAATCGATCTCCCCGCATTGCAGGAACAGGGGCGTGATCAGCCACGGGTCGATGCCAACCAGCTCGGCGAATTCCTGCGCCACTTGGCGGTAGTGCTGGAAGTGTCCGGATTTGAGGCGCCGGTGCCAGCCCAGGGCCAAGGGCGGGATCACCGGCTGTTCCAGGTCCTCCAGCACCGGCGGGCAGCCCGAGGCCAGGTCGTTGTTGAGCAGGATCATGCAGGGATCGAAGTCGTCCAGCACCAGGCGCCGGCCCTCGCGCCGAACCGGCTCCAGGAGCAACCGCCGTCCGGAAGGGGTCTCCAGGGTCAGGGGTTCCTTCAGATCCGGTAACAAAGAACAGATGCGCACCCGATAACCGGCCTTCTCGATGATGTCCTGGAGCGCGGCCAGGCTCTCCAGGTAGAAACGGTTGCGGGTGTGGTTCTCCGGGATGAGCATGAGCTGGCGGGCCGTGGGGCAGATGCGTTCGATGGCCGACTGCATGGCCTGAATGGCCAGCGGCAGCAGGTCCGGATTGAGATTGTTGAAACCGGCGGGGAAGAGATTGGTGTCCACCGGCGCCAGCTTGAAGCCCGCGTTGCGCAGGTCCACCGAGGCGTAGAACGGCGCCGTGGTGCGCTGCCACTGGGCGCGCAGCCAGGCCTCGATGTCCGCCTGGCGGTCCAGGAAATGGCGCTCGATGTGCTGCAACGGGCCCGTCAAGGCCGTGGTCAGATGGGGAACCGGTTGCAGATGGCGGATATTCATGAAATCAAAGATACAGGTTCCTCTTCTGATCAGACAAGGACCTGTCTCAAAATTCTCCGCGGCCGAGGCTCACGACCCGACTGCGCGGACTTCGAACAGGTTCGGATGCGCGCGTCTGGAGCTGCGCCGGTGGACGACGGGCCGTCAGCGGAAATCCCCCCACAAGGCCTGCAGGGCGGCCAGCGCCGCCAGGGCCGCGGTCTCGGTGCGCAGGATGCGCGGGCCCAGGCGCAGGCCTTGAAATCCCCGTTCGTACAGGAGGCGGCGTTCGCGGGGGTCGAGCCCGCCTTCGGGGCCGGCGAGCAACAGGATGGTGCCGTCCGGTGGGGCGAGCCGGGCGAGTCCGGTATCGGCTTCGGCATCCAGCAGCAGGCGCAGTGCGGCATCGGGGAGTGCGTTTGCCCAGGATTCCAGCTCCTGCGGCGGATCCAGCACGGGCAGGTGGCGGCGGCCGCATTGTTCACAGGCGTGGACGAGAATGCCCTGCCAGTGTCGCCGGCGCCGCTCCAGGCGTTCGCCGCTGAGGCGTACGGTGCTGCGCCGGGTGAACAAGGGTACGATGCGCGAGACGCCCAGCTCCACGGCCTTTTGCAGGGTGTAGTCCATGCGTTCTCCGCGGGAGACGCCCTGGGCGAGGACGATCTCGAGGGGCGATTCGCGGGCACCCCCATCGGGGTAGGGGCTGCCCACGGTCACGCGCGCGCGGCGGCCTTCCCGCGCCAGCAAAGTGGCCCGGTGTTCGCCGCCGGCGCCGTCGAACAGGCGCAGTTCGGCGCCCGGACGCAGGCGCAGCACCTGCAGCAGGTGGCGGCTGGCGGACTCGCCCAGCAGCAAGGCTTCTCCCTCGCGCAGGGGCGCGGGGTGATGGATACGGGGGATGCGCATGCGGTCACCCCCGTTATCCAGATTCTGATCCAGGTTCTGGTTGCAAGGCCACGTTCCGGTTTCCTCGCCGCGGCGGTTACCTTCAGTCGTTGCAGACCCGCTGGATGCCCGTCCAGGCGGCTTCGGTCATGAGGGCGATCTCGTCCTCCGTGATGACGTAGGGCGGCATGAAATAGATCACGTCTCCCAGCGGCCGCAGCAGTACGCCTTGCTCCATGGCGTAGCGGCACACCTGGCGGCCGCGGCGTTCCTGCCAGGGATAGGGCTGGCGCGCGGCCTTGTCCTGTACCAGTTCCACCGCCAGGATCATGCCCTGGCGGCGGACCTCCGCCACGTGGGGGTGCTCGGCGAAGTGGGCGGTACAGCGTTCCATGTGGCGGCCCAGTTCGCGGTTGCGTCCCAGGACGTCGCTCGCGGCGAAGAGGTCCAAGGTCGCCAGAGCGGCGCTGCAGCCCAGGGGGTTGCCGGTGTAGCTGTGCGAATGGAGGAAGGCGCGCAGAGTGGCGTAATCGTCGTAGAAGGCCTCGTAGACCTCGTTGGTGGTGAGCACCACCGCCAGCGGCAGGTAGCCGCCGGTGAGTCCCTTGGACAGGCACAGGAAATCGGGGCGGATACCGGCCTGCTCGCAGGCGAACAGGGTGCCGGTGCGGCCGAAGCCCACGGCGATCTCGTCGGCGATGAGATGGACCCCGTGACGGTCGCAGGCCTGGCGCAACAGTTCGAGATAGACGGGATGATACATGCGCATGTAGCCCGCACACTGCACCAGGGGCTCCACGATCACGGCACACACCTCGCGGGCGTGCCGGGCCAGGGTCTCTTCCATGGCCGCGAAACGGCGCCGGGAATGGTCCTCCCAGGACTCGCCGGGGGCGCGCAGGTAACAGTCGGGTGAGGGGACGGTGATGGGCTGCATGAGCAGCGGCCGGTAGGTCTCCTTGTAGAGGGCCACGTCACCCACCGCCAGGGCCCCCAGGGTCTCGCCGTGGTAGCTGTTCTCCAGGGTGATGAAGCGGGTCTTGTCCGGCTGACCGCGGTTGCGCCAATAGTGGAAGCTCATCTTCAGGGCCACTTCCACCGCCGAGGAACCGTTGTCGGCGAAGAAGACGCGCGTGAGGCCCTCGGGTGTGAGGGCCACCAGGCGTTCGGCCAGTGTCACCGCCGGTTCGTGCGTGAAGCCTGCCAGGATGACGTGCTCCAGGGTCTCCAGCTGCCGGGTCACGGCGGCGTTGATGTGCGGGTGGGCGTGGCCGAACAGGTTCACCCACCAGGAACTGATGGCGTCCAGGTAACGCCGGCCGTCGTAGTCCTCCAGCCACACGCCCCGGCCGCGGCGGATGGGCACGGGCGGCAGTTCCTCGTGGTCCTTCATCTGCGTGCAGGGGTGCCACAGGACCCGCAGGTCCCGGGCGGCGAGACCAGCATTGTCGAGCGCTGTCATGGTGACATTGTACCCCAGGATTGCGCGACCCGGAGGCGGAGGAAGGGACTGTGTCAGGCGCCTTCGCGCGGGGATTGGCTCCAGTTGCGGGGCAGCCGGACCTCGAGGCAGGCGCATTTGCGATAGGCGAGGTACAGCCCCCCGCCGAGCAGGAGATTGATGAGGAGCACCTCCAGTGTCACCCACAACCAATTGACATCGCCCGCTGCCGGTGCATCCGCTGCGGCCGCTTCCCGGGCGTGCTCTTGGGGGGCTTCTTCCCGTACTTCTGTGATGGAGGCCTCTGGCTCTTCGGCCTCTGCCGGGGCGCCATAGGACAGGGGTCCGGCGGAGGCCGCCAGCGGCCGGCCGTCGGGCCGCAGCCCTTCGATGTGCACCTGGATCTCGTGATGTTGCCGGGGATCGTAGGCGTCCAGCGGCAATTGCCACAGGTTGTGGTGGGCGCGCGGGACGGCGGCGCTGTGGCGGGCGCCGTCTTCGCTGGTGATGGTGGCCGTGACATGCATGGAATCCGGCTCCACCAGCCCCGCGCGGGGAATGACCTGCAGGAAGGCATGGCCATCGCGTTCCACCACCAGGGTTTCCACGGGACTGGTGTGCACCTGGAAGTGCTGGCGCAGCTGGCGGTGGAAGGTGGTACCGTCCACGTCCACCACGAGGGTGTGGCGGCCCGGCTGCAGGGAGTCTTCCAGCACCAGGGTGTAGACACCGTCACCGGGGGCGGCGTCGTGGCGGCGGCCGTTGTCGAGCAGCAGCCAGTCCCAGTGCCTGCCGCCCGCTTGCTCCTGGCGCACGTTGACCGAGACGAAATGGAGGAATTCCTTTTTCTGGATGACCCGCCCCTCGTTGGTGATCTGGACCAGAAAGGTGTAGCGGTCCTCGGGGGACAGATTCTCCGGCAGGCGGGTGGTGATCACCCGCAGATCGCTCACCACCAGGACCCGGTTGTCCGGATCCGTGGCCGCCTCGATGCGCCAGGTGCCGGTCATGGGCTCGCGAATGGTGACCAGATCGTAGCGTTCTTCGTGATGCCAGCGCACGTTGGGAGGCAGGCGCCGGTGATCGAATTGCACCCCGTGGGGGGTGGTGAGGCGGGTGGGCTGGTCTTTTTCCGGGTCGCGGAAGACCAGCAGGGTCAGTTCCTCGACGCTCTCGTCCACCAGCACCGTGCCCGCCTCCAGGGGCAGGGTCTCGGGCATGGTGCTGGTCTCGAAGAGGCGGAAGAACAGGCGCTCCAGATCGGTGGCCGTGGCCTTTACGTGGCGGCCGCCGGTGGCGGTGGCTAGTTGCGCCAGCAAGGCGGCGTCGGCGTCTTCCCCGAGGGCGATGGTGTGGATCACGACAGCGGCCTTTTGCAGGCGGGGCAGGATCTGGTCGAGGATGCGCCGGCGCGAATCCGCGTTGGCCTCGGGATCTGGCGCCACGTCCACGTAGCCGTCGGTGAGCAGGATGAGCGTGCGTTGCTGCGGCGCCGCCGGGTCGGGGGGACGCGACCAGTCCCAGGTGGCCTCGGCCAGGGTGGATTCGATGTCGGTATAGAGGCCGTGGGCGTGGATCTGGCCGCTGGCCTGCAGGGCCTGGCGGCGCCAATCCTCGTCCACTTCCCCCAGCGGCACCAGCATGTTGACATAGCGCGCGAAGGTCCACACCCCGGCCCGGCTGCCGCGCGGCAGCAGGCCGGTGATCAGCTTGAGGGCAGGGGCCCGCAGGTTCTGCGGGTCGTTGCGCTTCATGCTGCCCGACACGTCGATGAGGATGCGGATGTCTTGCCCGGCGGCCTGAGGGGGTGGGGGCGCGGCCGGAGCCGGGGTGCCCGCGGCGGCTCGGGCATCGCTCCAGGACACTGCGAAGAGGGCGGCGACCGCAAGACCGCACAGGAACAGGCGTGCATCCCGCAGATGCCCGTCCCACCGTCCATCGGGCTGCCCGCCATGGGGCTGCCCGTAGGCGGCCGTTCGTGTCTGTACGTGGATCATGCGCATACTGTTTCTCCCTAACGCATATCGACTGCCCACTCCCTTCCTTGAACCGGCGGGTCCATCCGGCGGATAATCGGCCCATGGTCATGCACGGCACCGGACAGCGCCGGGACACGGGACAGAATACGGGACAGAAAAGCGGCCTGCTGGGCCGGCGCAACAAGAGCCGGCGGGTGCTGGACGGCGTGCACCGGTTCGATACCCTGCTGAGCGGGCGGGTCAGCCTCCAGGGCCTGTTGCTGGGCATCGACCACTGTATCGTCCATGGTACGGTCAAGGGGGATTGCCGCCTGCAGGGCATCCTGCTGCTGGGACGACAGGCGGTGTGGAAGGGCAACATCCGCGCGGAGTGTGCCGTGATCTCGGGAACCGTGGAGGGCGACATCGAGGTGGTGCGCAAGCTGGAGCTCACGGACACGGCGCGTATCCATGGGCGCATCACCAGCCCGGTGGTGGCCATGGCCATGGGCGCGGTGCACGAAGGCGAGCTGCACACGGCCGGCCGCACCCTGCGTTTCGAGGAGAAGCGTAAGGCCCCCTGAAAGGCGTTCCTGCGATCCCGCTGCCGAATCAGTACCGGATCAGTACCGGAGCAACACCGGCTCAGCGTCGGCGGTGTCGGCGCAGGCCCAGGTTGAGGATCTTCTGGATCAGGGCGTCGTAGCTCAGCCCGGCCTTTTCCGCGGAGAAGGCGCTGTCCTCGCTTTCGGCGATGGCGGGGTTGGGATTGGCCTCCAGGACGTAGACCTGCTGCTCGCCGTCGATGCGCAGGTCGAAGCGGGCGTAGCCGTCCAGATCCAGGATACGATAGGCACGCTTGCACAGTTTGCAGATGCGTTCCGCCATGCCGCGCGGCAGGTTGTGGGCGAAGCGATAGTCGATGCCCCAGCGCTCGCGATAGTCGTAGTTCCATTTGACCCGGTGGGTGGCCACCCGCAGCGGCCCGTCGTCCCGCCTGGAGAAGGTGATCTCGCGAAAGGGCAGCACCGTCAGGCGCCGGTTGCCCAGCACGGTGACATAGAGTTCGCGGCCCTCGATGTATTGTTCGGCGATGGCGTCGCCATGGGTGCGCCGGTGGATGAAGGCGACCCGTTTGCGGAGCTGTTCATCGCTGGTCACCAGCGAGGCCTGGGACAGTCCGGTGGAGCCTTCCTGCAGCAGCGACTTGACGATCAGAGGATAGCGCCAGCGGCGCCGGGTGTCGATGGCCTTGCCGCGGGGAAAGACGGCGAACTCGGGTACCCGGATGCGATGATGCGCCAGCAGGATCTTGGACAGGGCCTTGTCACGGGCCAGGAGCAGCCCCCGCGGATTGCAACCGGTGTAGGGGATGTCCAGCATCTCCAGGTAGCTCACCACGTAGTGGTCGAAGGCCGGATTGCCGGCGAATTCCTCCAGGAGATTGAAGACGATGTGGGGCCGCCAGTCCTCGATGGTCTCCCGGATGGGTGCCAGGTCGTCGTAGGCCCCCACCACCCGCACCTCGTGTCCCAGGCGCAGCAAGGCGTGTTTGACGTCGAATTCCGTCTGGTATTTGGGCATCCTGGGGTCTTCGTAGTCGTCCAGGTCCTCGGGCGGTACCAGGGTGGCATGGACCAGGAGCATGACGCGCAGTTTTCTCATGACAACTCGTGCTGTGTGCCCGTGCGGCTGCCAATCGGATTCCCGCCGGGTTGTGGCAACCCGCGGCAGGCCGACTCCATTCTAGCAGCTGTTGAAATTCGCTCAGACGAGCGCGAGACAAGGCGAAAATGGCCAAGAAAGCGCAGTTGACACGTAGTCAATGAGCATTTTGAGGCCATTTTCAACACCGTATCGCGCCGCATGAGTAGAATTTCAACAGCTAGCTAGTGCGCTACACTGGCAAGACGCACACGAGTGTGCCCCGTTTCCGTGATGAGGGGAGTTTGACATGAGCCTGCGCCGCGCATTGCTGCACATCCTGAACGATGGAGGTTTCCACTCGGGAACCCGTCTCGGTGCCGCCCTGGGCGTGAGCCGAGGCGCGGTCTGGAAGCAACTGCAGGCCCTGGCGCAGCGGGGCGTGGAGATCCATGCCGTGCGGGGACGGGGTTATCGCCTGGCCCGGCCGCTGGAGTTGCTGGATCGGGAACAGATCCTGGCGGCCCTGCCGGCGGGGAGCCGCCGCTTGCTGGCGGCCCTGGAGATCCACGAGGAGACCCATTCCACCAACCGCCTGCTGGCCGCGGTGCCGCGCTCGCGGCCCGCTCCTCGCGCCTGTCTCGCCGAATACCAGTCCGCCGGCCGGGGGCGGCACGGGCGGTCCTGGGTGTCGCCCTATGGGGCCAACCTCTATATGTCTCTCTTGTGGCGTTTCGCCGAAATGCCTTCGTGGCCGGCGACCTTGGGGTTGGCCGCCGGGGTGGCGGTGATGCGGACCCTGGCCGATCTGGGGTTCGGGCGGCTGGTGCCCGGCCTCGGTCTCAAGTGGCCCAATGACGTGCTCTGGGAAGGCGCCAAGTTGGGCGGCGTGCTCGCGGAGTGTTCGGGGGAGGTGGAGGGACGCTGCCAGGCGGTGGTGGGCGTGGGCCTGAACGTCCACATGCCGGAGCCGGCCGCGCGCGGGATCGACCAGCGCTGGGCGGATCTGGCGCAGGTCTTCGGCGGGCGGATCTCGCGCAATCGCTGTGCCGCCCGCCTGCTGCACCATCTGCTGCAGGTGCTGGCCGATTACGAACGTGCGGGTTTCGTCCCTCTCGCCGCCGAATGGCGCCGCTACGATCTGTTGCGCGATCGCCCGGTGAGGGTGGTGCACGGCGACCGGATCCAGCGCGGCGTCGCCCGGGGCATCGATTCGAGCGGGGCACTGGTGTTGGAGGCGGGCGGCAGGCGCTGCCTCGTGCATGCGGGGGAAGTAAGCCTGCGCCCCGAGGCCGTGCCCGCCCGGGCTGCGGCGGAGGCGGGCGGCGAGTGAGCGGCGGTGGAAGCGGGATGAACCAAGTCCCGCGCATCCTGGTGCTGGACGTGGGCAACAGCCGGCTGAAGTGGGCCTGGGGCGGGGGCGGGCGCCTGGAAGCGCGTGGGGAATGCCTGCATGGCGAGACGGATGCGGACCCGCGTAAAGGAGCGGCGCAGGCCTGGTTGCGGGCGCCCCCCTGGGGAGGGCGGCGGCCCGCCCGCATCGCCGCGGTGAGCGTACTGGGAGCGGCCGCGAACCGGGCACTGGCCGAGGTCCTCGAGGCCCATTACCGGGTGCCCGTTCAGCTGTATTCCGCCAGGTCCGAGGGCTGGGGCGTGCGCAATGCCTATCGCCGGCCGGAACGCCTGGGCGCCGACCGCTGGGCGGCCCTGGTGGCCGCCCGCCGGCGCCGGCCCGGTACGCCGCTCTTCGTCTGCGACTGCGGCACCGCGGTGACCCTCGATGTCCTGGATGCCCAGGGCCGCCACCTGGGCGGGCTCATCGCGCCGGGGCTGGGGCTCATGCGCCAGGCCCTGGCCGCCGGAACCGCGGACCTACCCCGGGTCCCCGTTCCCGCAGGGACCGCCGGGGAGGAAGAGGGTGCAGAGCTGCTGGCCTGTGATACCCTGCGGGCCATGACTGCGGGTACGCTGGAGGCTCTGGCGGGAACGGTGGAGCGCTGGTGCGCGCTGGCCCGCCAGGTGCTGGTAGCGCGCGGCGGCGGGCGGGAGTCCGCCACCGGCTTCATCACGGGGGGCGACGCCGCCCTCGTGTTCTCCCGCCTGCGTTCCCGAGCCTCCATGCCACCATCCGTTCAGGAGCCCGGCGCCTCGCCCGATCAGGCCGGCGAGGCGCTGCAACACGTGCCGGAGCTGGTGCTGGAGGGCGTATTGCACATGACGGAGCAGCCGGCGTGAGAATCTGGTTCTGGTTGTTGCTGCTGCTCAACGTGGCCGCCTTCGCCTGGTTCACGCGCTTCGCCCCGCCACCGGAGGGGGAGGCCGGTTTCCCCGTACCGGCATCGCCCCAGGACGCCGGGCAGGCGGGCAAGCCCTTGTTGTTGCTCAGCGAGCGCCGGATGCAATCCGCGGCGGTCGCCCGGGAAGAGACGGCGAAGCGGCCGGATCCGGCGGAGACTCCAACGCCGGTACGCCGCTGTTTCGAGGTGGGGCCCTTCGCGAATGCGGTAGCGGCGCAGCGTTTCCTCGAACGGCTCTCGCCGCCGCCCCGCCGCCAGCGGTTGTTTCAGCGCCCGGTGGAAGTGGCGGCGGGGTACTGGGTGCGCTGGCCCGAGATCCTGGACCTGCGCGCCGCCCGCAAGGTGTACCGGGAGCTGCGCGGCCGCGGCGTCACCGATATCGCCATCGCCGCCCAGGGGGACGGGCGCTATGCCGTTTCCCTGGGGGTCTTCAGGCGCCGTGACACCATGGAGGAGCGGCGCCAGCGGCTGGCGGACTTGGGTTACGAAGTGGCGGTGGTGGAACGCACGCGCGAGGAGCCGCGCAGCTGGCTGCATCTGGAGTATGGGACCGAACGGCCCACTTCCTGGACCGCCAGGGGAGAGGAAAGCGAATGGCGGGTCCGGGAGCAGGATTGCCCGCAGGCGCGATGAGCGGAGCGCCTGGACACCGATACCTGGAACCGATACCTGGATGCCGGTGCCTGAATGCTGGTACCTGAATGCCGGTTGCACCCATCCCGCACCTCCCGTAAGATCGCGCTGCGGTTTCCTCGGTTCCGCGACCGCCTGCGTGGCGGTTCCTGCTGGCGTAGCTCAGTTGGTAGAGCAGCTGATTTGTAATCAGCCGGTCGGGGGTTCGAATCCCTTCGCCAGCTCCATCATGTCTCGGTTCCATGCCCCTCGACGCTGCTGAGTTTTCGGCCTGGAAACGGCGTATCGCCCATGGCGCACCCTTCTCGAGAGGATGGGCGTGTGGGGTGCACTCGCTGCTCCTGTATGCCCCCCAGCGTGGGGCCGGCTTCGTGCTAGAATCCTGAAGGGGCGGATAAAGAACTCAGATCTCGGCTGCAGTCGCGTTGTTCGAGAGTTGCGTATCCATGGCCGAAGGGTCGAGCAAGGTACTGAAATGGGGATTGGTCCTCGTCATTGCCGTCGCGGCCGTGGCTGGCGGCCTGATGATGGTACCCGTCCTGCGTCCCGCCTCGCCCTGTGACACCCTATCCCTGCAGGAACTGGTCCAACGCCATCCCGAATTGCAGGCGTTGCGGGACCGGCAGCGCCTGGAGACGGAGAGGTTGCTCGCCCGCCACCGGACCGAGGATGTGGTGATCAACATGCAGATGAGCAGCCAGCGCATCAGCCCGGAGGAAGCATTACAGCGCTCAATGGATCAGGTCCAGGAAGTGGCTGAGCTACGCAGCCGCCAGGAACGCGACTTTCGCGCGCGCTGCCGGGAACTCGAATCTGATCGCTGAGGATTACCTGTGGGTCTCTTCAAATGGAAGCTATATAGCCATCTTGAAATTCCCCCGGCTGCGTGCCGAGCGTTTTTCGGCGGGGTAGCATGGTGCTGCTGGCCAGGGTGCAGGTTATACCGACATGTTTCCTCCAGCGGGCGCCTGAATGAAAAGCGCTGGTGCTGCATGGGGTTGCGATCCACGGCTGCGCCGGTGGTATTGCGCTACTTGCTTGTGCCACAAGTACTGTATTGGCAGCCCGCCTGCGGACGCACGACGCAACTCGCGCGAAATTTCGAGCCAGGTTCTAGCTAGTAGGTTCTAGGGATGAGTGGCGTTAAGGCTTGCGCTGACGCAGGGGGCTCACTGTCCCGTCGGCGAGTGGAAATTTTTCATGCAAGCGTTCGGCCAGGGCCGACAGCAGAGTGGAGAGCACGGTTTCCACGATGAGATCGGCGTGCACGTGGTAGTAGTGCAACCGGCAAGGGACCGGTTCATGAATGGCACATCGCGCTGCGGTTTCGAAGTCGGTCCAAGCCAAGATGGGCAGGTCGTAGAGGGTGCGGTCCACACAGATCCAGGCTTTGTCTTCCACCACCACGTCCATGCCTCGTAGTCCCGTCAGGGCCAGACGGATAGGGCTGCCCAGACGCAATAGTCCAAGCTTGACTTGATTGAAGCGACCTCCCTCGATTTGGGTCTGGATAGTTCTGAGTTTGGGTACGTCTTCGATTCTGGACTTCATGTGTATTTCCCGAGAGTGTATTTCCCAGAGACTTTCGATGGCACGTCCTATCGAGATGTAGCGGCAAGTAGGGCAGGTCTCTGAAGAGCAGATGACGGCGAGCGGACGACGGGCGGGGCGGTAGATTTGTTACCATGGGCCTGTGAGTGGCATGCTGCGGAATGCGCGAGCGGGACGCCAGATGCGACTGGGACAAGGCCTGAGATGGAATATCAGATTCTTGAAGAGATTCTGATCCTTTTGCTGGTGGCGGTGCTGGCGGTAAGCCTCTTTCACCGCCTGCGCCTGCCGCCGGTACTGGCCTATTTCAGCGTCGGGGTGTTGGTGGGGCCCTACGGCGGCGGCTGGATCGCCGACAGCGAGGACATCCATTTCCTGGCGGAATTCGGGGTGGTGTTCCTGCTGTTCACGGTGGGTCTGGAATTCTCTTTCTCCCATCTGGTGGCCATGCGCCGCGAGGTGCTGGGCCTGGGGGGCGCCCAGGTACTGGTGACCACGGTGCTGGCGGGGTTGGGTGCTCTGGCCATGGGCGTGGATCCGGGCGGCGCGGTGGTGGTGGGCGGCGTGCTCGCCCTGTCTTCCACCGCCATCGTGGTGAAACAGCTCGCCGAACAAGTGGAACTGGGCTCCCGTCACGGGCGCGTGGCGGTGGGCATTCTCCTGTTCCAGGACGTCTCGGTGGTGCCCTTCCTCATCGTCATTCCGGCCCTGGCCGCCGGCAGCGAAGCCTCCATCACCGCGGAGTTGCTCCTGACCCTGGGCAAGGGGGTGGCGGTGGTGGCCGCGATGCTGGCCGCCGGCCACTGGTTGTTGCGCCCCCTGTTCCACGAGATCGCCGCTTCCCGCTCGGCGGAGTTGTTCACGCTCACGGCCTTGCTGTTCACCCTGGCCGCCGCCTGGGTCACCGAGTTCGCCGGCCTCTCCCTGGCCCTGGGGGCCTTCCTCGCCGGCATGATGCTGGGAGAGACGGAGTTCCGGCATCAAGTGGAGTCGGACATCCGCCCCTTCCGCGACGTGTTGCTGGGCCTGTTCTTCATCACCGTGGGCATGCTGCTGGATCTCAAGACCCTCATGCCCCTGCTGCCCCACGTGCTGTCGCTCACCGCCGCCCTGATGCTGGGCAAGGCTCTGCTGATCTTCATCCTGGGCCGCCTCATGGGGGTGGAGGCCGGCGTGGCGGTCCGCACGGGGGTGGTGCTGGCCCAGGGGGGGGAGTTCGGTTTCGCCCTCATCTCCCTGGCCCTGGGAGCCGGGGTGCTGGATACCCACACCACCAATCTGCTCCTGGGGGCCCTCATTCTCAGCATGGCGCTGACCCCCTTGCTCATCCGCTACAACGGCATCATCGCCAAGCGGCTCTGCGGTCAGGGCTACCTGGGCCAGCGCGAGAGCCTGGTCCAGGAGTTGCGGGCGGAGGCAGAGGCCTTGCGGGATCACACCCTGCTCTGCGGCTATGGCCGCATCGGCCAGAACCTGGCCCGCTTCCTGGATCAGGAGCAATTGCCCTATCTGGCCTTGGACCTGGACCCGGAACGGGTGCGCGAGGCCCGTCTCGCCGGCGAGCGGGTCAACTACGGCGATGCCACCCGCATCGAGATCCTGCAGGCGGCGGGTCTGGAACGGGCCCGGGTGCTGGTGGTCACCTTCGCCGACGTGCGCGGGGCCCTGAAGATCCTGCCCCAGGCGCGGCGCCTGCGTCCCGACATCCCCCTCCTAGTGCGGGCCCAGGACGACAGCCACCTGGACCAATTGCTGGCGGCCGGTGCCACGGAAGTGATTCCGGAGACCTTCGAGGCCAGTGTCATGATCGCTTCCCACCTGCTCTATCTGCTGGACGTGCCGGTGACGCGCATCGCGCGCCGGGTGCAGGAGGTACACGAGCAACGCTTCCAGATGCTGCGCGAGATCTTCCACGGGCAGGAGGTGGATTTCACCGGCTGGCGCCGCGGCGGTCAGCTCGCCACCGTGGTCCTGGATCGGGGTTTCCGGGCGGTGGGACGGCGTCTGGGAGAATTCGACCTGGCGAAGCTGGGGGTGGAGATCAAGGCGGTGCGCCGGGGGGGCATCCGGGGCGAGCGGCCGGATGCGGAACTGGTGTTCAAGGCGGGCGACGTACTGGTGCTCTACGGTCCCCCGGAGGGGATCAAGGGCGTGCGGCGCCTGTTGCAGCAGGAGGAACGCCAGGAAGATTCCCGCCGCGGCGAAGATGCGCCCCCAGACCCCTCTGGCAAGCGGCCAGGAGACGGCTCCGATTCCGGGGTATGAGTATGCGGGACATGAGTAGTATGGCGGAAAGGGAAATACTTGCTGCCGCGAGTGCTTGTCGCTACAGTGCTCGGTCCCCTCGCCGATAAGCCGGTGAAGAGACGGGCCCTTCGGGCCTTGGAATCACGCACACACCATGATGGAAAAGTTTATCGATCGACTGCGCCGGCGGGTGTTGCTCTGCGACGGCGGCACCGGAACCCTCATTCAGGCCGAGGACTGGGATCTGGAAAAAGACTTCCTTGGCCTGGAGAACTGTTCCGAGATCCTGTGTCGCACCCGCCCCGATTTCGTGCAGCACGTGCATTGCACCTATTTCGAGGCCGGGGCCGATTGTGTGGAGACCAACACCTTCGGCGCCAACCGGGTGGTATTGGCCGAATTCGGGCTTCAGGACCAGGCCTTGGAGTTGAACCGTCTGGCGGCGAGGCTGGCACGCGAAGTGGCGGAACGTTTCACCACCACGGACTGGCCCCGTTACGTGCTGGGATCCATGGGGCCAGGCATCAAGCTGTGCAGCCTGGGGCACGTGGATTACGACACCCTGGAGGACTCCTATGCGGAGCAGGCCCGGGGCCTGCTGGAAGGCGGGGTGGACGCCTTCTTGTTGGAGACCCACCAAGACCTGCTCACCCTGAAGGCGGCGGTCAACGGTTGCAAGCGAGCGCGTCGCGAACTGGGGCGGGAGGACGTGCCCATCTTCACCCAGGTTACCATCGAGACCACCGGCACCATGCTGGTGGGTTCGGACATCGCCTGCGCCGTCACCACCCTGGCCGCCCTGGACGTGGATGCTATCGGTCTCAATTGCGCCACGGGGCCGGCCGAGATGGCGGAACACGTGCAGTACCTGGGTGAACACTGGCCGGGACTGATCTCGGTGATGCCCAATGCCGGGTTGCCCATGCTGGTGGAGGGGCGCACCGAATATCCCCTGTTGCCGGACGAGCTGGTGGACTGGCAGCGGCGTTTCATCGAAGAGGACGGCGTCAATCTCATCGGCGGCTGCTGCGGCACCACACCGGAACACATCGCCGCCTTGCGCGCCATGCTGGATGCGCGCAAGGATCCGGCGCCCAAGACACGCCGGGTGACCCTCACGCCGGCGGTGAGTTCGCTCTATACCTCCGTGCCCTTGCGCCAGGAGAACGCCGTCTTCGCCATCGGCGAGCGTACCAATGCCAACGGCTCCAAACGCTTCCGCGAGCTGCTCGCCCAGGAGGATTGGGACGCCCTGGTGGGCATGGGCCGCGAACAGGTCAAAGAGGGTTCCCATGCCCTGGACGTGTGCGTGGCCTATGTGGGGCGTCCCGAGGCCCAGGACATGTACGAACTCGTCTCCCGTTACCGGGGACAGATCACCGTGCCGCTGGTGATCGATTCCACCGAGCCGCCGGTGATCGAGACCGCCCTCAAGCTGCTGGGCGGCAAGAGCATCATCAATTCCATCAATTTCGAGGACGGCGAGGACAAGGCCGCCACCATCCTGGGATATGCCAGGAAATACGGCACCGCGGTGGTGGCCCTGACCATCGACGAGCAGGGCATGGCCAAGGAGGTGGAGCGCAAGCTGGCCATCGCCCACCGCCTCTACGACTTCGCCGTGGAGCGCCACGGCCTGCCGCCCGCCGATCTCATGTTCGATCCCCTGACCTTCACCATCTGCACCGGTGTGGAGGAGGACCGCCGGCATGGGATCCACACCCTGGAGGCCATCGAACGCATCGCCGCGGAATTGCCCGAGTGCCAGATCCTGCTGGGCCTGTCCAACATCTCCTTCGGGCTCAAACCCGCCGCGCGCCACGTGCTCAATTCCGTGTTTCTCCATCACGCCCAGCAACGGGGCATGACCGCCGCCATCATCCACGTCTCCAAGATCATGCCCCTGCACAAGATCCCGGAGCAGCAGCGCGAGGCCGCCGAGGACCTCATCTTCGATCGCCGGCGCAAGGGCCGCGATCCCCTGCTGCATTTCGTGGACCTGTTCAAGAACGTCACCGAGGCCGGCACCGCGCAACGCAAGCCGGCCACGGTGGAAGAGGCCCTCAAACAGCGCATCATCGACGGCGACAAGCAGGGCCTGGAAGAGGATCTGGCGCGCGCCATGGAGAAATATTCACCCCTGGAGATCATCAACGAAATATTGCTGGACGGCATGCGGGTGGTGGGCGACCTGTTCGGCAGCGGCGAGATGCAACTGCCCTTCGTGCTCCAGTCCGCGGAGACCATGAAGGCCGCGGTGGCCTGGTTGGAGCCGCACATGGAAAAGGTGGAGGGGCAGGAGAAGGGGATCCTGGTGCTGGCCACGGTGAAAGGGGACGTACACGACATCGGCAAGAACCTGGTGGACATCATTCTCACCAACAACGGTTACAAGGTCGTCAATCTGGGTATCAAGCAACCCATCGCCAACATCATGGAGGCCGCCCGCAAACACCGGGCCGACGCCGTGGGCATGTCGGGATTGCTGGTGAAATCCACGGTGATCATGAAGGAGAACCTGGAGGAGATGAAGCGCGCCGGCATGGACATCTCGGTGCTACTGGGCGGCGCCGCGCTCACGCGCCGTTACGTGGAACAGGATTGCCGCGCCGCCTACAGCGACCCGGACAAGGTCCACTATGCCAAGGACGCGTTCAGCGGCTTGAAGATCATGGACCGCATCATGGCCCAGAAGAAGGAGAATCAGTGGGGTCAGAGTACTTGAAGGGCATCGATTTCCAAAGGGAGAGTGTCTGCCTCTTCAAGTACTCTGACCCCATTGACCCCTCTCAGAACTCATAGGACAGATTGAGGGAAAAGCCGAGCGCGTCCTCGAATTCGTATTCTGCTTCGATGTTGCCGTTGCGGTCGACGAAGGCCATTTGCCGGTCGAAGGTGTTCTCGATCGAGAAGGAGAGAAAGCTCTCGTGTCCCCAGTGATAGGACAGTCTGGCGCCGACTCTCCGGTATTCGTCCTCCAGATAGCCGCCGCGCATGCCGAGCACTGGGCTGTTGTCAGACAGCCGAATGGTGTTGGTGCCGCCCTCATTGAAGAAGAACGAGGTAGAGAAGGCAGGCGTGAAATGATAGGTCAGGCTGGACTCCGGAAATTCGCTACTGACTTCGAATACCCCTGACCAGCCTTTCTGATTGTGGGGTTTCCATTCGATTTCCATGTCCATACCCAGTTCGGCGCCTTCTGCATCCAGGTATTCATAGTTGAAATTCAACACGAGCACCCAGTCACGATTCGGTTCGAAGTCGATGTCGACGCCGATCTCGTACTCGTTGGAATTGCTGGTTTCATTCTCGAAGGAAGATTCAGCTTCGATATAGTACTGCAACTCCCAACGCGGGTTGATCTCCATTTCATACTCGAAGCCCAATGCCAGGGTGTAGAAGGTGTTCCATGGCTCGACGCCGGATGCAGAGATGAAGGGAAGGTTTTGCGGTTTGCGCCAGTCGTACTGCCAGCGTTCGAAGGCGAACGAGAATATTTTGTAGTTTTTCTCGTATTCGGCTTCGAGGATGAACCCGGCTGTCCTGACCGAGGCATCTCCGGATACCGACCGCGAATCCCCAGCAGTGGTGAACTCGAGATCCAGGACTCGTTCGACGTCTCCTGGGTCATGTCCAGCTCCATGATGGCCTCCGCCGCCACCGCGGCCACCCCGATCGATGCCACCGGCGCCATTGGCGAGAGCGCTCTTCGAATGTCCAAGTACCGACAATACGGCCAGCAGGATGTACGCCATCAATGTCTGAAAACAGTTCGTAGGATTGCGCATGAAGATCATTCCATACCTTTCTTGAGTTTTTCAGAATAGATAGGTCGACTAAAATGGGCGACTGAGAGTGGAGATGCCACTTCGTTTGATCTGTGGTGCTCAGTCAAGCCACGGGTCGCACATCGTTACTCTTCTTGAAGAAGATGCATTCCTGAAAATGCTGCGACCAATTATAGAGAAGAGCGGATTACCGGCCGTTTACGCCGCCATTACCAAATCGTAAGGTTGGGTGGGCTTTCGGGATTCAAGTCGTGAGGCATGATATAAATGGATTGCAGCGGCACGATCGTGGGTCGGCCGTATCTTCCGCCGGTAGGTAATTACATGTGAGACCGCACCCATGAACATCCTCCTGATCGAAGACGACCAGGGAGCAGCAGACTATCTGTGCAAAGGGCTCACCGAGAGCGGCCACAACGTGGATCATGCCTCCGATGGACATGATGGGCTGCACCTGGCGCTCAGTGCCACCTATGACGTGCTGATCATAGATCGAGTACTGCCGGGACGTGACGGCTTGTCGGTCGTTTCCATGTTGCGTGCAGGTGGGGTCTCGACACCTGTGCTCGTCCTGTCTGCGCTCGGTGAGGTGGATGATCGGGTGGCTGGTCTGCGTGCCGGAGGAGACGATTACATGGTAAAGCCCTTTGCTTTTTCCGAGCTCTTGGCGCGCCTGGAGGCCCTGGCCCGGCGGGCTCAACCGGGAACCGGCCACAAGCGTTTCCAGGTGGCCGATTTGGTGCTCGACTTGACTTCCTATCAAGTGACTCGTGGTGGTCAGAAAATTCACTTACAACCCCGTGAACTCCGGCTTCTCGAATTCCTGATGCGGCACCAGGGCCAGGTCGTCACGCGTACCATGCTGTTGGAGAAGGTATGGGGATACAATTTCGATCCCCAGACCAACGTCATCGATGTCCATATCAGCCGCCTCCGCAACAAGATCGACAAGGGGTTCTCCAGATCCCTGCTGCACACGGTACGTGGTGTGGGATATAAGCTCGACGAGATGCCTTGAGACGATGCAATTGTCGGAATTGGGACGTACTTCGGTAGTCAAGCTGGCGGTGCGCTACACGCTGTTTTATGGCGCCATCTTGACCGCGCTCCTCATCGTCCTGCATTGGTCCAGCAGCCGCTTCGTGAGCGAGGAAATGGAAGAAGAAATCGAGCAGGAATTGTTGCGGCTCGCCGAGATCCACGCCAAAGGGGGTGCGGCAGTACTACAAAGAGACATCGACGCTCGCTTGGAAGATGCAATCCACTCGGGGCGTTTCTATCTCTTCGCCGGAAGCGATGGCCAGCCCATCTCTGGCAACTTGACCAAATGGCCACACGAGGCCAATGTCCTGTTGGGGGTGGAAGTCGAGGTCGAAAACATCTGGTTGGATGATGACATCCTGATCGGTAACTATTACACCAACGATGCCTATCTACCGGCGGCTGCCCTACGGCTGCGGGACGGTAGCCGGCTCTTGGTCGCCAGAGGTGTGGAGCAGCACGACGCCTTGCGGGAACTCAGCGAGAATCTGTTCGAATCGTTGCCGGCCGTGGTGTTTTTCGTTCTCCTGGTGGGGATCTCCATGGGCTGGTCCATCCTGAGGCGTCTGGAGGCCATCCAGCTCACCGCTCACGACATCATGGCCGGCGACCTCTCGCGCCGAATACCCGTGAGCGACAAGAACGACGAATTCGATGCCTTGGCACGCTGCCTCAACGAAATGTTGGCCCGCATCGAGGACGTGCTGACGGAGATGCGTGAGGTAACGGACAATGTGGCACACGATTTGCGCAATCCCATATCCCGGATTCGCAACCGCATGGAAGTGACCCTATTGGAACGGCGTTCCGAAGAAGATTACCGGGAGGCCATGTACCAGACCATTCGTGATGCCGAAGCGATGATGCGGACCTTCAACGCCATCCTGCACATCGCCCAGGCCAATGCCGGTATGGTGCGGGCGCGACTCGAAAAGGTGGACCTGGTCGAGTTGGCCCGCCAATTGGGCGAACTCTACGAGCCGATCGCCGAAGAGGCAGGTCTCAGCTTGCAGGTGCAGGCGGACGGCATGCACGAGATTCGCGGTCATCCCGACCTGCTCGGTCAGGCCGTGGTGAATCTGCTGGACAATGCCGTGAAGTATACGCCTCGAGGGGGCAGGATCATGCTTGCTGTGCAAACCCATACCAAGGGAATCGATCTGATCGTGGCGGATACCGGTCCCGGCATCCCCGAGTCCGAATACCAGCGCGTCAAGCAACGTTTCGTGCGTCTGGGGTGCGATCGTCCTGATGCCGGCAGCGGCCTGGGGCTGAGCCTGGTGGACGCCATCGCCCGCCAACATCAGGGAATGCTGCTCTTTGCCGACAACCATCCTGGGCTGCGCGCCATCATCCGTCTCCCATTGCCCAGGGGCTCGCTCGAAACGCATGTCCCTGTGACGTATCCGGATGATCGGTCGGATGCCGGCCTTTCTCAAGTTTGACAGCCCGCGCCGGGCGATGAAGAATCCGTGTTTTCCCGGCTCGGTGGGGCTCTCGCCGTCGAGCCCTCCAATAACGACACATTCTAACAAACGAGCGAACCCATGGCGCAACGAATTCCTGCTTTACCGAGCCTGGAGAACTGGCGCGAAGAGAAGCAGGCGGCTTATCTCTATCTCCTGGTAGCCGAACGCGAGCAGGACGAGGCCAAGGCCCGCCTGTTCCGCGCCCTGGCGCGCGCCGCCGAGTCCCAGGCCGAGATCTGGGCGCGGGAGATCGAACAGGCCGGCGGCCGGGTTCCGGAACGACTGGAACTCACGCCGCGCATCCGCATCGTCGCCTGGCTGATCCGTACCTTCGGGCCGCGCGCCATCCGCCCGGTGCTGGCGGCGATGAAGGTGCGCGGGCTGTCGGTCTACAGCGGCGGTCACCTGCATGCCGGCCATCCCATGCCCACCAGCGTGGAGGAGGTGGGATACCGCCACAGCAGCCTGGGCGGGGGCGGCAATCTGCGGGCGGCGGTGTTCGGAGTCAACGACGGCCTGGTGTCCAACGCCAGCCTGGTGCTGGGCGTGGCCGGCGCCACCCAGGACGGCCACATCGTGCTCATGAGCGGCGTCGCCGGGCTGGTGGCCGGAGCCGCTTCCATGGCCGCCGGCGAATACGTCTCGGTGCGTTCCCAGCGCGAACTCTACGAATACCAGATCCAGCTGGAACGCGAGGAACTGGAGCAATATCCGGAGGAAGAGGCCGAGGAACTGGCGCTCATCTACAACGCGCGCGGCGTGGACATGGAGGAAGCGCGGCGCATCGCCGCGGAGATGCTCAAGGATCCGGAACACGCCCTGGCCACCCTGGCGCGCGAAGAACTGGGGCTCAACCCGGACGACCTGGGTTCGCCCGTGGGGGCGGCGGCGGCCTCTTTTTTCTCGTTCGCCTTCGGCGCCCTGCTGCCCCTGCTGCCCTTCCTCTACGGTGCCGGCGACCGTCCCCTGCTCGCGACCGTCTCGATCACGGGCGTGAGCCTGTTCGTGGTGGGGGCCACGCTGAGCCTGTTCACCGGCCGCGGTGCACTGCGCGGCGGCCTGCGCATGCTGCTCATCGGCGGCAGCGCAGGACTCGTCACCTGGCTGGTGGGTCGCTTGCTGGGTGTGAGCCTGGCATGAGCCTGGTGTTGAACCCTGATGTGAAGGGGGCGTGAGAAGGGTCCCGGCGGCGCTTTACCTCTCCCCGCGCGGGATGCTAGGTTTTTTCACGGCCGGTCTCTTCGCAAAACCGGTAAGGACATGACGCCGTGACCGATCTCTATCCCGACATCCGTCCCTACGTCCAGCACAGCCTGGCCGTGGAACCGCCTCACGTGCTGTACGTGGAGGAGTGCGGCAATCCCGAGGGCCTGCCGGTGCTGGTGGTGCACGGGGGGCCGGGTGCCGGCTGCGAGCCCTATCAGCGGCGTTTCTTCGATCCCGAGGTCTATCGCATCATTCTTTTCGATCAGCGCGGCTGCGGGCGTTCCACCCCCCATGCCGAGCTGGCGGGCAATACCACCCAGGCCCTGGTGGCCGACATGGAGGCCATCCGGGAACACCTGGGTCTCGAGTCCTGGGTGTTGTTCGGCGGTTCCTGGGGTTCCACCCTGAGCCTGGTCTACGCCGAGACCCATCCCGAACGGGTGCTGGGACTGATCCTGCGGGGCATCTTTCTGTGCCGCCCTTGTGAGATCCGCTGGTTCTATCAGGAGGGGGCCAGCCGGATCCATCCCGACTACTGGCAGCAATACCTCTCGGTCATACCGGAAGCGGAGCGGGACGATCTCCTGCAGGCCTATCACAGGCGGCTCACCGGCAGCGACGAAGTGGCGCGCATGGCCGCGGCCAAGGCCTGGTGCCGCTGGGAGGCCCAGGCGGCCACCCTGCTGCCCAACGACAAGCTGGTGTCCCATTTCACCGACCCCTTCACCGCCTTGAGTCTGGCTCGTATCGAGAACCACTATTTCATGCACGGTGCCTTCCTGGAGCCCGATCAGATCCTACGCCAGGCCCACCGCCTGGCGGGTATCCCGGGCTACATCGTGCACGGCCGTTACGACGTGGTCTGCCCGCTGGAGAACGCCTTTCTCCTGCACCAGGCCTGGCCGCAGTCCGAGCTGCGGGTCATCGCGGACGCTGGCCATTCCGCGCTGGAACCAGGCATCCGCCGGGCCCTGGTGGAGGCCGCCCGCGCGCTCGCCCGCCGCCTCAGTCAAGATCGCCCATGATTGGTTTGTTGCAACGGGTGTGTGAGGCCTCGGTCACCGTGGCGCAAGAGACGGTGGCCCGCATCGGCCCGGGATTGCTGGTGTTCCTCGCCGTGGAACGGGGCGACGATCCGGCCCAGTGCCGGCGCATGATGGCGCGCATCGCCGATTATCGGATCTTCCCCGACGCCGCCGGCCGCATGAACCGCAGCCTGCGTGACTGCGGTGGCGAGCTGCTGCTGGTGCCCCAGTTCACCCTGGCCGCGGACACGCGCAAGGGCAACCGCCCCAGTTTCACCCCCGCGGCGCCACCCGCGGAGGGCGAGCGCCTCTTCCACGAGTGTGTGGCCCAGGCGCGGGCGCTGGGGGTTGCCGTACAGACAGGGCGTTTCGGCGCCCACATGCAGGTGGCGCTGGTGAATGACGGTCCGGTGACCATCCACCTGCGGGTGGCGCCGGACGAGACCCGCTGAAGGGGCGATGGCGGTATTCGTGATCGGTGACGTGCAGGGGTGTTACGACGCCCTGCGTGCCCTGTTGCGCAGGGTCCGTTACTCGCCGGATCGGGATCGGCTCTGGTTCGTGGGTGATCTGGTCAATCGCGGCCCGCGTTCGCTGGACGTGTTGCGTTTCGTGCGCGACCTGGGCGAGGGGGCGGTGGCGGTGCTGGGCAACCACGATCTCCATCTGCTGGCCGTGGCCGCCGGTGCCCAGGCCCTGCGGCCCGCGGACACCTTGGCGCCGATCCTGGCGGCCCCGGATCGCAGCGCCCTGCTGGACTGGCTGCGCCGCCGCCCACTGTTGCACGAGGATCCGCACACCGGATTCGTCATGATCCATGCCGGCCTGCCGCCCCAGTGGGATCTGGCACAGGCCCGTGCCCGGGCCCGCGAGGTGGAGGCGGTGCTGGCCTCGGACGCCAGCGAGGCATTCTTCCGCCATCTCTATGGCGACCGGCCTGCGCGCTGGTCGGAGCGCCTCACCGGCTGGGACCGCCTGCGGTTCATCGTCAATTGTTTCACCCGCCTGCGTTTCTGCACCCCCGAGGGAGAGCTGTTGCTGGCCGAGAAGGGGCCACCGGAATCGATCGCGGGTTCGGCCCTGCCCTGGTTCCGGGTGCCGGGGCGGGCCAGTGCCGGCCTGTGCATCGTCTGCGGGCACTGGGCGGCGCTCGGGCGCCACCGGGAGGCCGGAGTCTGGGCCATCGACAGCGGCTGTGTATGGGGAGGCGCGCTCACCGCCCTGCGCCTGGACGAGAGCCCGGTGTGGTGCAGCGAGCCTTGCGGGGGCTGTGATTGAACGCGGGGATTGAACGCGGGACATCCGGTCCGCTCGATCCCGTTCCCCCGCTTCGTTTCGGGCGGCGCGGATGATGGGAAGATGGCGTCGCTCAATCCACCCAGTCGCGGGGTTTGAGGAAGACCTCATAGAGCCGGGCCTCTGGCGTGCCCGGTTCCGGATGCCAATCGTAACGCCATTTCACCAGCGGGGGCAGGGACATGAGGATGGATTCGGTGCGCCCGCCGCTCTGCAGGCCGAACAGGGTGCCACGGTCGTAGACCAGGTTGAACTCTACGTAGCGACCCCGGCGATAGAGCTGGAAGTCCCGTTCGCGTTCGCCCCAGGGTGTCTCCTTGCGCCGAGCCACGATGGGGCAGTAGGCGGGCAGATAGTGATCGCCCACGCTCCGCATGAAGGCGAAACAGCGCTCGAAGCCCCACTCGTTGAGGTCGTCGAAGAACAACCCGCCCACACCGCGCGGTTCGTTGCGGTGCTTGAGGAAGAAATATTCGTCACACCAGCGTTTGAAGCGGGGATACACGTCAGCACCGAAAGGCACGCAGGCGGCGCGTGCGGTGCGGTGCCAGTGGACGCAGTCCTCCTCGAAACCGTAGTAGGGCGTGAGGTCGAAACCGCCACCGAACCACCAGACGGGATCACCGCCGTCCTTCTCGGCGATGAAGAAGCGCACGTTGGCGTGCGAGGTGGGCACGTAGGGATTGCGCGGGTGGATCACCAGGGATACTCCCATGGCCTGAAAGCCGCGACCCGCCAGTTCCGGGCGCTGGGCGGTGGCGGAAGGGGGCAGGCGGTCGCCGAAGACATGCGAGAAATTGACGCCCGCTCGCTCGAACACGCGCCCCTCGGCCAGGACTCGACTGATGCCGCCGCCGCCCTCCGGGCGCCGCCATTCGTCGCGCAGGAAAGCAGCGCCGCCGTCCTCGTCTTCCAGTTCGGCGCAGATGCGTTCTTGCAGTTCCAGTAGATAGGCGCGGACCGCCTGGATGTCCGGTGTACTCATGCCTGACTCTTTCGTGACGTATCGAACCGTCCCCTGGCGATCGGGGGGCGGGAAGCACTATAGCGCGTCAGCCGCCCGGGCGCACGATGCGCCCGCTGCGGGCATCGCGGATCTGGGTGGGTGCGCCCAGACCGCCGGTGGCGCCGGCGAGGACGAGGTCCACCGCATCACCGAAATAACGCCGCACCTGCAGGGCCGTACGCGCCGGGGGCCGGCCGGCGGGATTGGCGCTGGTGGATACCAGGGCGCCGCCCCAGACCCGGCACAGGGCTGCGGCCAGCGGATGGGCGGTGACCCGCAGGGCGATGGTGTCGTGGGCGCCGCGCAGCCAGAACGGCACCTGGGGGGCGGCCGGCACCAGCCAGGTGACCGGCCCGGGCCAGCTGCGCCGCAGCCGGCGCCACAGAGAGGGCTCCAGCGTGCCCATGTAAGGATGCAGGGCCTCGAGGTCCGCCGCGATGAGAATCAGCCCCTTGTGCAGGGGGCGTCCCTTCAATATCAGCAATTGTAGTACCGCGACGGGATCGAGGGGATCGCAACCGAGCCCGTACACGCCCTCGGTGGGATAGGCCACCACCCCCCCGGCCCGCAGGACGGCGGCGGCGCGGCGCAGTTGGAAGGCCGTGCTCAAGCCTTGCCCAGCCGTGCCTGCAACTCCTGGTTCTTGGCCATCACGGCCGCGGCGTTGTCCAGGCGTGCCTGGCGCAGGCGCTCCGCCAGTGCCGGGTCATTCAGGGCCAGGATCTGGGCCGCCAGCCAGGCGGCGTTCTTGGCCCCGGCCTTGCCCACCGCCACACAGGCCACGGGGATGCCGCCCGGCATCTGCACCGTGGAGAGCAGGGCATCCATGCCCTGCAATGGGCCGGCGTCCAGGGGCACGCCGATCACCGGGCGTATGGTGAGGGCCGATACCGCCCCGGCCAGGTGGGCGGCCAGGCCGGCGGCGGCGATGAACACCCCGCAGCCGCGGCGTTCGGCGTCCGTGACGTAGTCGTGGGTGGCGGCCGGCGTGCGGTGTGCCGAGGTGATGCGCACCTCGTGCGGGATGTCCAATTCCCGCAGCACGTTCAGCGTGGCTTCCATGACGGACAGGTCGCTGTCCGAGCCCATCAACACGGCGACGAAAGGTTTCGACATGGTTTCTCTCCTCGATCAGGTGTTGGAATCCCACATGAGACGAAGGCAGGTGGCCCGGCCGTCTCTGGAAGGCTTCACGGTATCACGGCACCGCACGTTCTGCGCGTGCCAGCGCCCGGTAGCCGATGTCCTTGCGGTAGAACATGTCCGGCCAGTGGATGCGCGCCGCCCGGCGGTAGGCCTGCTGCTGGGCCTCGCGCACGCTTTCACCCAGGGCGCACACGCACAGGACGCGGCCGCCGGCGGTGACCACTCGCCCGCCGCGCAGGGCGGTGCCGGCATGAAAGATCTTCACGCCCTCTTCCTCTGGACCCTCCAGGCCTTCGATCGGGTCCCCCTTGCGGTAGCTGCCGGGATAGCCGCCGGCGGCCAGCACCACGCCCAGGGCGCTGCGCGGATCCCAGTCCGCACGGGCTTCGTGCAGGCGGCCTGCCAGCGCCAGGCGGCACAGGTCCGCCAGGTCCGAGCGCAGGCGCATCATGATGGGCTGGGTCTCGGGATCGCCGCAGCGGCAGTTGAACTCCAGGACCTTGGGTTCACCCACCGGGGTGATCATGAGGCCGGCATAAAGGAAGCCCGTGTACGGGTGTCCATCGGTGGCCATGCCGCGCAGCACGGGGTCGATGACCTCCCGCAGGATGCGCTGGTGCAATTCCGGGGTGATCACCGGGGCCGGGGAATAGGCGCCCATGCCGCCGGTGTTGGGACCGCGATCACCCTCGTCGCGGGGCTTGTGGTCCTGGGAGGTGGCCAGGGGCAGGGCCTGTGCGCCGTCTGCCATGACGATGAAGCTCGCTTCCTCTCCTTCCAGAAATTCCTCCACCACGATACGGTGCCCGGCCTCGCCGAAGGCATTGCCGGCCAGCATGTCGCGCGCGGCGGCCTCCGCTTCCGCCAGGGTGCGGGCCACCACCACTCCCTTGCCGGCGGCCAGCCCGTCAGCCTTCACCACCAGGGGGGCGCGCCGCTCGCGGATGTAGGCCAGGGCTTGGTCCAGGTCATGGAAACTGGCGTAGGCCGCGGTGGGGATGCCGTGGCGTTGCATGAAGGACTTGGCGAAGGCCTTGGACCCCTCCAGCTGGGCCGCGGCGCGGGTGGGTCCGAAGCAGGCCAGGCCCGCCTCGCGAAAGGCATCCACGATACCCGCCACCAGGGGGGCCTCGGGCCCCACGAGGGTGAGGTCGATGGCCTGGTCCCGGGCGAAGCGGCGCAACGCCTCGATGTCCCCGGCGTCGATGGCGACGTTTTCCATGCCCGGCTCGCGCGCGGTGCCGGCATTGCCCGGCGCCACGTATACCCGATCCACTTGCGGCGACTGGGCCGCCTTCCAGGCCAGGGCGTGTTCGCGCCCGCCACCGCCCACCACCAATACTTTGAGTCGTTCGGCCATTGCGGTCCCTACTGCGAAAGCGCAAAGATGACAGTCTAGAAGCAAAGCCATGCCGCTGACAACCGAGAATCATTTTTATCTGGGGGTCGGTGGCAAACGAGAATCGTTCTCGTTTGTCACCGACCCCTGCGTGGTATAATTCAAGTGTTTGATCACCTGGATTTGCCCGCCCTGCATGTCTTCCTCTTGCTCCTTGCGCTTCTCCACACGGGTGGCATGGCTCGCGTCCTGCATAGTCCTGCTGGTCTGGTGTGCCCAGGCGCAGGCGGTGCGCACGGCGCTGTGGACGGCCAACGGTCCCGTGTATGCCAGTGCCGTGTTCGGCACGCACACGGGTGAGGCCACGGGCGGTGGGATCGTCTTCGACGTGGCCACGGTGCTACTGGACCGGGCCTATCCCCGTATCCAGGGCACGGTGTATGCGGTGGTCTCCGATGGTGCAGGGGGCTGGTTCGTAGGCGGGGAGTTCACCACTGCGGGTGTGGCGCGCAGCAATCTCCTCCATTTGCGCCCCGACCGCAGCGTGAATGCCTTTTGGGATCCGGCACCGAATGGTCCCGTCTACGCCTTGGCCTTGTCCACTGATGGCGCCGTGCTCTACGCAGGCGGGGACTTCACCCACGTCGGCGGCGCAGCCCGCGCACGCCTGGCGGCCCTGGATGCGGTTACCGGAGCGCCGCTGGCCTGGAATGCCGGTGCCGACGCACCGGTGCGGGCCCTGGTGCTGGCACCGGATGGGGCCACCCTGTACGTGGGCGGGGACTTTGCCAGTGTGGGCGGCGAACCGCGCCAGGGGCTGGCGGCCGTGGCCACCGGGGACGGCTCGGTACGGGCGGACTGGCAGGCGGATACGAATGGCAGGGTACTGGCTTTGCTGGTGGCGGGAGACCAGGTCTATGCCGGCGGGGATTTCACCACTGTGGCGGGGCAGGCCCGCAATCGCCTGGCGGCTCTGGCGCTGGCCGATGGCACGCCGAGCGCCTGGAATCCGGATGCCGACGCCACGGTGCGGGCGCTGGCCCACGCAGGCGAAGGACTGCTCTACGTAGGCGGGGATTTCACCAGCATCGGTGGCGAGCCCCGCGCGCGCCTGGCGGCCTTGGATCTCGACGCCATTCATGCGGACCGGGCCACGGCCTGGAATCCCGGTGCCGACGGTCCGGTGCACGCCCTGTGGCTGGACGGTACCCTGCTCTATGCCGCCGGAGCGTTCACCAGCGCAGGAGGTGCGGTGAGGGCGGGTCTGGTGGTACTGGATACCAATGTCGTTTCCGGCGGAGCCACGGACTGGGATGCTGGACTCGCGGGTCCTGGCTATGCCCTGGCATTGGCGGACGGGCGCCTGTTCGTGGGGGGGGGCTTCGACGGGGCCACGGACCAGGCCGCGTTGTATCTCGGCGGGGATTTCGACTACGTGGGGCCGGTCACCGGCCACGGCGTGGTCTTGGCGGCCGATCCGGCACAGCCCGGCGACGACGGCCTGCTGGCCTTCGAACCGGTGGTGGATGGTCCGATCCATGCCGTGGTGCCTGACGGGTCCGGCGGCTGGTTCATCGGCGGCGAATTTTTCACCGTGGGAGGGGTGGATCGCAGCCACCTGGCCCACATCCGGGCCGACGGCAGCGTGGATCCCAGCTGGGATCCGTCTCCGAACGCACCGGTGCGCGCCTTGGCCGTGGCAGGCGGCGTGGTCTACGCCGGCGGCGACTTCACGGCCATGGGCGGCCAGGCCCGCAGCCGTATCGCGGCGCTGGATGCGGCCACGGGTGCGGTGACGGCCTGGAATCCGGGCGCCGATGCCACGGTGCGCGCCTTGGTCGTGGCGGGCGGCGTGGTCTACGCCGGCGGCGACTTCACGGCCATGGGTGGCCAGGCCCGCAGCCGTATCGCGGCGCTGGATGCGGCCACGGGTGCGGTGACGGCCTGGAATCCGGGCGCCGATGCCACGGTGCGCAGCTTGCTGGTGGCAGGTGGCGTGGTCTATGCCGGCGGGGATTTCACGGCCGTGGGCGGCAAGGCGCGCAATCGCATCGCGGCGGTGGATGCGGCCACGGGTGCGGTGACGGCCTGGAATCCGGATGCCGACGGCCCCGTGTATGCCCTGGTGTTGGGGAGCGACGGCACTACGCTCTATGCCGGCGGGGACTTCACCGCGCTGGCGGGCGGCGCCGTGGCGCGAGCCCGGCTGGCGGCCCTGGACAGCACTACCAACGTGACTGCGGATATTCCCACCGCCTGGAATCCCGGCGCCGACGGTCCGGTGTACAGCCTGCAGCTCGCAGGCACCACCCTGTACACCGGCGGCGATTTCACCACCCTGGGAGGGCTGGTACGTCTGCGTCTGGGGGCCCTGACGGCGGATCCGGCCGATCCGCTGGCCGACGCTCCCACCCCCTGGACCCCCCAGGCGGGGGATGCGGTGTATGCCCTGGCGCTGGACGGCACCGCGCTCTATGCCGGCGGTGCCTTCGAGTCGGTGGGGGGCGTTCGGCGCCTGCGCCTGGCCGCTTTCAGCCTCAACGACGGCGCCGTGCTGGATTGGGATCCGGCGGCGGATGGGCCCGTGTATACGCTCAGCTTCTCCCCCGATGGCAATGCCCTGTATGCCGGCGGGGCCTTCACCGCCATCGGCGGGCGCCCGCGCAACCGGGTGGCAGCATTGGATCGCCGCACCGGCGTGGCCAATTTCTGGAGTCCCAATGCGGACGGTCCCGTCTATGCCCTGGAGCCGGCGCCCGACGGCAGCGTGATCTACGCCGGCGGTGCCTTCGAGGCCATCGGCGGCGAGTATCGCCCGCAGCTGGCCGCCCTGCGGCCCAATGGCAGGGCCACGCCCTGGTTTCCGGACCTCGCAGGCTCCAGCGCCGTTCCTGCCACCGCAGGAGCGGTGTATGCCCTGTGGCTGGAGGACGAGATCCTGTATGCGGGCGGGGATTTCGCCACCGCGGGCGGGACCGCGCACGCCGGTCTGGTGGCCCTGGATGTTACCAGTGCGACCGCTCTGGACTGGTCTCCCCAGGTGCAAGGCGTGGTCCGGACCCTGTACCTGGACGCTGGCCGCGGGACCCTGTATGCAGGGGGGCTTTTCACGGGCGTCAATGGGGACAGCCGCAACAACGCCGCGGCCGTGGATCTGGAGACGGGACTGGTGACCGCCTGGGATCCCCAGCCGGACGGCCCGGTATGGAGTCTGGCCCTGGCCCGGGACCGTACGGCGGTGTACGCGGGCGGGGCCTTCGGCACCATCGGCGGCCAGAGCCGGGCGGCACTGGCCGCTCTGGATGTCACCACTGGAACCGCCCTCGACGCCTGGTCTCCCGCGGCGGACGACGAGGTGTTCGCCTTGCGGGTGGCCGCCGACGGTCGTTGGGTCTATGCCGCGGGGCGTTTTGCTCATGTGGGCGAAGAACCGCGTCAAGGGCTGGCCGCGCTGGAGGCGCTGCCCTTGGAGCGTCAGGCGCCGGTCACCACACCGGACCCGCCTGGAGGGTTCTACAACGGTACCAGCAACCGGCCGGTGGCGCTCGTCTGCGACGACGGCACCGGTGCGGGTTGTGCCGCCACGTATTACACCCTGGATGGTTCCACGCCCACCTTCCAGTCACCGATCTATCGCCAGCCCATCGAACTGACGGGGGATGCGCAGCTGCGCTTCTTCTCCGTGGATGCCCTGGGCAATACCGAGACCCCCGGTCGCGCCGATTACGTGCTGGAATTGGGCGCACCGCGCACCACGGCCGATCCCCCTTCGATGGTCTTCAGTTCGCGCCGTCTCGAGGTGACCCTCTCCTGTCGCGATGCGCAATCGGGCTGTGCCGAGACCTATTATTCCCTGGACGAGGATGCGCCCCCGTCCGCCTTCGCTCGTTACACGGGTCCCATCCGCATCACCGGCAATACCGTACTGCGTTTCTACTCGGTGGATGGGGCCGGCAATCGGGAGGTGGTGCGGCGCGAAGACTATGTGAGCAATTACGGCGGTCCCGGCGCCGTCCATCCTGCCGCTCTCCCTGGGCTGCTGCTGTGGTGGGTCGCCGTCCGCTTGCGGCGGGTAAGACAGCACAGGGGCAGGAGCCCCCACACCCGGATCTCCTCCACTGTCCGCTATGCGCTGGCCTTCCTGTTGGCCGGAGGCGGTTTGCTTGCGGCCAGTCAGCCGCTGCGGGCGGCCAGTCAACCCGAGACTTTCGCCGACGCCAACGGTGCGGTGTACGCCTTGGCCTTGAGCCAGAACGTGCTCTACGTGGGTGGTAATTTCACCGCCCTGTTCGATCCCGCACAAGTGGAACGTTTGGGGCTCGCGGCCATCGATCTGGACACCGGCGAGGTGAGGGCCTGGCGGGCAGACGTGGCGGGCACCGTCCACGCCCTGGCCCTGTCCGCCGACGGCCGCACCCTCTACGTGGGCGGGGATTTCACCCACATCGGCGGCGTGGCCCGCAATCACCTGGCAGCCCTGGACACCACGCTCGAGACCGAGAACGTGCTGGACTGGAATCCGGATCCCGATGCGCCGGTACGAGCGCTGGCCCTGTCCGAGGACGGATTGGTGCTCTATGCCGGCGGCGACTTCACCGTCTGGAATGCGGGCGGCGATGCCGTGAGCCGTCCTTATCTGGCGGCCCTGGACAGTTTCTCGGGTACGCTCCTGCCCTGGGACCCGCGACCCGATGCCGCGGTGGAGGTGCTGCAATTGGAACATGGCGAGCGCCTGTACGCGGGGGGGCGTTTTCTCAACATCGGCGGGGCCTACCGGCCCTATCTGGCCCGCCTCCATCTCGGCAGCGGACAGGCCGACGACTGGCAGCCGGCGCCGGACGGGCCGGTGTATGCCCTGGTGTTGGCGGACGGCGGGCGCCTGCTCTACGCCGGCGGGGATTTCACCGCCGTGGACGGTGGTGCGCCGGGCAGCCGCAATCGGGCCGCGGCCCTGGATACCACGGTGACGGCCGCGGGCAGTATCGCCACCGCCTGGAATCCGGATTTCGATGCCGCCGTGCGCGCCCTGGCCCTGTCCGGAGACGAATCCCTGGTCTATGCCGGGGGCGATTTCACCCTGGTGGGCGGCACGGCCCGCAATCGGCTGGCGGCCGTCACGGCCGCCCCGGCGGGCGGCGCGGTGAGCGTCTGGGATCCTGGTGCCGACCAGCCGGTGCGGGTGCTGGCCACCGATGCCGGGGGCACTCGACTCTACGCGGGCGGAGATTTCACCGACATCGCCGCGGATCCCGCCACTCCCGCACCCACTGGATTGGCACGCTTTCCCATCGCTCCGCCTATGACCACCGCCAGCCCCCCCGGCGGCGGGTATCCGACACCGCAGGAGGTCACCCTGACCTGCCTGGACCACGATGGCAACGCCTGCAGTGCAGTCTATCTGACGGCGGACGGTAGCGAGCCGCAGCCGGTGCCCGCGGATCTCTACGACGGTTCACCCATCGCTATCACGGCCAACACCACTTTGAAGTTCTTCGGCGTGGACGCCGAGGGCAACGTGGAGGCATTGCGCGCGGAAGACTATTACATCGACGACACCGCGCCGCAGGTGGAGGCCTCACTGCCTTCCGGTCTCTACGGCGCCGCGGCACTTGCGCCGGTGGAACTGCGCTGCGACGACGGGGCGCAAGGCTCGGGTTGTGCCGCCATTCGTTATACCCTCGATGGCAGTGATCCCGATGGCAGTGCACTGCTCTACGTCTCCCCCCTGCCGCTGGACAACCTGGTGACGGGCGGGATGGGCCGGCTGGTGCTGCGCTTCACGGCCTTCGATCGGGCGGGCAATCAGAGCGCAGTGCAGGAGCGCATCTACGACGTGGACACCGTGCCGCCGCTGGTGGTGGCCTCCCTGCCCAGCGGGACCTATACCGGACCACAGGTGGTGGAATTGATTTGTGACGACGGCCCCGGCAGCGGCTGTGCGGACATGTATTACACCACCGACAACTCGCCGCCCTCCGACGGTATGGTCTTGGACAGCGACGGCAACCCCATTCCGCCCTCGCCCCGTTACACCGGGCCCTTGCAACTGGAGCGCGCCACCATGCTCAACGTGCTGGTGCGGGACCAGGCCGGCAACGAGGACACCCTGCTGGTGGGAATCTACGCCTTCACCCATCCCCGTGACAGCGACAATACGGTGGGAGCGTTGCAACCCTGGGCCGTATTGCTACTGGGCATGTGGGCGCTGCTACGGGGGTGGCTCCGGCGGCGCTCTACCGGGATGGGGCCAGATTGAAGCTGGATTGAAGCCGGATTGAAATGGGGGGGGGAGGCGATGCTCAGTGGCGGAAGTGGCGCATGGCGGTGAACACCATGGCCATGCCGTGTTCGTCGGCGGCGGCGATGACTTCCTCGTCGCGCACGGAACCACCGGGCTGGATGACCGCGGTCACGCCGGCCTCGGCGGCACGGTCCAGCCCGTCGCGGAAGGGGAAGAAGGCATCGGAGGCCATCACCGAACCCGCCACTTCCAGTCCGGCCTCGGCCGCTTTCCAGGCGGCGATGCGAGCGCTGTCCACACGGCTCATCTGACCGGCCCCCACGCCGATGGTCATGCCCTCGCGGCAATAGACGATGGCGTTGGATTTGACGTACTTGGCCACTTTCCAGGCGAACAGCAGGTCTTCCAGTTCCTGCGCCGTGGGGGCGCGTTGCGAGACCACCTGGAGTTCGCTGCTGGTGACCATGCCGGCGTCCCGGTCCTGCACCAGCAGGCCGCCCGTGAGCCGCTTGTAGTCCAACCCTCCTGCGGTGGGCCGCCGCCAGCTGCCGCACAGCAACAGGCGCACGTTGGGCTTGGCCGCCAGCAGTTCGCGGGCGGCGGCCTCGGCGTCGGGGGCGATGATCACCTCGACGAACTGCTGGTCGAGGATGGCGCGGGTGGTGGCGCCGTCCAGGGTCTGATTGAAGGCAATGATGCCGCCGAAGGCCGAGGTGGGGTCGCACCGGTGGGCCCGGCGATAGGCCTGCTCCAGGGTGTCACCCAGGGCTGCGCCGCAGGGATTGGCGTGTTTGACGATGACGCAGGCGGGCCGCTCCGAGAATTGCTTGACACATTCCAGGGCCGCGTCGGCATCGGCGATGTTGTTGAAGGACAGGGCCTTGCCCTGGACCTGGCGGGCAGTGGCGATGCAGGCTGCGGGGGGCGTGTGCTCGCGGTAGAAGGCCGCGCGCTGGTGGGGATTCTCGCCATAGCGCAGATCCATGACCTTGAGATATTGCCGGTTGTGGGTGCGGGGGAAATCCAGCCGCTTGCAGCCGGCCTGCAGGCGGCCCAGGTAATCGGCGATGGCGTCGTCGTAGCGGGCCGTGTGTTCGAAGGCCTTGACCGCCAACTCGAAACGGGTGGCGTCGCTCAGGGTGCATTCGTGGGCCCGCATCTCCTCCAGCACCCGATCGTAGTCGGCGCTGTCCACCACCACGGCCACGGCGGCATGATTCTTGGCCGCCGCCCGCAGCAGGGTGGGGCCGCCGATGTCGATGTTCTCGATGGCGGTCTCCAGATCGCAACGGGGATCGGCCACGGTGCGCTCGAAGGGATAGAGGTTCACCGCCACCAGGTCGATGGGCCCGATGCCGTGGGCCGCCATCTCGGCGTCGTCCACGCCCCGGCGTCCCAGGATCCCGCCGTGGATCTTGGGGTGCAGGGTCTTGACCCGGCCCGCCATCAGTTCCGGAAAGCCGGTGTAGTCGGAGACGTCCACCACCGCCACGCCCGCCTCCCGCAGCAGGCGGGCGGTGCCGCCGGTGGAGAGGATCTCCACGCCCAACTGCGCCAGGCCGCGGGCGAAATCCACGATCCCGGTCTTGTCCGAGACACTGATCAGGGCCCGCGCGATGGCGTTCGTTTCGTGCGCCCCCCTCATGTCCCGCCCCTGCGAGGATGCTCGAAAGGAATACCCACCGGAGTCACAAGAGGCCGTGTTTTTCCAGTCGCTTGCGCAGGGTGCCGCGGTTGATGCCGAGAATGGCCGCGGCCTTGCTCTGATTGCCCCGCGTGTAGTGCATCACCGCCTGCAACAGGGGGTATTCCACTTCGTCCATGACCAGTTCGTAGAGATTGGTGGGCGGCGGGTGGCCGTCCAGGTCGGCGAAATAGCGCTCCAGGGCGGTGCGGATGCAGGCACTGAGGGGCTGTTTGCGCCGCTCCCTGGCCGGTCGCGCGGGATTGAGTTGGGTGTCGGGGGCCGTCATGCCGCCAGGCCCACACGCTCGATCAACCGGTCAAAGAAGTCCTTGGTCAGATGCCATTGTTCCCTCGGGTCCTCGCAGCGATTGACCTGCTGGCGGAAGGCGGCGCCGCCCGGCTGGCCCTTGCTGTACCAGGAGATGTGCTTGCGGGCCACCCGCACCCCCACGTGGTCGCCGTAGAAGGCATACAGTTCCCGCAGATGACCCAGCAGCAGGTCGCGGATCACCGGCAGCGGGGGATCCGGCAAGAGTTCCCCCGTTTTCAGGTAGTGATCGACGATGCCGAAGATCCAGGGCCGGCCCTGGGCGGCGCGGCCGATCATGATGCCGTCGGCGGCGGTGTACTCCAGCACCTGTTTGGCCTGCTGGGGCGTGCAGATGTCGCCGTTGGCGATCACCGGGATGCGGACCGCAGCCTTGATGGCGGCGATGGTGTCGTATTCGGCCTGCCCGCGGAAGGCGCAGGCGCGGGTACGCCCGTGTACCGCCAGGGCCTGGATGCCGCTGGCTTCGGCGATGCGGGCGATGGTCACACCGTTGCGGTGCTGGGGGTCCCAGCCGGTGCGGATCTTGAGGGTGACGGGTACGGGTACCGCCGCCACCACCGCTTCCAGGATGCGGGCCACCAGGCGTTCGTCCTTGAGCAGGGCAGAGCCGGCCATGGTGTTGCACACCTTCTTCGCCGGGCAGCCCATGTTGATGTCGATGATCTGGGCGCCCCGGTCCACGTTGTAACGGGCCGCCTCGGCCATGAGGGCGGGATCGGCGCCCACGATCTGCACCGAGCGGGGTTCGGGTTCTCCCGTGTGATCGGCCCGGCGGCGCGTCTTGGCGCTGCCCCACAGCAGGGAATTGGAGGACACCATCTCCGAGACCGCGAGCCCTGCGCCCAGGCGCCGGCACAGCTGGCGAAAGGGACGGTCGGTGACCCCTGCCATGGGGGCCAGCACCAGGTTGTTCTTGAGTCGATACGGGCCGATTTGCATGGTGTCTGTGTGTCCGAAAGGGACGTTGGCGGGACGGATCCATCTGTCCCCAGATCTGCTTCCAGATCTGCTTCCCGGTGACTGGGAGCCGCCTATGATACTCCGTCCGCCCCCCCGGATAAAGCGTGGGACGAAAGGCTGGAGTCTGAACACGGGATGGGTCTTGAATGCGGTTCGGGAAGCGATTTGGGATGCCGTTCGGGAGTTGGCAGTGGCTTTCAGGGAAGGCACGCCGCGCCAGGGGATGGCGGCCGTGCGGACTGGCGTGCGCTCACAGGAAATCGAAGCGGAAGTTGACCGCTTGCTCGCCCGGATCCACCAGCTCCAGGACGATGGGCAAAGGGGTGTCCGGTGCCAGACCCCGATCGGGATCGAGGCCGGGTGGCAGATAGAGGCGCGGTGGAAAGCGCCGCCCGGCCACGATGCGGTCCTCCAGGTCGTAGAAGCGCAGGTCCAGGACGGGATAGGGCTGGGGGAAGGGCGCCCGGTTGAGGATGGTGATGGTGACGACGAGGCCGTCGGGCACCTCGGGATGGGGGCGCAGATGGCGGGCCACCACCTCGATGCGGTCCAGGTCCCGCTGCAGGGGAAGCGTGCAGCCGGCCACGGCGCAGAGCCGTTCCAGCCAAGGACGCAGCGCCGGTCGTTGGGCCAGGTCGTCGCGCAGGAAGTAGGCCACCTGCAGCGCCAGCAGGAGCAGCAGGACCAGGTCGGCCAACAACCAGCCGGCCCGGCGGCCGCTGCGGGCCACAGCCGGCCTCTCGTCCGCCGGCGGGGCCGCCAGTGCCGTCAGGTCTTGAGGCGAGACCCGCACCCGGTGGGTGGGGCGCTTGGCGGTCACCGGTTGCGCCGGGGCGGCATCGAGCTGGATGCGGATCTCTCCTTGGCATTGGAGGCAGCAGAGCATTTCCGCACCCAGCAGGGTGTGATCGCCCAGGGGGATGGCGGCGCCGCATTGGGGGCATCGGATGTCCATCATCGGCGAGGGTAAAAGGGATGCGCTTCCAGTACAACTTTGGTGCGGCCTGTTACGAGCCCCGGCACGGACGGGCTCAGCGGCGCCGGGCGGTGATGCGCAGCCATTCCCCGCGGGCGGTGGTCTCGAAGTGCTGGAACCAGGGGCGGTAGGCCGCCACCACCGCTTCGCCCTGATGGTCCAGGATGCCGGAGAGTACCAGCGGTGTGCCCGGCCGCAGCAGTGCCGCCAGGCGCGGGGCCAGCTCACGCAGGGGGTCGGCCAGGATGTTGGCCAGCAGGCAGTGGGCGGCCAGCGGTGGCAGCGCCTCGGGCGTGGCGGTGTGGACCCGTTGCGCCACGCCGTTGCGGGCGGCGTTGGCGGCGGTGGCCTCCAGGGCCTGAGGATCCACGTCCACGGCCCAGGCCCGGGCGGCACCCAGTTTCACCGCCGCCAACGCCAGGATGCCCGAGCCGCAGCCGTAGTCCAGTACGATGGGGGCCTGTGGGCTCCTGTCTCCCATCCATGCCTCGAGCCACTCCAGGCACATCGCGGTGGTGGGATGGGTGCCGGTGCCGAAGGCCAGCCCCGGGTCGAGGAACACGGGCACCGCCTCCGGATCCGGCGGCGTGGTACCGCCCGGACAGATCCAGAGCCGGCGGCCGAAGCGAAGGGGCCGGAAGCGGTCCAGCCAGGCCCGTTCCCAGTCCCGTTCCGGCAAGGGGGCGATCTCGTGCGGCGGCAATTCGCCCAGGGTGCGGCGCAGCCGCGCGAGCACCGCCTGGGGGTCCGTGGCCGGCGGGAACAAGCCCACCACCCGATTGCACCGCCACAGTTCCGGGTCCTCCGGTGCCGCCTGGGCGTGGAAGCGGGCCTCGCCGCCTGCGTCTTCCAGGGTGAGGGAAAGGGCCCCCGCCTCTTGCAGGGCGGCCTCCACCGCCTCCGTCTCGTCTCGGTCCGCGATGAGGGCCACCTGCAACCAGTGGCGGTCTGGAGCGGCAGCACCGTTCATGGTTTCTTGAACTGCACCACGCGCTTGAGGGGCGAGAGCAGGATCTCGTCCACCACCATGCGCTGCGGCGCGGCGATGGCCAGGGCCACGGCCGCGGCCACGTCCTCGGGCTGCAGAGCATGGGTCTCCTCCTCGCCGGGGGCGAAGTCCAGGCCGTCGAAGAAGTTCGTGCGCACCATGCCCGGGTGGACCACGGTCACCCGCACGCCGCTGCGCGCGCATTCCTCGCGCAAGGCCTGGGCGAAGCCGCGCAGGGCGAACTTGCTGGCGCAATAGACGGCCCCCTTCTGGCGGCCGGCCAGGGCCGCCTCGGAAGCGATGAACACCAGTTGGCCCGCCCCCCGGCGCTTGAAGGCCGGCAGAAAGACGCGCGCGGCGAAGGCGTGGGCGAGGAAGTTGAGATCCATGAGACCGCGGATCTGGTCGAAGGAGAATTCCTCCAGGCCGCCGAAGCGGCCCTGGCCGGCGCAGCATACCAGGGTGTCGATGTCCGGGTGTGCGGCCTGCAATTCCTGCAGGCGCGCCGGCAGCCCATCCAGGTCCGCGAGGTCCAGGGTGACGGCGCTGAAGTTTGGATTGGAGTCGGGATCAGAGGAGGGTGTTGAGCTCTTGCCCGTGAAGTGCCGCGCCGCGCCCACCACCCGATGGCCGTCCGCCAGCAGCCGCCGGCAGATGGCGGCACCGATACCGCGGCTGGCGCCCAGCACCAGGACCGCGCGCCGCCGGGGAGCGGCCTGGTTCGGGGTGGATCGTGGATCGGAACTCATTTTTTGTTTGAATCGCCTGCCGGAGCCGCTCGCCGGCTATTCATGGTGGCCATCCATGGTGTCCGCACCGGATCCGGGCTGGATGGATCCGGACGGATCCGGACAAGGGCGCAGAATCGGCGACCCTGGGTCCGGGGCGCCAGTCGGCCCCTCGGCCGCCCCCTCGGTCTCGGTGCTGCAAATGAAGAGTTTGTCAGGGGGGACGTGGCGCTGCAACAGGCGCCGGCAGGTGTCCAACATCTCGGCTTCCAGGGCCTCCCGGTAAGCCGTCATCCCGGCGCGGCCGGTGAAGGGGCCGGCGAGGAAGGCGTCGTCCGGATGGAGGCGCAGCAGATTGCGGAAATAGTCCTCGGGCATGCGAAAGACACCCAGGCTCACGGAATGGATGGCGGCCGCCGGCAGGCGGCTGAAGACGGCGGTGAACAACTCCTCGTAGAGCCGGGCGAAATCGCAGCGGTGTTCCGGGTCGTGGAGCAGGGGATCGAAGCGCAGGCCCAGGGGCCAGCCGCGCCGTGCCAGTCGTTCCATGGCCGCCAGGCGCCGTTCCAGGGGCGGGACCCCGTGTTCCAGGCGCTGGCGCAGGGGTTCCGGGGTGAGGCTGAAGGCCACCACGCAGTTGGGCAAGGGTTTTTCGCGCAGCAGGGCGCGGATCTGGGTGCTCTTGGTGCGCAGTTCCAGCAGGCAGTGCGGCAGGCGGCGGAACAGGGGCAGGAAGGCCTGGACGAAGCCGGTGAGCGGCTCCAGGGCCAGGCTGTCGCAGTCGTAGCCGGAGAAGAAATGGCGGGGCGCTTCGTCGCGGCCGGCCTGGTGCTCGATGGCCTGCTGGAAGTCTTCGTAGTTGACGAACAGCACGTAGTGGGCGCTGCGGTACATGCCCTGGAGGAAGCAATAGCGGCAGTCGTAGAGGCAGTTGAGCATGTGGGAGAAATAGAAATTGTGGCGCGCACCCAGACCGTATGCCGCCGGCGCGGGCAGCAGGAAGCGGTCGCGCTTGCGGGCCAGGATCAGGGCCGGGCGCCGCTTCTGCAGGCGAAAGTGCTGATTGCGGCGGTTGAAGATCTCCCCGTAGTGCCGGCAGGGGATCACCGCCGCCCGGGGCAGGCGCGCGCGCACGGCACGGGTACGCGGGTGGTCCAGTACCGCTTCTTCGATGTAGAGGGTGTCGATCACGGCTCGGACCGCCGCTGGGTGTTGGACCCGGCCACGGCGTCCACGGCGGCCTCCACCCGGGCCAGGGCCGCCGCCGCGTCCCGGCAATAGCGCAGGCGGGCCCGCAAGGCCTCGGGGTCCCGCCCCAGGGCGGCGTGGCGCCGCAGCAGGGCATGCAGGCGCGCCCGGCGGGTGTGGCTGAAGCGCCAGCGGGAGGACATCCAGTCCAGCAAGGGCGGATCGTCCTCCCAGGCCGCCAGTTCCCGGGCCAGGCCCTGCAAGGTGGTCACCAGTCGTTCGATGGCGGAAAGATTGTCCGCCATCCACGCGCGGACCCGGGCGGCGTTCACCTCGTGGACCGGCTGGTGCCGGTTGTCGGAGATCACCTTGTAACAGTGGATCAGCTCCCAGGGGGCGAAGCGGGCGGCCGCCCGGCAGAAGCCCGCGGCCTCCATCTCGTAGGCCGCGGCGTGGCGGTATTCCCGCTCCGGGCGGGCCACGGTGAGCAGGGTCTCGCGCGCCGCGGGGGCGGCGAAGACCAGGCCGGGATACCAGCATTCACCGGTGGCGGCATCGCATACCTTGTGCGCCAGCACCCCTTCCCCCACGGGTCGCAGGGCATGGCCGGCGGTGCCCACGTTGAGCCAGGCGCTGCGGGGCCCCCCCTCGTGGCGGCCCGCCAGCCAGGCCACGGCGGCGGCGGCGAGGACCTGTCCCATGCCGCTCACCACCAGGCGCAGGTCCTCGCCTTCGTAGAGTTTGAACGGGAGTTTGGAGGGCTGGATGGATGCTCGGTCGGCCGCCCGCAGCCCGAAATGGCGGCGCAGCGGCTCGGCCTCGCAGTCCAGGGCCACCACCAGGTGCAGCATCAGACCGGCACTCCGCAGGCGGTCGCCGCCTCGTGGGCCTGCAGCAGGGCCCGGTAACGGGCCGCCTCCTCGAGGCGGCCGCGCTTGAGCGCGCCTTGGGTATAGATGCGCACCTTCTCCCGCAACGTGGCCAGGGCCGCGGCCCGTTGTTCGGGAGACAGGGGGGCGCTACGCAGCAGGCGGTCCAGGGCCTGGATGCGGAAGCGATCCATGCCCCAGTGGCGCCGGGAGAGCTGATCGGCGTGGCCGCCGTATTTGACGATCAGGGGCTCGGCCACGTAGCCCACGGGCAGGCGGCAGCAGATGCGCAGCCACAAGTCGTAGTCCTCACAGGCGGGCAGGTCTTCGTCGAACAGACCCACGGTCTCGAAGACGCTGCGATGGACGAGCACCGCGGAAGGGGAGATCACACAACGCGGCAGGCAGCACTCGAAGATCCAGCCGCCGCTCTTGGCGTGTTTCTTCATGGGATTGACCCGGCGTCCGTGGCGGATCCAGATCTCGTCGCCGTGGACGATGCGCCAGTGGGGTTCGGCCTCCAGCAGCGCTAGCTGCAGGGCCAGCTTGTGCGGCAGCCAGGCGTCGTCGGAATCGAGGAAGGCCAGCCATCGGCCGCGCGCCCGGCGAATACCCAGATTGCGGGCGGCGCTCACCCCGCGGGGCGCCTGGTACAGATATTCCACTTCGGGATAACGCCGGGCCAGCAGCGCGGCCGTCTCGTCGCGCGAGCCATCGTCCACCACCATCACCTGGTCCGGCCGGCGGGTCTGCGCGCGAATGCTGTCCAGCGCGCGAGGCAACAGGGCCGCGCGGTCCCGGGTGGGGATGATGACGGACACGGTGGTCATGGCGATGGGTTATACTAAGACAAACGATGACAAAGCCTCATTCAGAGCGTGCCCGATGCGGCGCATCAAGGCGCGCTTCGCAGGCAATGGCCCGGCCCTTGGCAAGAAGCGCAACACCGAGGCGCCGCATCCGGTGCGCTCCCCCTGGAGCGGATCTCGGGGCGGGTCTCTGGACGGCCATCCGCGGTGTTGCGCCTCCTTGGCATAGCTCGGGCTATGCCGGTGTCGGCGCGCCTGGCGGACTGACCGTCCAGAGACCCGCTGAATGAGGCTTTGTCATCGTTTGTCTTAGTA
>WFNO01000012.1 GCA_015488555.1 Gammaproteobacteria bacterium
CGGCGTGGTAGAGGGTTTCAATACCAAGGCAAAACTGACGGTCAGAAAAGCCTTTGGTTTTCGAACCTATCACGCTATGGAAATCGCTTTGTATCATACACTTGGCGCCTTGCCTGAACCAGAATCTACCCATAGATTCTGCTGACGAGGCCGAATTGGAACTGTGGTACATATTGGCGGAGAGGGTGGGATTCGAACCCACGGAGGACGTCGACCCTCGCCGGTTTTCAAGACCGGTGCTTTCAACCGCTCAGCCACCTCTCCCATAGAACAGGCTGCGAAGCGTACAGAAGAGTAATGAGATTGTCCAGTCCGTTCATGTCTGTTCTGCAGCATGCCCGAGATACCAGCGATAGGCATCCTGGATCCCCTCGCGCAGACCGATGCGCGGACGCCAGCCCAGGGCGTTGATCTTCGAGGTGTCCAACAGTTTACGGGGGGTGCCGTCGGGCTTCGAGAGATCGAAGACCAGCCGGCCCGGGTACCCCACCACTTCCTGCACCAGATGCGCCAGTTCCTCGATGGTGATGTCCTCTCCCCAGCCGATGTTGATCAATGGAGGGGTTGAACCGCCGAGAAGGCCGTCGAATTTCTCTTCAGGCAGGGTCATCAAGAAGACACAGGCATCGGCCAGGTCGTCGCTGTGTAACAACTCGCGGCGCGGGGTCCCGCTTCCCCATACGGTCACATTCTCGTCCCGTCTCATTTTCGCCTCGTGCATCTTGCGAATGAGCGCCGGGAGCACATGGGAATCATGCAGGTCGAAGTTGTCACCAGGTCCATAGAGATTGGTAGGCATGACCGCAAGATTGCGCGTGCCATACTGGCGGTTGTAGGCCCAGCATATCTCGATGCCGGCGATCTTGGCCACCGCATAGGGCCGATTGGTGGCTTCCAGAGGTCCGGTGAGCAGGTATTCTTCTCTCATCGGCTGCGGGCAGTCCCTGGGATAGATACAGGAGGAACCCAGGAACAACAGGCGCTTGACGCCGGTGCGCCACGCTTCGTGGATCACCTGGATCTGAATGGCCAGATTCTGATGGATGAATTCCGCCGGATAGGTATCGTTGGCGAGAATACCGCCGACCTTGGCCGCAGCCAGGAATACGTATTCCGGCCTGGTCTCCTGGAAGAAATCCTGCACCGCCGCCTGCTCCGTGAGATCCAGCTCGGCATGGGTGCGCGTGATCAGGTTGCAGTAGCCCGCTGCCTGCAGCCTCTTCATCAGTGCAGATCCCACCAAGCCGCGGTGGCCTGCAATATAGATCGGAGATTCCGGCGTGGGGACGCTGTCACTCATGATAATCGTAAATCCGATAGCCTTCGCGCTTGCACAGCTCGTCGCGTTCGGCGGCCTTCATATCTTCATGAACCATTTCGGCCACTAGCTCTTCGAAACCAATCTTGGGCCTCCAGCCCAGTTTCTCCCTGGCCTTGCTGGGATCACCGAGCAATGTGTCTACCTCCGTGGGACGGAAATAACGGGGATCGACAGCGACGATACATTTTCCCGTCTGCCGGTCATAGCCCTTTTCGTCCATACCTCGTCCCTCCCAGCGGATTTCCATGCCCAGCTCCCGGGCGGCGGCATAGACGAAATCCCGCACCGAATACTGGACGCCAGTGGCGATGACATAATCCTCGGGCTCATCCTGTTGCAGCATGAGCCACTGCATCTCCACATAGTCCCGGGCGTGTCCCCAGTCACGCTTTGCGTCCAGGTTACCTAGATACAAGCAATCTTGCAGCCCCAGCTTGATTCGGGCCATGGCTCGAGTGATCTTACGGGTCACGAAGGTTTCCCCTCGGATGGGGCTTTCGTGATTGAACAATATGCCATTACAGGCATAGATCCCGTAGGCCTCTCGATAATTGACGGTGATCCAGTAAGCATAGAGCTTGGCAACGGCATAAGGAGAACGCGGATAGAACGGGGTGGTTTCCTTTTGTGGTACTTCTCGCGCTTTGCCGTAGAGTTCGGAAGTGGAGGCCTGATAGAAGCGGGTCTTGTTCTCCAAACCCAGGATGCGGATTGCCTCTAGCAGGCGCAGGGCCCCTAAAGCGTCAGAATCAGCGGTATATTCCGGCTCTTCGAAAGACACGGCGACGTGGCTCTGTGCCGCAAGATTGTAGATCTCGTCTGGTTGCACTTCCTGAATTACCCGGATCAGGCTGGTGGTGTCGGTCATGTCCCCATAATGGAGGATGAACCTACGGTTCTCTTCATGGGGGTCCTGGTAGAGATGGTCGATCCTGTCCGTATTGAACAGAGAGGTGCGGCGTTTGATACCATGGACCTCGTAGCCTTTGGACAGCAGGAACTCCGCCAGATAGGCGCCATCTTGTCCTGTGATCCCGGTGATCAAAGCCTTCTTGGTCATGGCCTGAATATCCTCTGTCTTCAGCCGTCAGCACACTGATAAATCGTGGTACACTCCCGCCGTCTCCGCTCTAATGGCCCCCAAAGGCAACGACCTGGCGCAAGCATCGTTTACCTGATCATTACACAAAATTCCTTCTCTCAGGAAGAAGGTTAGGGTGAGAGGATCGAATAGATGGGATGATCTTGACTTCATTCTCTCACCCCGACCCTCTCTCAGCGGGAGAGGGGATTTCTGGTTTATTTACGGCCATAGTCGTCTTCGAAGCGAACGATGTCATCTTCACCCAGATAGGCGCCAGATTGCACCTCGATGATCTCCAAGGGTAGCGTTCCCGGATTCTCCAGGCGATGAACGACGCCGATAGGTATATACGTGGATTGATTCTCGCTGAGCAGGAAGACCTCGTCACCTTTGGTGACACGTGCCGTGCCGCGTACCACGATCCAATGTTCGGCACGGTGATGATGCATCTGCAGCGAAAGAGAGGCCCCCGGCTTGACGGTAATGCGTTTGACCTGGAAGCGTTCGCCCTGATCCACTTCCTCGTAACTGCCCCAAGGGCGATGCACGCAGCGGTGAAACTGATGTTCACTGCGCCCACTCTCTTTCAGTCTTTGCACGATACGCTTCACGTCCTGGGCGCGATCCTTGTGCGCGATCAAGACGGCATCGGCAGTTTCTACAGCGATGATGTTTTCCACTCCGACGGCCGCCAGCAGGCGATGTTCAGACAGGAGCAGGGAATCGCGCGTATTCTCTGCAAGCACGTCGCCCCGTACGATGTTGCCGGCCTGGTTGCGGGGCAACACCTCCCAAAGGCTGGACCAGGCACCGATGTCGGACCAACCAGCGGCGAGTGGCAACACCACAGCCGCCTCGCATTCGCTCTCTTCTCGGCTGGCTGTGAGCTTTTCCATCACCGCATAATCGATGGAATCACTGGGACAAGCATTAAAGGCCTTGGCCTCCACACGGTAGAAATCGCCATCCTCAGTACCTTGCTCATAAGCCTCTTTGCATGCTGCGAGGATGTCGGGTCGAAAGTGCTCGATCTGCTCCAGCCAGACTTCGGCCTGCATCATGAAAATACCGCTGTTCCACAGATAATCACCGGAACGCAGATAGGACTCGGCAGTGGTCAGATCCGGTTTTTCCACGAACCGTTCCAGAACGTATAGATCGGACGCACCTCCATCGGCAAGCACCTCACCCTTCTTGAGATAGCCATAACCCGTCTCGGCATGGGTGGGCACGATGCCGAAGGTGACGATACGTCCTCGCACAGCCTGGCGCGCGCCTTCGCACACCACTTCCTGGAAGGCCGCAACGTCGCGGATCAGATGATCCGCCGGCATGATGAGCAGCGAGGCTTGAGGTCGCTCGCACGCCACGTGCAAGGCGGCTAGTGTCGCCGCTGGAGCAGTGTTACGGCCTTCCGGTTCGAGAATGATCGTATCCGGTTTCCGTCCCATCTGACGCACCTGCTCGCCCACCAGAAACCGATGCTCCTCATTGCAGATCAGCAATGGCGGTGCCACCTCCAACTCATCGTTCCAATCACCATCCAGGCGCGCTACGGTGGACTGCAGCAGGCTCAGCTCGTCGTCATACGGTGCCAGCAATTGTTTAGGATAGAACTCGCGCGACAAAGGCCACAGGCGGGTACCCGATCCGCCGGAAAGGATCACGGGCACGATGGAGATAAGGGCGTCAGCCATGCAGCATCCCAGGAAATTCAACGACGTAGAACATGTTAACAGACAAAGAGAAATGTGCAACGGCAGGCCTCATGCCGCTTCTTGCAGATCCTGCCTTTTCTGTGAGACCCTGGCCATGAATTCAGCCAAGAAGACCACTAAAAAACCAAAGACCAACCCTGCCAGACCAGACAGAATGAGTATCATGAGCGCTCCGGGACCGGTTTCTTCCAAAGATTGCATGGGGTCACGTAAAATGCGCGTCTCCTTGATGTTGGCCAGTCTTGCCTCAAGCACCGAGATTTCCTGCTTTTGTTGCTCGATTTTCCGAAAGTGATCATTACGGGTCTTCTGAATTTTTTCCTGTAGCAACCTTATTTGCGCTTCCAACCTCTTTTGCTGGCGATCATTATCGATCAAGAGCTTTTCTTTCTCTGCCTTGATTCGTTCGATTTCTTTAGAGACCACATTCTGCAACATGGCATTGTCTTTGATCTGGTTGAGCAAGCGATCGCGGGCATTTTTCTGCTTGACGAAATAGCGTTCTTCGAGGGCGGCCAATTTCTCTCGATTTCGCCGAATTTCATTATCGATCATCAAAAATGCCATGGCTCTGTCCACTGTCCCGACTGCATTCATCGCTTCCTTCCTCTGCGATAGAACGGTTTGAATTTCACTTCTCAGATCTGAGATTTGTTCTTCCAGAAGCTTGTCTACCTGATCGAGACGTTCGAGTTGAGCCTTGTAGAATTCGGACTGATTTTTTAGATTGAACAACTCTCTGGTTTTCCGCTCCAGATCTGCATCCAGCTCCCGGCTCCTGACCGCCAGAACCTTCTCATCTCTCAATTCTTCCAATTCAAGATGCGCCTGCACCAATTCCTTCTCAAGAGATTTCAACTGTACAGCAAGTGTACTGGGATCCTCTAGTTGGTCCAATAGCACGCGAGCATTGTGCAACCTCGCTACAAGTTGGCTCCTTTCTACTGCCGTTTGTTTGTTGTGATCCGCCAGTACATATTCCAATACCATGCTGATCTGTTGTAAATAGAGATCCTTCTTTTCGGCAGGGCCCTCTACCTTGACGACGATCAACTGACTTTGCTTGGGAGAGATGGCTTCTATCTTGGGAAATTGTTGTTCGTGACCGTATTGGCGCAGCACTGTAGGGACGTATCCTTCATTGATCTTTGCAAGAAGTGTTTCAGGATTATCGATGGGGCGACTTGCCTCGCCATTTGCAGTCTCGACTAACATGGTGCCGATTTCGAGCACGGCACTGTATTCGTACTTCGGCTCACGTAAAGCAATAAACATGGCCCCAATAGCGAGAAAAGAAAGTAGAATCGAAACAAACAATGACTTGCGTCGAGAGAATACTAAAAACAGATCCACCAAGCTGATTTCCTGCTCCTCGAACGGCTGCACGAAGGTTGCAGTTCGTCGATCTGGTAGGGGTGGATGCTCCATGTGGGACATTCGCATATTGCATAGGGAAGACTGATTCAAAAAGCGATCATTTTCACTGACTCCCTTCACCTTTGGCCTTGATCCGTACCTTACCCATGAATTCCACGAAGAAGGCCGCAATCAAGGCTGCAACCACCGCCACGAGAAATCCTATGGTAATCAATAGCAACGGCCTCGGGCTGGCAGGCTCACCTGGGCTAATCGCCGTACTGACTGCTCTCGTTCCCTGCATAATTCCCAATTTCATTTGCAATTCACGAATCACTTCTTCTTGACGGGCGCGAGCCCGAACCAATGCAGCTCGCTCGTTGGCAATTTCTGCCCGCTCTCGAGCGAGATCGATTTGCAACTCTTCTTGCAATAGCTGTTCTCTTTCCAGATATTTCTGAATCTCACTATCCACAAGAATCATCGCCAGCGGCCACGACTCGCCAGGAACTCCCTCACTGATGCGCAATTTGGTTTTGCGCGCTTCAGAAATCGCCGCTCTTATCCGTTCCAGTTGTTCATTGAGCATCGCTTCCTTTTTTTCCAGCCGGCGTTCTTGAGCCTGCAATAAATTTTCCTTGTCATTCAAGCCTGCCATTTGATCCTGCGCCTGGTGCAGTTGAGCCTGCAGGTGCAATCTCGCAGCGGTAATCTCGTCTTCATGGTCAGCTCCAAGTAATCCAATCACTCTCTCATGTAGCGCTTGCACGTGTGGTTTCTCTGCTTCGGTGGCTTTGCTCTCTAGAACCACGAGGGTGCTTTTCTTGGGAATCCGGGCCTCGATATCAATCCATTCTCGAGGAGATTCCTGCTTTACTTGCATTTGGACGTAGGGAATATAACTACGCTGTAGCTTTGTCAGAACCGTCTCTGGATTCTCCAACAATTTGTCATCGACTCGGGCAATCTCGATCACCGTCGTATATTGATATAAACGTGGGCTGAACGCTGCGAAAGCGAGTACAGCGGTCATGACAATCGTAAATACCCAGCCCATGCGCTTTCTATGCTTGACCAGAACCAGCCAGATATCTACTAGGCTGATCTCTTCCTCCCTCACCTGCGACTGTAACATGCCTGGATCTTGCACAAGCAGATACTGTCGTTTGTCAATATAGTCTTTGTTTTCAGGTCGCATAGCACTAAAAAAATGGCCTTGCTTTAAGCAAGGCCGTTGTGGACGTTATGCATCATGATCTATTCCTGTTTCGTAGACCGGGGGAATTGCTCACCGACACTGAGAATGGCTCGGTTCTTGTCGATGGTGGACGGGCCGACGCCCTTCACTTGTACCAAGTCATCCACCGAACGAAACGGTCCATGCAGTGTTCTGTATTGGACGATGGCCTGGGCGGTCTTTGGCCCCACGCCACTAATCGCCGTTGCCAACTCGTCAGCATTGGCTGTATTGATATTCACCACTTCCGCCCACGCAGTTCCGGACGACAGCGCAAGCAGCAGACACCCACTATGAATCCATGTCTTCATACCAACCTCCTTGTCGGTTCAGAGTTTTCCGTGCAAGCGGGACCTCTCTCAGAATCCCTCCTATTTGCCCGCCATATTGATACTGGCCGGCAGTGTTCTATATTACCCTTCCGGTAATCAACCGGCAATATCGGCGCTGAGTTCCTGTTGCAAGGCGTGCAAGGCCGCCATGGGATCCGAGGCGGCAGTGATGGAACGCCCCACCACCAGATAGTCGGCACCGTTATCTATGGCCTGGCGCGGGGTAGCGGTCCGTTTCTGGTCCTGATGCGCGGCGTTTGCAGGACGGATGCCCGGCGTCACACAAAGGAAACCGCTGCCGCAGCTTGCTTTGATCACGCCGGCCTCCCGGGGCGAGCATACCACCCCGTCCAGCCCGCAGTCGCGCGCCAATGCCGCCAACCGTGCCACGTTGTCCAGTACGGTCCCCTGCAATCCGAGTTCACGCAGGTCTTCATCCGCCAGGCTGGTGAGTAGGGTGACCGCCACCAACAGGGGGGGCTGCGGGGAGTGGTGCACCGCTTCTCGCGCGGCCGCGAGCATGGCCCGCCCGCCGAGCGCGTGCACGTTGATCATCCACACCCCCAGCTCGGCAGCAGCCGTACAGGCCCGAGCTACGGTGTGGGGGATGTCGTGAAATTTGAGATCGAGGAAGATCTGGAAACCGCAGGACTGCAGGCGCTCTACCAATTGCGGCCCCCCCAGGGTGAACAGCTCCTTGCCTATCTTGAGACGGCAGCTGGTGGGATCGAGGCGCCTGGCCAGGGCCAGAGCCTCTCCGGCCGAAGGAAAATCCAGGGCTACGATGATGCGAGAAGCAGGATCATGCACAACGTGGGAGTATACTCACCGGCTTTGCACCAGCGTTTGATTGTTCTCCAACTCCCGCTCCTGTTTGGAGACCTCTCTCTTGAGATTGCTGATCCGCTTGCGCATGCGAAAGATGATGCCGATGCTGGCGACGGCCCCCAGCAAGGCCCCGGTCAGCAAGGTCGCCACGAGCAACAGGGACAAGGGCATCTCATAGGCACCAAAATAGTAGTTGACGCTCACGGGATCGGCATTGAGCAGACCGAAATAGATGCCGATGATGAGCACGAACAGCAGGACGATGAAACTGACTAGCCGCAACATGAAGCCTCCCTCTTTCGACTTGTTGTGATGATTCCTCGATTGCCCCCCAATGTTCCCAGTGCCGTCGTGAAATACTCACCACCCAGGACTGCTTCAAGCAGCCCCTTGTTTGCCCGCCATTTCTCCACTCACGACCTGGGTACCTGCATTATTTTTTGCTCGTCGCTCCCGCTCCGGTTTCTCAGGAGCGATCGGGTAACGTTTGGCGCCCGCATTCACCCGCTCGCGCAATTCCTTGCCGGGTTTGAAATGAGGGACGTATTTACCCGCCAGCTGTACCGGCTCGCCGGTCTTGGGATTGCGGCCGATGCGAGGCGGGCGATAATGCAGGGAAAAACTCCCAAACCCCCGAATCTCGATCCGCTCTCCCGAGGCCAAGGTCTGGGCCATCTGTTCGATCATGGTCTTGACGGCGAACTCGATGTCTTTGTAGGAAAGATGTTTTTGTTTTTGTGCAATGAGCTCGATCAGTTCAGATTTGGTCATCACCCTCGCCCCTAATGAACGAAATCCACTCCCCAAGTGTCTGCCAGCGCCCCCGAGGCGGCATCCCTGCGCCCGAACTATTATTATATGTCCGGTGGTCGCTGCCTTCGTTTCCGGGCGCTTGGTTCCAGTCCTTTGCCGCCCGTCAGGACTTGTTGTCCAGCTGTTCCTTGATCAGGTCACCAATGGTGGTGGTCGTACCACCACCGGCCTCGGCGGCGGACTTGTATTCCCGCACGGCCTGTTCTTCTTCGTACTGGTTCTTGGCCTTGATGGACAGCATGATGACATGGTTCTTGCGGTCCACACCGATGAAGCGGGCTTCCACCTCGTCGCCGGAATTGAGCACAGAACGAGCATCCTCTACGCGGTCGCGGGCGATTTCCGAAGCGCGGATGTAACCCTTCACCCCTTCGGCCAGTTTCACGGTGGCGCCCTTGGGATCCACTTCTTCGATCACGCCCTTGACGATGCTGCCCTTGGGGTGCTCGGCCACGTAGAGATCGAAGGGATCGCGCTCCAGCTGTTTGACACCCAGCGAAATGCGCTCGCGCTCCGGATCGATGGAAAGGATGACGGCCTCGATCTCGTCGCCCTTCTTGTACTTGCGCACCGCCTCCTCGCCGGGCTCGCTCCAGGACAGATCGGACAGGTGCAACAGCCCGTCGATGTTGCCTTCCAGCCCGACGAAGATACCGAAATCGGTGATGGACTTGATGACGCCTTTGATGCGCTCGCCCTTCTTGTGATTGGCGGCGAACTCTTCCCACGGATTGGGATGGCATTGTTTCATGCCCAGAGAGATGCGGCGCCGTTCCTCGTCGATGTCCAGGATCTTGACTTCGACCTCGTCACCCAGGTGCACCACCTTGGAGGGATGGATGTTCTTGTTGGTCCAGTCCATCTCGGAGACGTGCACCAGGCCTTCCACGCCTTCTTCGATCTCCACGAAACAACCGTAATCGGCGATGTTGGTCACCTTCCCGAACACCTGGGTTCCCACCGGATAGCGGCGCGTGATGTGCTCCCAGGGATCCTCGCCCAGTTGTTTCAGGCCCAGGGAGACGCGATTGGTCTCCCGGTCGAACTTGAGGACCTTGACCTCGATCTCGTCTCCGATGCTGACGATGTCGGAAGGTTGCTTGACCCGCTTCCACGACATGTCGGTGATGTGCAGCAGGCCGTCGATACCGCCCAGATCGATGAAGGCCCCGTAATCGGTGAGATTCTTGACGATGCCCTTGACCACCTGTCCCTCTTTGAGGCTGGCCAGCAGGGCTTCGCGGTCGGCGCTGGTCTCGCTCTCCACCACCGCCCGGCGCGACACCACCACGTTGTTGCGGCGGCGGTCGATCTTGACCACGCGGAATTCCAGTTCCTTGCCTTCGAGGTGGGTGAGGTCGCGTACCGGGCGAATGTCCACCAGCGAGCCGGGCAGGAAGGCACGGATGTCGCCGATCTCCACGGTGAAGCCGCCCTTGACCTTGCCGGTGATGACCCCCTTGACGTTCTCGCCCTTCTCCATGGCCTCTTCGAGCTTGGCCCAGAGTTTTGCACGCTTGGCCTTCTCCCGCGACAGGCGTGTCTCGCCGAAACCGTCCTCCACGGCATCGAGCGCCACTTCCACCTCGTCACCGACCTTCACTTCCGGCTCGCCGTTCTCGTTCAGGAACTGCTCGATGGGGATCATCCCCTCGGACTTGAGCCCGGCGTTGACCACCACCACGTCGGGACGAATCTCCACCACCTGGGCCTTGACGATGGTGCCCGGGCGCATCTTTTCTTCGATGTGACTCTCTTCGAATAACTGTGCAAAACTTTCGCTCATGGATTACCGGTCCTGATCCACCTGCCGCGGCAAGCAGAATCTCCTCTGATTGACTGACAAAGCAGAAACATTGAACACACGTCCCCTTCCCACCTTGGGGGAGGAGGACACCCCATCGTCATACCGACTCTTGCGCGCAGCGCTCGCGCCACAAGGCAAGAACCCGCTGCACCACTTCGGCGATCTCCATACCGGTGGTGTCGATCTCCACCGCCTCCGCAGCCGCCTTCAGCGGAGCCTGGCTGCGGTTGCGATCGCGCGCGTCTCGCGCTTCGATCTCTTTGAAAAGGTCGTCTAGCCTAACATCCATTCCCTTGTCTTTCAACTGTTTATAACGCCTGCGCGCTCGTTCTTCCGCGCTCGCCGTCAAAAAGATCTTGAGCGGCGCATCGGGGAACACCACCGTGCCCATGTCCCGCCCATCCGCCACCAGACCCGGAGGCCGGCGGAAGCGGCGCTGACGCTCCAGCAGGGCGTGGCGCACCCGCCCCAGGGCCGCCACCCGCGAGGCGGCCTCGCCGCAGTTCTCGCTGCGCAGGGCGGCGGTGACCTCGCGCCCCTGGAGATAGATCCGCGGTTCGGCGCCTCCATCCGAAGGCTCGAATTGGGCATCCAAATTCCGCGCCAATTCCGCCAGCGCCGCCTCGTCGGTGAGGGAGATCCCCCGTTCCAGGGCCGCCAGCCCCACCAGGCGGTACAAGGCACCGCTGTCCAGATAATGCCAGCCCAGCTCCTGGGCCAGCAAGCGGCTCACCGTCCCCTTGCCGGCCCCGCCCGGGCCGTCGAGGGTGATGACCGGTACCCCTTCCCCGCACATCCCGTCAGATCTCGCGGCCCGTCTCGCGAATGTCCAGCCCCGCCTCACGCGCCAGCGTCACGAAGCCCGGGAAAGAAGTGGCCACATTGGCGCAATCCCGGATCTCGATGGGCGCCGCGGCCCGCAGGCCGGCCATGGCGAAGGCCATGGCGATACGGTGATCGCCGTGGGCCTCCACCGTCCCGCCCTGGAGCCGCCCGCCGCGGATCACCATGCCGCCCGCCGTGGGCCGGGCCTCGATGCCCAGGGCCTGCAATCCCTCCGCCATCACCTGGATGCGGTCGCTCTCCTTCACGCGCAGTTCGGCGGCGCCGCGCAGCACGGTCACGCCTTCGGCACAAGCGGCGGCGACGAAGAGCACGGGAAACTCGTCGATGGCCAGGGGAACCTGTGCCTCGGGAATCTCGACCCCCCGCAACTTCTTGCCCCGCACCCGGATGTCGGCCACCGGCTCCCCACCCACACGCCCCTCGTTTTCGAGGGTGAGGTCGGCCCCCATCTCCCGGAGAATGGCCAGCACCCCGGTACGGGTGGGATTGACGCCCACCTGTTCCAGCAGCAGTTCGGACCCCGGCGTCATGGCCGCGCCCACCAGGAAGAAGGCCGCAGAGGAAAGGTCCGCCGGTACCTCGATGGCGGTGGCGCTCAGCCGCCCGCCGCCGCGGACGCAGATGCGCCTGCCTGCGCGCGCCACGGGATAGCCGAAGGCCTCGAGCATGCGCTCGGTGTGGTCGCGGGTGGGTGCCGGCTCGGTGACACAAGTCTGGCCGGCGGCATAGAGACCCGCCAGTAGCAAGGCCGATTTGACCTGGGCGCTGGCCACCGGCAAGGTGTACTCGATGCCCCGCAAGGCGCGGCCGCCATGGATGCGCAAGGGGGGGGTCCCCTGCGCAGAGGTCTCGATGCAGGCGCCCATGCGGGCCAGCGGTTCCGTGACCCGGGCCATGGGGCGCCGGGAGAGGGAGGCATCGCCCCGCAGTTCCGTATCGAAAGGCTGGGCGGCGAGAATCCCGGCCAGTAGCCGCATGGAAGTCCCGGAATTGCCCAGGTCCAGCGGGCCCGGTGGGGGTCGGAGGCCGTCCACCCCTACGCCGTGGATGCGCAGGCGGCCGCCCTCCGGCCCCTCGATGCGCACCCCCATGGCCTGGAAGGCGCGCAGCGTGGCCAGGCTGTCCTCCCCTTCCAGGAAACCCGTCACCTCCGTCTCCCCGTCGGCCAGGGCACCCAGCATGACGGCGCGGTGGGAGATGGACTTGTCGCCGGGCACGCGCAGGCGCCCGCGCAGCGTCCCCCCGGGGGAGACGAAAAAGGTCTTGTCACCGCCGCTCATGCCGTTCACACCTCGTTGCACCGCCTCGCCGGAGAGGCAAGTCCTTCCAAGAGGATGCCCACAGCCCGGCTTTCAAGTACCGCCGTCCGCAATTCCATAAGTTTCTCATCGAGCCGAATCCTCAAGACCCCTCGGGCGAGGCAGGTGCGGCTCCGCCCTCCTGCACGGCCTGGTCGCGAGCCGCCTTGGCGCGGGCGAAGAGTTCCAGCAGGGCGTCGCCGTCACCCGCGGCCACCGCCGCGCGCAAGGCCTGCAAGGCATGGGTGTAGCGGTCCAGCATGGCCAGGATGGCCTCGCGATTGGCCAGGCAGATGTCGCGCCACATGACCGGGTCGCTGGAAGCGATGCGGGTGAAGTCGCGAAAGCCGCCGGCAGCATACTGGAACAGATCCGCCCTGTCATCCATGGCCGCCAGGCTGTCCACCAGGGTGTAGGCCAGCAGGTGCGGCAGGTGGCTGGTGGCGGCCAGCAGCCGATCGTGGCGGGCGGCGTCCATCTCCACCACTTGAGCCCCGCAAGCCCGCCACAGGGCCGCCACCCGTGCCGTGGCTTCGCGTTCGGTCTCCGGCACGGGGGTGAGGATCACGCGGTGTCCCTGGAAGAGTTCGGCAAAAGAGGCCTCCACGCCGCTGTGCTCGGTACCGGCGATGGGATGGCCGGGTACGAAACGCCGGAAATGCGGTCCCAGGGCCCGGCGGGCCGCCTCGATCACGGCCGCCTTGGCGCTGCCGGCATCGGTCACCACCGCATCCGCCGCCAGTTGTGGGGCGATGCGCGCCAGGATGCCGGCCATGGCCCCCAGCGGCACGGCCAGCACCACCATGTCGGCGCCCTGCACCGCGCGCGCGGGATCTTCCACCCCTTCGTCGATGACGCCCAGTGCCACCGCCCGCTGCAGGTGTTCGCGGCGGCGGCCACAGCCCACGATATGCCCGCAGGCGTCGGCCCGGCGCAGGGCGCGGGCCAGGGAGCCGCCGATGAGGCCCACTCCGAGGACGGCCAGCCGGCGGATGTACAACGCCTCGGGCACGACCTCACAACTCCCGGCCCAGCACCTGGGCGATGCCACGCAATTCCGCCATCAGGTTCCGGAGTTCCTCGGGGCTCAGGGCCTGGTCGGCGTCGGACCAGGCCTGGGCGGGCGTGGGATGCATCTCCACCAGCAGGCCGTCCGCACCTGCCGCCACCGCCGCCCGGGCCAGGGCCGGCACCATCCAGGCCTTGCCGCCGGCATGGCTGGGATCGATGATCACCGGTAGATGGGTCTCGCGCTTGAGAACCGGCACGGCGGTCACGTCCAGCATGTTGCGATAGGCGTCCTCGAAGGTGCGCACCCCCCGCTCGCAGAAGATGATGTTGTGGTTGCCGCCGGCGGCGATGTACTCCGCCGCCATGAGCCATTCCGAGACGGTGGCCGACAGCCCGCGCTTGAGGATCACCGGCACGTGAGTGCGGCCCACCTCCTTGAGCAGATCGAAGTTCTGCATGTTGCGGGTGCCGATCTGGATCACGTCCACCCCGTATTCCAGGAAGGTGTCCAGCATGCGCACGTCCATCAGCTCGGTGACCACGGGCAGGCCGTGCGGGCGCGCAGCGTCGCGCAGCATGCGCAGCCCTTCCACGCCCACGCCCTGGAAGGCATAGGGACTGGTGCGGGGCTTGAAGGCCCCGCCGCGCATCAGCCGGCAGCCGGCTTCCGCCACGGCCTGCGCGGCCGCGGCCATCTGTTCCGGGGTCTCCACCGAACAGGGTCCGGCGATGACCTGCAAGGCGCGCCCGCCGATGGCCACGTCGCCCACTTGCACCACGGTGTCCCGGTCGTGGGATTCGCGGGCGACGATCTTGTAGGGTTTCATCACCCGTACCACGCGCTCCACCCCGGGAAGCGCCTCCAGGGCCTCCTGGTCCACCACCCGCTCGTCACCGATGGCGCCGATCACGGTGCGCTCGATTCCGCGCGAGACGTTGGCCTGCATGCCCATGGCCGCCAGGCGCTCGGCCACGCCTTGCACCTGGTCGTCGCTGCAATGCGATTGCATGATGATGATCATGGGTCAAACCACCTCTCGGTCATGGCAGGAAACGGAGTGTGCACTCACAAAACGGCACAGGGATAGGAGCCCAGGATCTTGAGCATGGCGGCCTCCTGCCGCAGGGCCGCCAGGGCCGGCGCCACCTTCTCTTCGCGGGCATGGCCCTCGATATCGATGAAGAACACGTATTCCCACATGCCCTGCTTGGATGGACGCGACTCGATGCGGGTCAGCGAAATGCCGTGCTGGGCCAGGGGTTGGAGCAGGCGGTACAGGGCCCCGGGCCGGTTGGGCGCGGAAAGCAGCAAGGAGGTCTTGTCGCGACCGCTGGGGGCCGGGTCCTGGCGGCCGATCACCAGGAAGCGCGTGGTGTTGTCGGGGCGGTCCTCGATGTTGGCCGCCAGGATCTCCAAGCCGTAGATCTCGGCCGCGGTCTCGCCGGCGATGGCGGCGCCGCCGTCCTCGGAGGCGGCCCGCCGCGCGGCCTCGGCATTGCTGCCCACCGGCAGGCGCTCCACGTTGGGCAGCTTGGCATCCAGCCACTCGCGGCACTGGGCCAGGGCCATCTGGTGGGCATAGATGCGCCGCACCTCGCTCAGGGAAGCGGCCCGCGACAACAGATTGTGGTGAATGCGCAGCTCCACCTCGCTGCAGATCTTCAGGTTGGAGACCATGAACATGTCCAGGGTGTGGCTCACCGCCCCTTCGGTGGAATTCTCGATGGGCACCACGCCGTAATGGGCGGTATTGGCCGCCACCTCGCGGAACACCTCGTCGATGGCCCCCAGAGGCACGGTCTGCACCGAGTGGCCGAAGTGCTTGAACACCGCCGCCTGGGTGAAGGTGCCCTCCGGTCCCAGATAGGCCACCTTCATGGGGCGCTGCAAGGCCAGACAGGCGGACATGATCTCGCGAAAGAGCCGCACCAGGTCCTCGTCCGGCAGGGGACCCTCGTTGCGTTCCACCACCGTGCGCAGGATGCGGGCCTCCCGCTCCGGGCGATAATAATCGGCCTCGTCTTCGCTCACCGCCTTGTAGCGGGCCACGGCCTGGGCACAGCGCGCCCGCTCGGTGATCAGGGCCTGGAGCTGGCGATCGATCTCGTCGATGCGCGCCCGGATCTCCGCCAGCTTGCCGTCGTCGCCCATGGCCCCTCAGATCACCCGTACGTTCAAGACACCGTCGATGCGGCGGATCCCTTCGATCACCGATTCCGGAATCTCTTGGTCCACGTCGGCCAGGGTGTAGGCCAGCTCCCCGCGGGACTTGTTGAGCAGATCGAGGATGTTGAGTCCCGCCCGGGCCATGAGCGTGGAGATCTGGCCCACCATGTTGGGCACGTTGGCGTTGGCGATGGCGATGCGATGCCCTTGCGCGCGCGGCATCACCACCTCGGGGAAGTTGACGGAATTGCGGATATTGCCGTTTTCCAGATAGTCCCGGATCTGCTCGGCCACCATCACCGCACAATTCTCCTCCGCCTCCACCGTGGAGGCGCCCAGGTGTGGGAGCGCGATCACCCGCGGGTGATTCTTGAGGCGGTTGTTGGCGAAGTCGCACACATAGGCGTGCAGGCGCCCGCCGTCGAGGGCCTCGATCACCGCCTCGTCGTCCACGATACCGTGGCGGGCAAAGTTCAGGAGCACGGCCCCTTGCCTGAAGCACTTGACGCGCTCCCGGTTGATCATGTGCCGGGTGGAATCCACCAGCGGGACGTGAAAGGTGACGAAATGGGAATGGGCGAGGATGTCCTCCACGCTGCTGGCCTGCTTCACCTCGGAGGACAGCTTCCAGGCGCTCTGCACGGTGATCTCGGGATCGAAGCCCATCACCTGCATGCCCAGGCGCAAGGCAGTGTTGGCCACCTTGATGCCGATGGCCCCCAGGCCGACGACGCCCAGGGTACGGCCCTTGAGTTCGAAACCCACGAAGCGCTTCTTGCCCTGCTCCACCTGCTGGTGGATGGCGGCATCGTCACCTTCCAGGTGGCGGGCGAAATCCCAGGCCTGGCAGATGTTGCGGCAGGCCAGTAACATGCCGGCGATCACCAGCTCCTTGACCGCATTGGCATTGGCCCCCGGGGTGTTGAACACGGGGATGCCGCGCCGGCTCAAGGCCTCCACCGGAATATTGTTGACCCCGGCCCCCGCACGGCCCACCGCCTGCAAGGTCTCGGGAATGGGCATACCGTGCATGTCGTGAGAACGCACCAAGATGGCGTCCGGGTGCTGGATCTCGGAGGCGATCTCGTAGCGGTCGCGCGGGAACCGCTCAAGGCCCGCAACCGATATATTGTTCAAAGTCAGTATTTTGTACATTGATTTTAATATATTACCTTATATGGACACCAGGATCGCATGATCGGTCAGCCGTGGCGGCGTTCGAAGTCCCGCATGAAATCCACCAGGGCATCCACACCGGCCTCCGGCATGGCGTTGTAGATGCTCGCCCGCATGCCGCCCACGGAGCGGTGCCCTTTGAGGGTCTTGAGACCCGCCGCCGCAGCCTCCTCCAGGAACAAGGCATCCAGCGCGGGATCGGCCAGGGTGAAGGGCACGTTCATCCAGGAACGGCAGGTGGGATCCACCGGATTGTGGTAGAAATCGGAACCGTCGATGGCGGCATAGAGCTTCTCCGCCTTGCGCCGGTTCACCTCCGCCATGGCTGGCAATCCCCCGCGGCGTTTGAGCCAGTCGAACACCAACCCCGCCAGGTACCAGCTGAAGGTGGGTGGCGTATTGTACATGGAGCCGTTGTCCGCATGGACCCGGTAGTCGAACATGGTGGGCGTACCGGGGCGCGCCCGGCCGATGAGGTCCTCGCGCACGATCACCACCGTCAGGCCCGCCGGGCCGATGTTCTTCTGGGCGCCGGCGTAGATCACCCCGAAACGGCTCACATCGATGGGCCGCGAAAGTAGGGTGGAGGACATGTCCGCCACCAGAGGGATGTCTCCAGTGTCGGGTACATAAGGGAACTCCACGCCTTCGATGGTCTCGTTGGGGGTATAGTGCACGTAGGCCGCATCGGCGCTGAAGGCCACACTGCCCTCGGCGGGCACGGTGGTAAAGCCGCGCTCGCCCTCGGTGTCCGCCACCACGCGGACCTCACAGAAGCGCTTGGCCTCGGCGATGGCCTTCTTGGACCAGGAACCGGTGCGGTAGTAGTCGGCCCGGCCTTTTTCGCCCAGCAGGTTCAGCGGTACCATGGAGAACTGGCTGGAGGCCCCGCCCTGCAGGAACAAGACCCGATAGTGTTCGGGGACGGCCAGCAGCTCGCGCAGATCCTGCTCGGCTCGGCGGGCGATGTCCATGAACTCCTTGCCCCGATGGCTCATCTCCATCACGGACATGCCACTGCCCTGCCAGTCCAGCAATTCCTCGCGCGCCCGTTGCAGGACCTCTTCCGGCAGCATGGCCGGCCCGGCGCTGAAGTTGTATACACGGCTCATCGGGTTCGCTCACCTCTATGTTTCAGAATACAGGTTACAACAAGATCCGCGGCGCGGGGACGGCGCCAAGTATGGTCACGTGCCATGATCACGTGCCATGATCACGTACCATGATCACGTACCATGATCACGTACCGGCGGCGCCATTCTCCGCCAGGCTCTCGAAGCGATCCAGCCCCACCACGCGCTCCTCCTCGTTGAGCCGGATCAGGCGCACCCCCTGGGTGTTGCGCCCCTGGATGGAGATCTCGTCCACGGGAATGCGCACCAGGGTCCCGCCGTCGGTGATCAACACGATCTCGTCGCCCTCGCGCACCAGTTCCGCCCCCACCACGTCGCCGTTGCGCGGCGAGGTCTGCAGCGTGATCACGCCCTGCCCGCCGCGCCCGTGTACCGGGTATTCGGCCACCGGGGTACGCTTGCCGTAGCCGCGTTCGCTCACGGTGAGCACCTGGGCCTCCTCGTCCTCGACGATGATGAGGGCGATCACCTCCTGCCCCGCCAGCAGGCGGATGCCCCGCACACCGCGGGCCACCCGCCCCATGGGGCGCACCGTCCCCTCGCGGAAGCGAATGGCCTTGCCGGCGCTGGTCACCAGGATCACGTCGCGTTCGCCGTCAGTGATGTCCACGCCGATGAGACTGTCCCCGCTCTCCAGTTCCACGGCGATGATGCCGCTGCTGCGCGGGCGCGAGAAATCCTGCAACGGCGTCTTCTTGACATAGCCCTTGCGGGTGGCCATGAACACGTATTTGTCCGGATCGTAGTCCCGCACGGGCAGCACGGCGGTGATGCGCTCGTCTTCCTCCAGGGGCAGGAGATTGACGATGGGGCGCCCGCGGGCATGCCGCGAGGCCTGGGGCAGCTCATAGACCTTCTTCCAGTACACGCGGCCATGACTGGAGAAACACAGCAGCGTGTCGTGGGTATTGGCCACGAACAGCTTGTCGATGAAATCCGCCTCCTTCACCGTGGTGGCGGTCTTGCCCCGCCCGCCGCGGCGCTGCGCCTGGTAGAGATCCAGGGACTGGGACTTCACGTAGCCGCTGTGAGAGAGGGTCACCACCACGTCTTCCTCGGTGATGAGATCCTCCAGGGTGAGGTCGAGGTGGGTGGTGAGGATCTCGGTGCGGCGCGCATCGCCGTACTGCTCGCGGACGGCCTCCAGCTCCTCGCGGATCACCGCCATCAGGCGATCCGGATTGGAGAGGATCTCCAGCAGCTCGCCGATGCGCACCAGGATCTCGCGGTATTCGTTCAGGATCTTGTCCTGTTCCAGTCCGGTGAGGCGATGCAGGCGCAGATCCAGGATGGCCTGGGCCTGTTCGGCGGTGAGGCGGTACCCCCCTTCCTGCAGGCCGTATTCCGGTCCCAGGCCCTCCGGCCGCGAGGTGTGGGCATCGGCGGCGGAGAGCAGTTCGGTCACCGCCCCCGGGGCCCAGAGCCGGGACATCAACCCCTCCTTGGCCGCCGCCGGATTGGGCGCCGCCTTGATGAGGGCGATGACGGCGTCGATGTTGGCCAGCGCCACCGTGAGTCCTTCCAGCACATGGGCCCGCTCGCGGGCCTTGCGCAGCTCGTACACCGTACGCCGGGTCACCACCTCGCGGCGGTGCTGGAGGAAGGCCTCCAGGATCTGTTTCAGATTGAGCAGCCGCGGCTGGCCGTCCACCAGGGCCACCATATTGATACCGAAAACGTTCTGCAGCTGGGTGTGCTGGTATAGATTGTTGAGCACCACCTCGGCGTTCTGATCGCGGCGCAGTTCGATCACCACCCGCAGTCCTTCCTTGTCCGACTCATCGCGCAATTCGCTGATGCCCTCGATGCGCTTCTCCTTCACCAGCAGGGCGATCTTCTCCAACAGGTGGGCCTTGTTCACCTGATAGGGCAGCTCGGTGATGACGATGCGCTGGCGTTGTCCCGCCTCGTCCATGTCCTCGATGCGGGAACGGGCGCGCAGATAGATGCGCCCGCGGCCGGTACGGTAGGCCTCGTGGATGCCGCGCACGCCGTTGATGAGGGCACCGGTGGGGAAATCCGGTCCCGGCAGGTGTTCCATGAGTTCGCCGATGCCGATGCCGGGATCGTCGATCAGGGCCAGACAGGCATTCACCACCTCCGTGAGATTGTGCGGCGGGATGTTGGTGGCCAGACCCACGGCGATGCCGGACGAGCCATTGATGAGCAGATTGGGGATGCGCGTGGGCAACACCACCGGCTCGGTCTCGGATTCGTCGTAATTGGGGATGAAATCGACGGTCTCCTTCTCCAGATCCGCCAGCATCTCATGGGCGATGCGCGCCATGCGGATCTCGGTATAGCGCATGGCGGCCGGGGCGTCCCCGTCCACGGAGCCGAAGTTGCCCTGGCCGTCGATGAGCATGTAGCGCAGGGAGAAGGGCTGGGCCATGCGCACGATGGTGTCGTACACCGCCGTGTCGCCGTGCGGGTGGTATTTACCGATGACATCGCCCACCACACGCGCCGATTTCTTGTATGGCTTGTTCCAGTCGTTGCGCAGGCCGTGCATGGCATAGAGCACGCGCCGGTGCACCGGTTTGAGCCCGTCGCGCACGTCCGGGAGGGCCCGCCCCACGATCACGCTCATGGCGTAATCCATGTAGGACTGGGTCATCTCCTCTTCGATGTTGGTGGGCAGTATCTCGCGGGCCGTCTCAGTCATGAAACACTCGAATACTCAAGAAATTCGGCGAAAAATCAAAGCGTTGTACCCCTCCTGCACGCCGGGGCACATAAACTTGGGATCATAGCACAAAAATTCGAAATCGAGGAATCTAGGACCAGAGATCAGACATCAGATAGCAGATGGCAGAAGAATGTCTACTGCCTTTGCGAAAGAAAATTTGGATAAACCTTCTGTCTTACTAAGACAAACGATGACAAAGCCTCATTCAGCGGGTCTCTGGACGGTCAGTCCGCTAGGCGCGCCGACGCCGGCATAGCCTGAGCTATGCCAAGGAGGCGCAACACCGCGGATGGCCGTCCAGAGACCCGCCCCGAGATCCGCTCCAGGGGGAGCGCGCCGGATGCGGCGCCTCGGTGTTGCGCTTCTTGCCAAGGGCCGGGCCATTGCCTGCGAAGCGCGCCTTGATGCGCCGCATCGGGCACGCTCTGAATGAGGCTTTGTCATCGTTTGTCTTAGTA
>WFNO01000013.1 GCA_015488555.1 Gammaproteobacteria bacterium
ACCCAGGGCATCATGGACCTGGGGGCCCTGGTGTGCACCCGGCGCAACCCCCACTGCGATGCCTGCCCGCTGGCGGCGCGCTGCCGCGCCCGCCTGGAGGATGCGCCTGCACGCTATCCCGCGTCGCGGCCCCGGCGCCGGTTGCCGGAGCGGCACGCCGCCCTGCTGGTGCTGGAAAACGCACGGCGCCAGATCCTGCTCGAGCGGCGCCCGCCCGCCGGCATCTGGGGCGGTTTGTGGAGCCTGCCCGAGTGCCCGCACCGGGACGCCCACGCCCTGCGCCACTGGTGCCGGGAAGTGCTCGCCTGCGAGGTGGAAATCCTGCACATTGCGCCCGAGATCCAGCACAGCTTCACGCACTATCACTTCCACATCACTCCGGTTCACGCCCAGCTCACACACCGGCTCACACACCCGCAGCCCCCCGCCGACCGCGTCATGGAGGGCCCCCACCGGGTCTGGTACAATGTGGACCAACTGCAACGACAGGCCCTGGCGGCTCCGGTGAAACGGATCCTCCAGCGCCTGCTCATCGGTACGCCTGTGTGAGGAGATTCCGATGCCACGCATGGTCCATTGCGTCAAACTGGGCAAAGAGGCCGAAGGCCTGGACTACATCACCTATCCCGGGGAACTGGGCAAGCGCATCTACGAGCACGTCTCCAAGGAGGCCTGGCAGATGTGGCTGCGCCACCAGACCATTCTCATCAACGAATACCGGCTCACGCCCATCGAACCGCGCGCGCGCCAGTTCCTGGAAAAGGAAATGGAAAACTTCTTCTTCGGCGAGGGTTCGGCCACGCCCGAGGCCTTCGTCCCCCAGGAAGAAGCTCCGCAAGCGCAATCTTCCTCCCCGGAAAAGACCGACTGAGTACCGCGCCGTTGCGGCGCACTCCCGGTCACCCGCCTGCAGCATTCCCCGGGACATCCAGGGCGCAGCGAAAACCCACGTCCGTGCTGCGCCGCCCGGGATCGGCATGGGCCCGGCGGGCACTGCGGAAGAAGACACTCAGGGAATAATGCCCCACACCGGCACCGCCGCCTTTCACCACGCGATGGGCATGTTCTCCGGGGGCCAGCACGAGATCGGAACCCGGGTAGGGCGCGTAGCGATCCGCCACCCATTCCGAGACATTGCCGCCCAGATCCATGACCCCATAGGGAGAGCGGTCCTGCGGAAAGGAACCCACCGGCATCACCGCTTCCGGCCCTTCCGCCAGGGCACCGGTATTGGTCCAGTCCGGGCGCCATTCATCGCCCCAAGGAAATTCACGCCCGTCCGTGCCCCGCGCCGCCTTCTCCCATTCCGCCTCGGTGGGCAGGCGCTTGCCGCGCCAGCGACAATAATTGTCGGCGTCGTACCAAGTGACACCGGTCACCGGCAAGCGGTCGCGATGGCGCTGGATCTCGAACAAGGCGGCCAACAAGGCCTCCTTGTCCATGCGCTCGGGATCGCGATCGATCTGAAAATAATCCCGGGCGATCCAGCGCAGATTGCTCACGTGGGCACTGCGCAACTTCTCGTCGTACACGTTGTAGCCGTTCTGGATCCAACCGGGCAATTCAGGATAGGCCGTGCGGCGCACGAATTCCTTGAATTCGGCGTTGGTCACCTCGAACCGATCGATGTAGAAGGCCGGCAACACCACGCGATGGGCAGGATGCTCGTTGACATAGAGAGGCTTCTCGAAACCATAACGGGCCTGTAACCCCTCCGTGTCACGCTTGTTGCTGCCCATGATGAAAGGCCCCGCCGGCACCAGCACCATTCCCTCCACCGGAGCGGTGACCGCAGTACCCCCGCCGGCCGCGGCCTGCTGCGGGGCCTGCCGCTCGCATCCTCCCAGCACGGCCAGCAGCAGGAACAGCCCCACGCAACACCAGCGCAAATTCATGACAGCTCCATACGGCGGGTAATCGCGAACAAATACATAAAGATAACATAGCCGGCTTGACTAACCCCCCACCTGCCGCTTTAATTACGCTTTCGAAACACCCATCCAGATTCCACCTCCCGGCCAGGTAGCTCAGTCGGTAGAGCAGGGGACTGAAAATCCCCGTGTCGGCAGTTCGATTCTGTCCCTGGCCACCAATAATTTCAATCGTTTACAGTGACTCTGGTGGTGGTGCAAAAACGTCGCGCGTGAATTTTGCGGGACCTCAACTCACACTGAGTCGTCGCAGCACCACCAATTCGGGCCTTCCTTCTCCCCGGTCACACACCGTATTCGCCGCCTCGATGAGCCGTGACAGCTCGGCGGCGGAATAATGTGTTGTGATCCGTCCCGACCGGTGTCCGAGCAGATCCTGACGATCCTCGAAGCTCACCCCCGCGGCCCGCAACCGCCGGCCGAAGGTGTGCTTGAGGTCGTGGACCCGAACGCCCGGCAGACCGGCCCGCTTGCGGGCGCGTAGCCACGCGCCGTTGAGCATCCGTGAGGTCGGCTTGCCTTGGAAGGAGAACACGTGCGTCGGGTGTTTCCCGCGCCGCTCGTTCACCACCGATAAGGCAATCCGGTTCAACACGATGAGCCGGTCGTCTCCGTTCTTGACGTACTGCCCCGGCACGATGAATACCGATGTATCCAGGGCCGGTACCGCCACTTCCCACTCCCAACGAAGGTTGCAGATCTCGCCGTCGCGGCAACCGGTGTTGACCGCAAACAGCGCCATCTCGGCCAGGTGTGCCGGCAGCTCCTGGAACAAGCGGTCCTGCTCCTCCCAACTCAGCGGGTGGGGTTGCCGCTTGTTGGTGTCGGGCAGCAGCTTGATCTTCGGAGCCGCATGCAACCAGGTCAGGCCGAATTCGTCGATCCACTCGGTCGCGGCGAGATTCAGAATTCGGCGCACAACCTTCAGTCCGTGGTTGATCGTACCCACGGCGGCGCCTGCCTTGCGCCTGTTTTCGATCCATGGCTGCAGGGTCCCGATGTGGATCTGATCAAGGGGGATGCTGCCGATCCAGGGCATCAGGAGCTTCAATCGCCCAATGTCACTGGAAATGCTGCGCTTGCGCTGATTCTCCAGCACGAACTTGGCAGCAGCCTGCTCGAAAGTCCGCCTCGGCCTGACACCGTAGATCTGTGCTTGCCGGGTCTGCTCGATCAGTCGCGCGAGGTAGCGTTCCGCTTCTTCGAGTCGATCTGTGCCAGTGCTCGGGCAAACTCGCCGTCCACCGATGTGCTTATCGATGTGCCAGACGCCATGGCGTTTGACGAGCCCCGGTGTTCTCTTGCGTCCCATGATTGGTCTTCTCTCGATTGACCGGGACGCCCGTTGCGGAACTTATAGTCTTCGATCCAGGCATCCAATTCAAGCCGGTCGAAGGCAATGCCTTGAGTACCAATAGGAATTTGCCTCGTTAGCAGAATCTATGGGTAGATTCTGGTTCAGGCAAGGCGCCAAGTGTATGATACAAAGCGATTTCCATAGCGTGATAGGTTCGAAAACCAAAGGCTTTTCTGACCGTCAGTTTTGCCTTGGTATTGAAACCCTCCACCACGC
>WFNO01000014.1 GCA_015488555.1 Gammaproteobacteria bacterium
CCTCCTGCACCGTCACCAGGCGCTCCTTGGGCGTCATGATGCTGGAGACGGGATTGTCCAGGGCGGTCTCGAAGCGCAGATCGCGGCGGGTGACGATGCCCACCAATTCCTCGCCGTCCACCACCGGCACGCCGGAGATGTTGTGCGCCCGGGTCAGAGCCAACACCTCACGGATACTGGTGCGGGGTGAGACCGTGATGGGGTCCTTGATCACACCGCTCTCGTACTTCTTGACGGTACGCACCTCCTGCGCCTGCTGCTCCACGCTCATGTTCTTGTGGATGATGCCGATGCCGCCCTCCTGGGCGATGGTGATAGCCAGGCGCGCCTCCGTCACGGTATCCATGGCCGCGGACAACAAGGGGATGTTGAGGCGGATCTCCCGCGTCAACTGCGTGGCCAGACTCACTTCCTTGGGCAGCACCGTGGAGTGATCCGGCACCAGCAGCACGTCGTCAAAGGTCAGGGCATCCTGGATGATCCGCATGAGACACACCTTGAATGTGGGGAAAAATTAGCGGGACATTATATACTTAGTCACATGCCCGGTAAACCGCGATCACCATGGGGAAACTGTGCGAGCCACGGCCTCACGCACGGCCGGTGCTTCGTATATCATACCCCCATGAGCACTTCCATCCTGGACGAAACCCCGGAAATCACCCCTCGCCGCGATGTCTTCACCGTCTCCCGCCTCAATCGCGAGGTGCGGGAACTGCTGGAAGGCACTTTTCCCCTCGTCTGGGTGGAGGGTGAAATCTCCAATTTCGCCCGCCCCTCCTCGGGCCACTGGTATTTCACTCTCAAGGACGAATCCGCCCAGGTGCGCTGCGCCATGTTCCGCAACCGCAATTACCTGCTGGGCTTCACACCAGAGAACGGCACCCAGGTGCTGGTCCGGGCCCGCCTGAGCCTGTACGAGCCACGCGGCGACTACCAGCTCATCGTGGAACACCTGGAAGAGGCCGGAGACGGTGCCCTGCGCCGCGCCTTCGAGGCACTCAAGCAGCGCCTGGCCGCCGAAGGCCTGTTTGCACAAGAGCGGAAACGGCCCCTGCCGGCCCTGCCGCGGCGCATCGGTGTGATCACCTCTCCCACCGGTGCGGCCGTGCGGGACATCCTCAGCGTGCTGCGGCGCCGTTTCCCCGCTATTCCGGTGCTCATCTATCCGGTACCGGTACAAGGCAAGGAAGCCGCTCCCGCCATCGCCCGTATGATCCGCACCGCCTGCGAGCGCCGCGAATGCGACGTGCTCATCCTGGCTCGCGGCGGCGGCTCCCTGGAAGATCTGTGGGCATTCAACGAGGAATGCGTGGCCCGGGCCATCCACGATTGTGAAATCCCCATCGTCTCCGGCGTGGGCCACGAAATCGACGTCACCATCGCCGACTTCGCTGCCGACCTGCGGGCCCCCACGCCCACGGGTGCCGCAGAACTGGTGACCCCGGACGGTGCGGACTGGCAGCGCCGCCTGCGCCGCGGCTCGGAACGCCTGCAGCGCAACCTGCGCCGCCGCCTGGACGAAGACTGCCGCCGCCTGCAATGGCTCGCCACCCGCCTGCGCCAGCAACATCCGGGACAGCGCCTCCTGCAGTGGAACCAACGCCTGGACGAAATGGAACAGACCCTGGTGCGCGTCCTGCAGGCTCGCCTCCACCGCGAACAGGCCCGCCTGCGGGAACTGCAGGCCCACCTGCAGCGCCATCGCCCCCTCGCCCGCATCGAACGCCATCTGGAACGATGCCGGAATTTGCGGGAACGCCTGACGAGACAGATCCACTTGCAACTGCGCGAACACGTCCAGCGCCTGCAGGGCTTGAGCCGTGCCCTGGATGCAGTCAGCCCGCTGGCCACGCTGGGTCGGGGTTATGCCATCGTTCGCCGGCTGCCAGAAGGTGAGATCCTGCGGGACGCCCGTCAAGTGCAAGTGGGTGATGCCGTGGAAGCCCGCCTGTCGCGCGGCAGCCTGCTGTGCGAAGTGAAGGAACGCCGGGAATCGTGAAAATCCGTGTTGCCCAGGGGTGCGTCTTGCTCCTGCTGCTATTCGCGCAGCTCGGCGCCACCCGCGCCGCCCTGCCCCGCCACGATCCGGTGCCGGGTGGCATTGCGGTCATCCCCCTGTCCCAGTCCATGCCCGCCTACTACCGCGGCCAGCGCGTCATGGTCCTGGCACAGGGCCCACGGCACTATGCCGTCGTAGGCATCCCCCTGGACGCCACTCCGGGCATGCATCGATTGAGCCGTGACGTTGCGGGCGAGGAACCGCTCGCGGCCTTCGAGGTCCAGCCCAAGGACTACCCTCAACAACACATCACCATCGAGGACCGGCGCAAGGTGGAACCCAATGCCGAGGACCTGCGCCGCATCCGCGCCGAGCGACAACGCATCGTCCGAGCGTTCCGCAGCTGGCGTGAGGGTGTCACCCCCCGCATGCCCTTCCTGCGGCCGGTGGAAGGCCGCCAGAGCAGCGCCTTCGGCCTGCGCCGCTTCTTCAACGGCCTGCCCCGCAAACCTCACAGCGGATTGGACCTTGCCGCGCCTCGCGGAACCCCGGTCAAGGCCCCCGCCGACGGTGTGGTGATCGACACCGGTGATTATTTCTTCAATGGCAAGAGCGTCTTCATCGACCACGGACAGGGCCTGGTGACCCTCTACTGCCACCTCGACGAAATCAAGGTCCAGCCAGGCCAATCCGTGCGACGCGGTGAAATCATCGGCACCGTGGGCAGCACCGGCCGCGCGACCGGCCCTCACCTGCACTGGAGTGTCAGCCTCAACGATGCCCGCGTGAA
>WFNO01000015.1 GCA_015488555.1 Gammaproteobacteria bacterium
AATGGTAAGATAGGCCACCTTCCGGCCACTGCGGCGATGCTTTCCCGTCGTGCCTGGGTCGTTTCACCGGCCGTGTTTTGGCAGTGCTTTCAAGAGGACCGAGTCGCCATGAATGCCATTCCCGATCAGATTCCACCCCGGGACACCGAACTGGATCCGGCCATGCGCCGGCCCTTTCCGGGCTCCCGTAAGATCTACGTCACCGGCAGCCGGCCGGACCTGCGCGTGCCCATGCGCGAGATCCAGCTCTCCGACACCCTCACCCGCAAGGGGCGGGAGTCCAATCCCCCCATCACGGTGTACGACACCTCCGGGCCCTACACCGACCCGGAGGCCGACATCGACCTGCGCCGGGGCCTGCCCCCCGTGCGCAGCGCCTGGATCGAGGAACGAGGGGATACCGAGTGCCTGCCGGACTTCAGTTCCGACTATGCCCGCCGGCGCAACGCCGATCCCGCCCTGGCGGCGGTGCGCTTCCCTCATCTGCGCCGGCCCCGGCGCGCGCGTCCCGGCGCCAATGTCACCCAGATGCACTATGCCCGGCGCGGGATCATCACACCCGAGATGGAATTCGTCGCCATCCGCGAGAACCAGCGCCGCGAGGCCCTGCGCGAGATCCTGCAAGGCAGCGAGCTGCTGGAGCAGCATGCGGGAGAATCCTTCGGCGCGGCCATCCCCGAACGGATCACTCCCGAGTTCGTGCGCCAGGAAGTGGCCCGCGGGCGGGCCATCATCCCCGCCAACATCAACCATCCCGAGCTGGAGCCCATGATCATCGGGCGCAACTTCCTGGTGAAGATCAACGCCAACATCGGGAATTCCGCCCTGGGCTCCACCATCGCCGAGGAAGTGGAGAAGATGGTCTGGGGCATCCGCTGGGGCGCGGACACGGTGATGGACCTGTCCACGGGCCGTCACATCCACGAGACCCGGGAGTGGATCCTGCGCAACAGCCCCGTGCCCATCGGTACGGTACCCATCTATCAGGCCCTGGAGAAGGTGGGCGGACAGGCCGAGGAACTCACCTGGGAGATCTTCCGCGACACGCTCATCGAGCAGGCGGAACAGGGTGTGGACTACTTCACCATCCACGCCGGCGTGCGCCTGGCCTACATCCCCCTCACCGCCAAGCGCGTCACCGGTATCGTCTCGCGCGGCGGTTCCATCATGGCCAAGTGGTGTCTGGCCCACCACCAGGAGAACTTCCTCTACACCCACTTCGAGGAGATCTGCGAGATCATGAAGGCCTACGACGTGGCCTTCTCCCTGGGGGACGGCCTGCGACCCGGGTCCATTGCCGATGCCAACGACGCCGCGCAGTTCGCCGAACTGGAAACCCTGGGGGAACTGACCCGCATCGCCTGGAAGCACGAGGTCCAGACCATGATCGAGGGCCCGGGGCACGTGCCCATGCACCTCATCAAGGAGAACATGGACAGACAACTGCAGGCCTGCGGCGAGGCGCCCTTCTACACCCTGGGGCCGCTCACCACCGACATCGCCCCCGGTTACGACCACATCACCTCCGGCATCGGCGCGGCCATGATCGGCTGGTACGGCACCGCCATGCTCTGCTACGTCACCCCCAAGGAACACCTGGGCCTGCCCGACAAGAACGACGTGCGCGAAGGCATCATCACCTACAAGCTGGCCGCCCATGCCGCCGATCTGGCCAAGGGCCATCCCGGGGCGCAACTGCGTGACAACGCCCTGTCCAAGGCCCGTTTCGAGTTCCGCTGGGAGGATCAATTCAATCTCTCCCTGGACCCGGAGCGGGCTCGTGCATTCCACGACCAGACCCTGCCCAAGGAAGGCCATAAACGGGCCCATTTCTGTTCCATGTGCGGGCCCAAGTTCTGTTCCATGCAGATCACCCAGGAAGTCCGCGAACAGGCCGGCTCGGGCGCCCTCGCGGAAGACATGGCCCGGCAGGCCCAGAAATTCCTGGACGAAGGCGGAGAACTGTACAAGAAGGTGTGAGGGCGGCGGCAACCGCCGGGGACGAGCCCCCGGCAGGCGGACGGGCTGGAGCGACACCCGGGAAGATTCACGAGAAAACTTTGGGACCTCGGCCCGCATGCCGCCTTGAATGCCGTTCCGCCCGCCATCCAACATTCCGGCCAGAACAGTACGAGAACAGAGCTGGGAACAGAACTGGAATGTTGGCCCGCGGGCGCTCGGGGCGGTACCATGAAACTGGGATGAAACTGGGGACCATGAAGCTGGGGCGGACCGCGATCGGAGCAAAGGGAGGAGCGGCATGAAAGCCATACATGCAACCCTGTGCGCATTGTTATTACTGGCCGTCTGGCCTGCGGGGGCTGCACCCCGCATGTACGTGCCCACCGGATCGGCGAACGAGGTGGTGGTGATCGATGTGCGCAGCGACCGGATCGTCAAGCGCATCGGTGAACTGGAGAATGCCCACGGCCTGGCGGGCAACACCCGCAGTTTCTATC
>WFNO01000016.1 GCA_015488555.1 Gammaproteobacteria bacterium
CATAGCCGTGGTAGGTGCGGGCTACGCCTTCCTTACAGGCCTTGCTGTTGTCCAGACAGAACACATCGGCATGCAGCGACACATGGCCGCTGGACAAGGCGGTCACCCCAGCCCGCAGGTTCTTCAGCATCGGCACGATGCACTCGTCCGCAGCGAGCTATGCTCGAAAGTGGTGTACGGGGTGATTGAAGAAGGCGGCGTACCCTGCTGAAATTCGGTTTGTCGAGAACTGAAACAGCAGAGGAGGTACGCCACCATGAGCAAAGATAACGTAGTTGCCTTTCAGTCGCCAGAGGGTGTGGAGGATCCGTTGACGGAATTGCTGCGCAGGGGTGCCAAGCGTTTGATTCAACAGGCAATTGAGGCGGAGCTGTGCGAGTTGCTGATGCAATATGAGGATCAGGTGGACGATCGGGGCCGGCGGTTGGTGGTCCGCAATGGTTATCTGCCGGAGCGGGAGATTCTGACTGGAGTGGGCCCGGTGTTGGTGAGGGTATCGAAGGTCCGGAGCCGGGGTGAAGAGCCGGTAGTGTTTCGCTCCTCGTTGGTGCCGCCGTATGTGAGGAAGGCCCGGCGGGTGGAGGCGGCCCTGCCGTGGCTGTACTGAAGGGCATTGCCACGGGGCAGATGCAGGAAGCCCTGGAGGTGCTGGTCGGCCCCGAGGCGAAAGGATTGTCGGTGTCGGTGATTGGCCGCTTGAAGCGAGAATGGGAAGCGGAATACGCTGACTGGTGCCGTCGGGATGTGGGTCGTGACCACTGGGTCTATCTGTGAGCGGTCGGGATCTACAGCGGCCTGCGATCTGAAGACCGGAAGTTGTGCGCCCTGGTGATCATTGGCGTCAATGAGCGGGGTGAGAAGCATTTTCTGGCCATTGAGGACGGGGTACGGGAATCGACCCAGAGCTGGCGGGAGGTGCTGCTGGATTTGAAGAAGCGTGGTCTCAAAGTCCCGCCGAAGCTGGCGGTGGGAGATGGCGCCCTGAGGTTTTGGGCGGCGCTGGATGAGGTATACCCTGAGCCCCGTCACCAGCGCTGCCGGGTACACAAGACGGCGAATGTGCTGAACTACCTGCCCAAGGCCGTTCAGCCGAAGGCGAAGAGGGCTCTGCAGGAGATCTGGATGGCCGAGGACCGTGCTTCGGCGCACAAGGCCTTCGATCATTTTGTGCAGACGTACCAGGCCAAGTATCCGAAGGCGGTGGCTTGTCTGGAGAAGGATCGGGAGGCCCTGCTAGCCTTCTACGATTTTCCCGCCGAGCACTGGGTGCACATACGGACGACGAACCCGATCGAATCGACCTTTGCGACAATTCGTCACCGGACAGACCGGGTAAAGGGATGCGTGAGCCGGAATACCTTGTTGGCGATGATCTACAAATTGGGAATGAGTGCGGAGAAGCGATGGCGCAAGACCCGTGGATTCAACTACCTGGCCAAGGTCATTGAGGGTGTGAAGTTCCGAGACGGAGTCGAAGTGACCAGCGAAACCGATAACAGCAGGAACGCCGCCTGATCACGCCATACACCAGATTTGACTATGGCTCTACGCCGGCGCCGGTGGTGGCCGGACGGCGCGGCGTGGACAAAATGACCGACCGTGCCGCGCGCTAGGCCATTTCCCGGGAACTGGGCCATGGCAGGATCGGTGTGGTGGCGGCCTATGTGGGGCGTGCGTGGTAATGGCCAACCCGGCCAGTCAGCGGGAGGCGGGCCGGCAGGCCCAGGCCCTGCTGGTCCGGACACTGCCGGGCGCGCGCCGGGGCTCGGTGCGGGGCGGCCACCTGCAACGTGCCGGGCGGATCGCCGAGACGATCTGGCGGCGCTGGCAGGTGGGGCCTCATCGATGGCAGGTCAAACACCTGCGCTGGTATCTGGTCACCCGGACCGGACAGTACACCGCCGGCACGCGCTACCGTCACTGGCTCACGGTCCGCGCCCTGGTTCATGCCCTGGGCCGGCAGGATCACTGGCTGCCTCACCTGCAAGGCCCCTGGCTGCGGCCGACCGGCCGGACCGGACGGCTCAAGGCGGGCCGGCCGCCGAAACTGCCTGGCTGACTTCCCTGTTTTCCGGATCAACCCTGGGGTGATGGCACTGCCATCACCTGGCAAGACATGGGGAAAGACCTGAGGAGAAAATCCGGGGTCAGGGTTGGTCGGGCTCGTCGGCCGGCAGGCGCAGCAGGCGCTCGCTGTGCCAGACCCGCACCACGCGGATGCGTTTCGGTTCGCGCCGGTAGACGATGCGAAACGGGGGATGGATCAGTTCCCGCAGAAAGGGCTGGTCAAACTCCGGTACCACGCGCCCCAGATCGGGATGATTCCTGAGCGCCTGCACGCGGTCGAGGATCTCCCCCACCAGCCGCCGGCCGACCTCCGGCACGCCCTGTTCCGCGTACCAAGCCAGGATCGCCTCCAGGTCCGCCAGCGCGGATTCGGCGAAGGTGACGGCGGGCGCCGGCACGGGGCTATTTCAGGCCGAGCCGTGCCCGGGCCTCCGCCAGACTGACCTCGCGTCCCGCATCCAGATCGGCCAGGCCCTCCACCAC
>WFNO01000017.1 GCA_015488555.1 Gammaproteobacteria bacterium
TTCTACGAGAGTTACCGCTTCGATGCCTCGCCGCCGGAGGTCGCGGGAACGATAGTGGTCTGGCAGCCGGAGAGTCGTATGGACGTTTGGGGCATACGCATCGGTTACGGCTGGTGAACCGCTGTAAAGAGCCCTGGTCCTGATTCTTGTCTGTTCTTCCGTTACTTCCTCACCCCAAATCCCTCTCGCACTGGGAGAGGGGCTACAAAGAATTCCTCCTCTCCCCCCCTTCAGGGGGAGAGGGTAAGGGTGAGGGGGTGTCTTTCAGTCCTTTGATAATCATTTTTGCTGTGCGCTTTCCTGCGAATCGGGTGCCTCCCGTTCCTCCAGCGGCGGAGGGATGATGCGCGCCGTCTTGACGGCGTTTTCCGCGGTCTGCAGGATCTCGATGGTATAGCCGTTGATGCGCAGGCTGGTGGCCGGTGCGGGAATGGACTCCAGATATTCCGTGATGAGGCCGTTGAGCGTCTTGGGACCGGTGGTAGGTAGATTCCAGTTGAGCGTGCGGTTCAGGGCACGAATGTTGGCGCTGCCTTCCACCAGGAAGCTGCCGTCGTCCTGTAGATGCACGTCCTTGATGGTCTCGGCGATGTCCGTGGTGAATTCACCCACGATCTCTTCCAGGATGTCCTCCAGGGTGATCAGTCCTTCGATCTCACCGTATTCGTTCACCACCAGGCCCACCCGGGTCTTATGCCGCTGGAAATTGAGCAGTTGGGTGGTGAGCGGCGTGCCCTCCGGAACGAAGTAGGGTTCCTTGGCAATCTCTTTCAACCTTTCTTTGGAAAAGCTTCCCCTAGCGATGAGCGGCAGGACATTGCGGATGTGCAGGATGCCGGTCACGTTGTCGATGTCGTCGTGGTACAACGGCAGGCGCGTGTATTGGCAGGAGGTGATCAGCTGGACGATCTCTTCTTCGGATTCGCCCAGGTCTATGCCCACGATCTCGTTGCGCGGCACCATGATGTCGTCCACGGTGACCTTCTCCAGGTCTAGGATGTTGAGCAGCATCTTCTGGTGCTTCTTGGGAATCAGGGCCCCGGCTTCGTTGACCACGGTGCGCAACTCTTCGCTGCTCAATTGTTGCATGGCGTCTTCCTCGGGCGAGATTCCGACCAGGCGCAGTAGACCGTTGGCGATGGCGTTGATCAGCCACACCATCGGATAGCACACCAGCAGCAGGGGTTTGAGGACATAGGCCGCGGGGAAGGCGATGGTCTCTGGATGCAGGGCCGCCATGGTCTTGGGCGTGAGTTCGGCGAAGATCAGGATGATGAAAGTCAGAATGCCCGCCGCCGCTGCGATCCAAGCCTCCCCGAAATAGCGTAGGGCGATGAGGGTGGAGATGGAGGAGGCCAGGATGTTAACGAAATTGTTGCCCAGCAGGATGATGCCGATGAGGCGATCGGGCCGCTCCAGGAGCTGGGCGGCGCGGCGGGCGCCGCGATGGCCAGAGGTAGCCAGATGGCGCAGGCGATAGCGGTTCAGGCGCATCATGGCCGTCTCCGAGGCAGAGAAGAAAGCAGACAGAAAGATCAGCAGGATGAGTGCCGAGATCAGGATCAGGGCTGAGGGCTCGTTCATAATGACAAGGTGGTGCTGTGGGTCGGGACGGTCATCGTGCAGTGTGTATGGGTACGTGGGCGCTCATCAATGACCAAGCACGATTTCCATTACCAGTTTGCTGCCCAGATAGGACAGGACCAGGAACATGAAGCCGATCAGGGTCCAGCGGATGGCGATACGCCCGCGCCAGCCGAAGCGCCAGCGTCCCCACAGGAGGATGGCGAAGACCACCCAGGCAAGGATAGACAGTATGGTCTTGTGAGTCAGATGCTGGGCGAAGATGTCCTCCACATAGACGAGACCGCTGATTAGGGCCAGACTCTGGAGCACGAACCCCAGGCCGATCATCTGGAACAGCAAGGCTTCCATGGTTTGCAGCGGCGGCAGCATGCGGATGAATCCCCCTGGATGTTTGTTGTGCAGGTGCTGGTCCTGGATGGCAAGTAGCAGCGCCTGCAAGGCCGCGATGCTCAGCATGCTGTAGGCGATCATGGAAAGAAAGATGTGGATCTCCAGATGGCGTTCGTCCTCAGGTAATAGATGTACGGAGGGAATGAAATATTCCAGAGCAATGGCCACACCCGCCAGAGGCAAGACGACGATGCCCAGGTTTTCCACCGGTTTGCGTACTGCGCTGACCAGCAGCAACAAGGCGATGAGCCAGGAAAGTAGGGAAAGGGCATGGAAAAAACCGAAGTTGATACCGGCTGTGGTGAAGATGTTGCGGTAGAGCAGTCCTGCGTGCAGGCCGGTGGCGAAGAAGCCGAGCAGGATGGGGGGCAGCTTGCCCGGTTGGGGCCGGATCTTGCCGGTCAGTCGCCGCCACAACAGGCCGCCAGCCAGGAAATAGCACGAGACCGCCGTGAAACTGATCAAAGTAAGGCTCATGAACGATTATCGTGATTCGTGAGGTATGCAGTCGGACACGCCATAAAGATCGCTTCGGCCGGAGGTTGCGATGCGGACACAAACCCATCGCGCCCCTGTATGAAGCCACGAGCTATCCCTCCATCGATTCCCACAACGATTCCCAGAACAATTCCCTGAACGTTTCCCTAATTTTCCGGAACGATCCGAGTACGCATCATTGCAGTATAGGGGGGCGAGGCTCTCAGCGGAGCACGAGGTGGTGCGCGATCGAGTGTTTCTCCCTCCTCCCATCGAGTGCATGTGGACTTTCCACCGCAATGATGGCATATCTGGGCCGGCCCTGAGAAGTGCGGGGACAGCGCAAGGGACATGCAGGCGGGAAAGTGAAGAATTGCGGCGCCCGGTCGATAGATTCCCATAACTGCGGGTGCGCGGAGGGTGCTGCGCGTGGTCGTACCCGCGGATGGGGGCAGGAGGGACTGCCGGTTGCCGTACGCGGCCGGGCGGCCGCAATAGGGTGAATCGTACGATGAAACTGAGAGTTCTGGGTTGCAGTGGCGGCATCGGGGGGGAGTTGAGGACCACCTCTTTCCTCATCGATGACGACATCCTCATCGATGCCGGTACCGGCGTCGGTGAGCTGACCGCTGCCGAGATGGCCCGCATCCGCCACGTCTTCCTGACCCATACCCATCTGGACCACATCGCCTGCCTGCCCTTGATGGTGGACAGTCTCTTCCCCCTACTCAACAAGCAACAGCCCATCGTCATCCACGCTCAGGCACAGACCATAGACGTGCTGCGGGAGCACATCTTCAACTGGCATATCTGGCCGGATTTCGCCACCCTGCCCACGGAGGACAATCCGGTGATGTGCTATGCACCGCTCGCGCCGGGGGAGCGATGCGAGTTGCAGGGGCGGGTGTTCGAGATGATCCCCGTCAACCACATCGTGCCCACCGTCGGCTATCGCATCCAGGCACCCAGCGGTGGTGTGCTGGCCTTCAGCGGTGACACCACCACCAACGACAGCTTCTGGGAGGCCCTCAACGCCCACGAGCGCCTGGATCACCTCATCGTCGAGGCCGCGTTCGTGGATGCACTGGAGGAGTTGAGCCTCAAGTCCCGCCATTATTGCCCCAAGCTGCTGGGCGCCGACTTGAAGAAGCTGCGCCATCGCCCCAAGATCTATATCACGCACAACAAACCGGCCTCTGAAGCCGCTATCTTCGAGGAGTGCCAAGCCGCCGTTCCCGACCGGGAACTGATCCGCCTGCGGGGCGGTATGGTCCTGGAAATCTGACAAGAATCTGGCAGGAATCTGGCGGGGGAATTCGCCCGAGTGACACCTCGGGGCGCAGCCGATCGCCGCCTGCCGCGTCGCTTCTCCAGCCTTTTGCGTGTATCATGGGCCGCACCGGCTGTATGGCCCATGCAGGGCCGTGCGGTGTGGTGGGGTAGGAATTCCGCTCTCACGTCCTTTTTGAAAAACGTTTCAAATTTCAATGAGTTTTTTTCTTGAGTTATGTTCGATTCACTGAGCGAGCGACTCGGGCAGACCGTCCGGAACCTGCGCGGGCAGGGTCGCCTCACGGAGAGCAACATCAAGGACGCCCTGCGCGACGTGCGCATGGCCTTGCTGGAGGCCGACGTGGCCCTGCCGGTTGTGCGCGAATTCATCGAAGAGGTCAAACAGCGGGCCGTGGGGCAGGAAGTGATGCGCAGCCTGACCCCGGGACAGGCCTTCATCAAGGTGGTGAAGGAAGAACTGACGGCCTTGATGGGGGAGTCTTGCGCCGAGCTCGACCTCAACGTGCCGCCGCCGGCGGTGGTGCTCATGGCCGGCCTGCAGGGTGCGGGCAAGACCACCACGGCCGCCAAGCTGGCACGCTGGCTCAAGAGCCGGGCTGGCAAGTCCGTATTGCTGGTGAGCGCCGACGTCTACCGCCCGGCCGCCATCCAGCAGTTGGAGACCCTGGCCGGCGAGGTGGAAGCGGCCTTCTATCCCAGCCACAGCGGTGAAGATCCGGTGGCCATCGCCACCGGTGCCGTGGACCACGCGCGCAAGAAGTTCCTGGACGTGGTCATCGTGGATACCGCGGGCCGCTTGCACATCGACGAGGAGATGATGGCGGAGATCCGGCGCCTGCATCAGGCCCTCTCCCCGGTGGAGACCCTGTTCGTGGTGGACAGCATGACCGGACAGGACGCCGCCAACACCGCCCGGGCCTTCGCCGAGGCCCTGCCGCTCACCGGCGTCATTCTCACCAAGGCGGACGGTGACGCCCGGGGCGGAGCCGCCTTGTCGGTGCGCCGCATCACCGGCCGGCCCATCAAGTTCATCGGGGTGGGCGAGAAGATCGATGCCCTGGAAGCCTTCCATCCGGACCGCATCGCTTCCCGGATCCTGGGCATGGGTGACATCCTCAGTCTCATCGAGGAGGCGGAGCAAAAGATCGACCGTCAGAAGGCCGAGAAGCTGGTGCGCAAGGTCCAAAAGGGCAAGGGCTTCGATCTGGAAGACTTCCGCGACCAGCTGCAACAAATGCGCAACATGGGGGGGATTCAGAGCCTGCTGAGCAAATTGCCCGGCATCTCCCTGCCGCAGGAGGCCCTGTCCCAGGTGGACGACCGCCAGTTCATTCGCCTGGAGGCCATCATCAATTCCATGACGCCCCAGGAGAGGCGCCATCCCGACATCATCAAGGCCTCGCGCAAGCGCCGAATCGCCGCCGGGGCCGGCGTGCAGGTGCAGGACGTCAATCGGCTGCTCAAACAATTCGCGCAGATGAAGAAAATGATGAAAAGCGCGTCCAAGGGCGGCATGGCCCGCATGATGCGCAGCCTGAAAGGGCAGCTGCCCTTCTGAGCCTCCTCTCCTCCCCAGGATATGGGTCTCGGGATGGGGCTTTCTTTCTCGGGAAAATCGCGTAGAATAAAGCACTTTTTTCGAGAAACTGCAGATTTCGAGGGTGTATTGAGCCTATGGTAACCATACGTTTGGCCCGTGGCGGCGCCAAGAAGCGGCCGTTCTATCACGTCGTCGTCGCCGACAGCCGCATGCCGCGTGACGGCCGGTTCATCGAACGCATCGGCTTTTTCAATCCGATCGCAGCGGACAACGAAACACGCTTGAAGATCGATGCGCAGCGCTATCGGTACTGGATCGAGCGAGGCGCCAAGGCCTCGGAACGGGTGGCCAAGCTTGTCCGGGAAGCCCAGGAGTCGGAACAGGACTCAGAACAGAACTCAGAACAGAACAGGGAACGAGAGACTGCCGCCGCCCAGGCTTGAGGAGCCCCCGTCCCGGGACGACGGCCGGCGAGAGCGGCGGGTGCTCCTGGGACACATATCCGGCATCTTCGGCGTGCAGGGCTGGGTGCGGATCTATTCCCATACCCAGCCGCGGGAGCAGATTCTGCAATATTCCCCCTGGCTGATCGGTCGCGAAGGCCGGTGGCAGGACATGGCGGTGCTGGAAGGCAGGCGCCATGGTCGAGGTGTGGTGGCCCGACTGGACGGGTGCGAAGACCGCGAGGCGGCGCGCGCCCTCATGGGCGCGCAGATCGCCGTGTACCGGGACCAGTTGCAGCCGCTGGCACCCGGCGAATACTACTGGGTGGACCTGGAAGGCCTGCAGGTGGTGACTCGTGAGGGCGTGCCCCTGGGGCGGGTGGTGAGACTGTTCGAGACCGGGGCCCATGACGTGCTGGTGGTGCGCGATCCGGCCGGGGAGCGGGAATGGCTGATTCCCTTCGTCCAGGGACGGACCGTCACCGCCGTGGACCTGGCGGCCGGTTACCTGGAAGTGGATTGGGCGCCCGATTGGTTGGTGCAGGATCGCAGGCCGGTCCGGAGTACTGAGAAACCGGGCCAGGAAGAAGGGGATGGCGAATCGTGACCGCACCTGCCTCCAGGCCCGCGTTGCGAATCGACGTCGTGACCCTGTTTCCGGAGCTGGTGACGGCCGTGGGTCGCTACGGGGTCACGGGACGGGCGGTGGAGCAGGGCCTGCTGGTGCTCGAGTGCTGGAATCCCCGGGACTTTGCCCGGGATCGGCATCGCAGTGTGGACGACCGCCCCTTCGGGGGTGGTCCGGGTATGGTGCTGCAAGTGCAACCCATGCGCGATGCCATCCGCGCGGCGCGGCGTGCGGCGCCTGAACCGGTGCGGGCCTGTTATCTCACGCCGCAGGGCCGGCGCCTGGATCAGGCGGTGGTGCGGGAGCTGGCCGGCAGGAAGCGCCTGTTGCTGGTGGCGGGGCGCTACGAGGGAGTGGACGAGCGGCTCATCGAGAGCGAGATCGACGAGGAGTTGTCCATCGGCGATTACGTGCTCAGCGGGGGCGAGCTGGCGGCCATGGTGGTGGTGGATGCCGTGGCCCGGCAGGTGCCCGGTGTCCTGGGCGATGAGGATTCCCCGCAGGAGGAATCCTTCACCGGCGATTTGACCGCGGGGCTGCTGGAGTACCCGCACTATACCCGCCCCCAGTGCATCGACGGGCGGGAAGTGCCGGCGGTGCTCCTGAGCGGCGATCATGCCGCCATCCGCCGCTGGCGGGAAAAACAGGCCCTGGGGCGCACCTGGTTGAAACGGCCGGATCTGCTGGCGGGCAGGCGCCTGGACGAGCGCCAGCAGCGCTTGCTGCAGGAGTTCATCGAGGAATATCGCAACAAACGACGAGGCGGAGCAGCGACATGAAGGAAATCATCAGACAAATCGAAGCGGAGCAGATGAAGAAGGAGATCCCGGCCTTCGGCCCGGGGGACACGGTGGAGGTCAAGGTGAAGGTGAAAGAGGGCAATCGCGAGCGTCTGCAGGCCTTCACGGGCGTGGTGATCGCCAAGCGCAACCGCGGCCTCAATTCCTCCTTCACCGTGCGCAAGATCTCTCATGGCGAGGGGGTGGAACGGGTGTTCCAGACCTACAGCCCCACGGTGCACAGCATCACCGTCAAGCGCCGGGGCGCGGTGCGCCGGGCCAAGCTGTACTATCTGCGCAACCTGCGCGGCAAGGCCGCCCGCATCAAGGAGAAACTGTAGGCCTTTCCTCTCTGCGGCACGTCTCCCGGGAAACGAGACGGGAAACAAGACGGGAAACGCAGCAGGCGGGCGGAGCGGCACGATGGAGCGCGGTGCTTACGATGCCGTACTCCGTTCTCCCGTCCCCCGATGCTGGTTGGGTATCCGCGTAGGAAGCGGGGGGGTGGAGGCCCTGGATTGGCTTCCCGCCGGGCCTCCGGACGGGCCTGCGGGAGCGACGCCGGAAAGGAGATCTCCGGAGGAATTTCCAGCAGAATTCCTGGAAGGCGCCACTGCAGGTCGCCGGGGCGCCGCAGACCTGGTCGCCGAGACCGTGCGCCAGCTCCAGGCCTATTTCCATGATCCCCGTCACGCCTTCACCCTGCCACTGGTGCGCCGGGGTTCGCCTTTCCAGCAACGGGTGTGGCGGGCGCTCCGAACCATCCCGCCGGGGGAGACCCGGCGCTATGGTGAGCTGGCCCGCAGCCTGGGAACGGCGCCGCGGGCGGTGGGCGCCGCCTGTCGCTGCAACCCCTGGCCCATCGTCGTGCCCTGCCACCGCGTGGTGGCCGCCGCAGGCAGCGGCGGCTATTGCGGCGCCCGGGACGGCCCATGGCTGGCGGTGAAACACTGGTTGCTGACTCACGAACAGGGGGTTGTGCGTGAAACCGGATGACGGCATCCTCGAGCGCTTTCTGGACGCTCTGTGGATGGAGCGGGGCCTGAGCGTGCATACCCTGGCCGCCTATCGCAGTGATCTGCGGGGACTGGAGCGGTGGCTCGCCGCCACCGCCGGCAAGCGTCTGGTGGAGGCGGGGCGTGACGACCTGCTGGCCTATCTGGAGGTCTGTCTGGTCCGGGGGCGCAGTGCCCGCAGCAGTGCACGCCTGCTTTCCAGCATGCGCCGTTTCTACCAGTACCTGGTGCGCGCAGGCCTGCGGGACGAAGACCCCAGCGCCCGCATCGAAGGCCCGCGCCTGGGACGGCCCTTGCCCAAGACCCTCACGGAGGCGGAGGTGGAGGCCTTGCTGGAAGCGCCCCAGACGCACACCGCCGAGGGCCTGCGGGATCGGGCCATGCTGGAATTGCTCTATGCCACGGGGCTGCGGGTCTCGGAACTGGTGCGCCTGAACCTGACCGGACTCAACCTGCACCAGGGGGTGGTGCGGGTGTCGGGCAAGGGCGGCAGGGAGCGCATCGTGCCCCTGGGCGAGGAAGCGGCTCACTGGCTGGAACGTTATCTGGTCCGATCCCGTCCCCAGTTGCTCGCCGGGCGCAGCAGCCCGGCCCTGTTCGTCACCCGCCGCGGCGGTCCCATGACCCGCCAGGCCTTCTGGTATCTCATCAAACGCCATGCCCGCCGGGCGGGTATCGGTCCTGACTTGTCTCCTCACACCTTGCGCCATGCCTTCGCCACCCATCTCCTCAATCACGGCGCCGACCTGCGGGTATTGCAGATGCTCCTGGGCCACAGTGATCTGTCCACCACGCAGATCTACACCCATGTGGCGCGCGAGCGCTTCAAGGCCCTGCACGCCGCGCATCATCCGCGTGGATAAGTTTCTTCGAATACCCGCGTGTTCAGCGGTGACGCCCGGCAAGCCCCCAGGCACCATATGCGGAGAGGTTTCTCTGACATCGCCGGCCTGAAGGAAGGTGGAATCACTCTACCAGGCGGGGCCGCACTATTGCATAATGTGATCCATTGCAAAGTTCCGCTCCCGCGGGAGTGGGAGACTGAAGGCAGTAGCGAAGGGATCCTTTCCATGAAGGTTATGACCGCCGGTACCGGCCACCCGGACTCGTCTTCGGGCGCCAGTCTGAATGCCATGCACCTGTATCTCAGACGCCTGTATTCCAAATGCTCGTGTTCCAGGCGTTTGGGTGGGTCGCTCCTGGGCGTTTGCATTTTTCTGGGCGCTTTCCTGGGCGCGACCCCGGCCTTCGTCTGGGCCGGCCAGGCGGACGCCATACAGGAGCTGCGCGAGGTACTGCGGCGCATCGTCCCCGGACAGGCCCCGGACGCCGTCGAGGCCTCGCCCGTCCCCGGGCTCTACGAGGTGCGCTATGGCACCGAGGTGTTCTACATGACCGCGGGCGGGCGCTATGTCCTGCAGGGGGACCTGGTGGACCTGGAGACGCGCACCAATCTCAGCGAGGAGAAGCGTTCCGCCGCCCGCCTGCGCATCATGGCCGGTATCGATCCCGCCACCGCCATCGTCTTCCCGGCCAAAGGGGCTCGCCGTTACGTGGTGAACGTCTTCACCGACGTGGATTGCACCTATTGCCGCAAGATGCACCGCGAAATCGAGGAATACCAGCGCCGGGGCATCGAGATCCGTTATCTGGCCTATCCCCGCTCCGGCGTCAACACCAAGTCCTATTATCGGGCCGTGTCCGTGTGGTGTAGCGAAGACCGCCAGGAAGCCATCACCTTCGCCAAGTCCGGAGGCAAGATGGCGCGCCGCGACTGCCCCAATCCGGTGGAGGAGCACATGGCCAAGGCCGGCGAGATCGGCATCACCGGCACCCCCACCCTGGTGTTGCCGGACGGCAGCGTCATCGCCGGCTACGTGCCGGCCAAGCAGTTGATCCGCATCCTCGACGAGCGCATCGGCGGGCGGGGTTGACGATTCCTAGGGATCGTATTCATAGATCCCGCAGCAGGCGGTGAACAGCAACAAGGCCCGCACCGGCCGCCCGGGCCAGAGGCGGTGTACGCCTTCACGATAGTGTTCCAGTTGTTCCCGGTAGGGGGCGGCGAGCTGGACCAGGTTTTCCGGGCGGGCCTGGGTATGGGTTTTGTAATCCACGATCGTCAAGGTCTCTCCGTCGTCCACCAGGCGGTCGATCACGCCGCTGACCTGATACGGTCCGTCGCGGTAGAGCAAGGGGACTTCGTTCCAGGCACACCGGTAGCAGGCGGGATCGAAGAGGGGGCGGGTCTGCGGGGCGTCCAGTACCGCCAGGGCCTCCGCCCACCAGTCCCGCAGGCGGGCGTCGTCCGCAGCGAGCTGGAAGGCCTCCGCCACGCCCTGCAGGATGGCCCGCGCCTGTTCCTCGGAGGCGCGCGCCTCGGGTGCGCGGCTGAGGCGATCCAGCAGCAGATGCAACACCTGGCCGCGCAATTTCGCCTGGCGGGTGCCCTGCTCGCTCGTGGGAGGCGCGGCGAGGACGGAAGGCGCGGGTTCCGCACTGGGCGTGATCTCCACCAC